>DFEO01000096.1 GCA_002368715.1 Ruminococcus sp. UBA3800
GCAAGCATGATGACCTGCCCGAGTCTGCATTCCTGTTTGTGGGAACTATCGACGAAGCTGTCGAGAAGGCAAAACAGAATGCCTGATATCACATCTGAAAAAGGTGCAGTGTTATGAATTCGTTCAATCTCAAGATTATGACCCCGGAAAAGGTGTTTTTTGAGGGCGAGACCGAACAGGTCATCGTCAAGACCGCCACGGGTGATATCGGAATATGCGCAAACCACGTTCCTTATGTTGCAAATATCGTGCCCTCTCCGCTAAAGGTCAAGCAAAACGGCGAGTTCAGGGTGGCCGCAATATCAACAGGGCTTGTGAGCGTGATCGACAACGAGGTGACGATAGTTACTCCTGCCGTTGAGTGGGACGATGAGATCGACGTTGCCAGAGCGCAGAAGGCAAAGGAGCTTGCGGAGAAAAAGATAAAGCAGCATGAGAGCGATAAGGAGTTCAAGCGTGCAGAGCAGAAGCTCATGCGTGCTATGAACAGGCTTGTCGTTGCAAAACGTCAATAACTGAAAAGTCAGAGCCGGGCGGCTGTACCGCCTAGGCTTTGGCTTGTTTTTTTCAATATATTTGTTTGGTCGAAAGGATTGATATCTTTGAGCGTGTTTAATGTTATAGCTGCCATCGGTGGTCTGGCGTTTTTCATGTATGGAATGAATACGCTGAGCTCGGGGCTTGAAAAGGCGTCGGGCGGACTGATGGAAAAAGTGCTTGCCAAGATGTCGGGCAATATTTTCACCAGCATCTTCTTCGGCGCTTTGGTGACAGCTGCCGTCCAGTCCTCGACAGCTACGACTGTCATAGTTATAGGCCTGGTCAATGCCGGCATCTTAAAGCTCAGAGGCGCTGTGGGCATTATAATGGGTGCGAACATCGGCACCACTATGACCGCACAGATACTCAGGCTGACAAAGCTTGAAGGCCAGGGAGATACAAACTTTTTCATGGGCTTTATAAAGCCTACGAACCTGGCTGCCGTACTGGCGATAGTCGGCATATTGTTCATTATGTTCTCAAAGAAGATAAGAAAGAAAAATGTGGGCGAGATCCTTATTGGAGTGTCTATCCTTTTTACGGGAATGACCACAATGAGAGCCGCTGTCGAGCCTATGGCAGAGCTCGAGGTGTTCAAGAAGATCTTTGAAGTGCTCCAGAACCCTGTTCTCGGAATATTGGCAGGTGCTGTTGTT
Source organism: Ruminococcus sp. UBA3800 (assembly GCA_002368715.1). Classification (GTDB taxonomy): domain Bacteria; phylum Bacillota; class Clostridia; order Oscillospirales; family Ruminococcaceae; genus Hominimerdicola. Next base: position 1,197 of record DFEO01000096.1, read on the forward strand.
ACTGTCTGCACACAGAGCAGTGCAGCGGCTGTCGGAATACTTCAGGCGATCTCCGGTTCCGGGGCGCTGATGTTTGCTTCCGCTTTCCCGATAATCATGGGTACCAATATCGGCACCTGTGTAACGCCTATGCTTTCGAGCCTTAATTCCTCGAAGAATGCAAAGCGTGCTTCACTTCTGCATTTTTATTTCAATGTTATCGGAACGATACTGTTTCTTATCGCTATCTATGCCTATCAGTTCGCTGTGGGCTGGTCCTTCTGGAACAAGGAGTTCTCAACAGGTGATATCGCAAACTTCCACACTCTGTTCAATGTGATAGTTACGGCTATATTCATCCCTTTTGCGAGTGTGCTCGAAAAGCTGGCCTGCCTTACGGTCAGGGACAAGCCCGGCGAGGAGGACGAGGAGCTCGAGGACGACACTCTGGACGAAAGGTTTCTTGTTACACCGAATGTCGCTATCTCTCAGACAAGAGAGGCAGTGGTCCAGATGGGCATAAAGGCTCAGAAAAACTTCAAGGCTGTGAGAACGCTGTTTGACAAGTTTGACCCCAAGGTCGTTGAGAAGATCAGAGAGCGTGAGGAAACTATCGACAGGCTGGAGGACAGAGTCGGCCAGTATCTTATCAAGCTCAATGACTGCGGCCTGAACGAGGACGAGTCAAGAGAGGTGACAGCATATTTCCACCTTATTTCGGAGTATGAGAGGATCGGAGATTATACTATGAACATCCTCGAGACTGCTGAGGCTCTTTACGAGCAGGAGCAGTCCTTCTCGGATGAGGCTGTCAAGGAGCTCAATGTCACCTTCGATGCTATCAGCGAGATAATCGAGCTTGCTATCGACGCCACTAAAACGCAGGATTCACAGGAGATCATCGAGGTCGAGCCTCTGGAGGAGGTCGTGGACAGGATAGTGGAGGAGCTCAAATCCATACATATCGACAGGGCAAAGAAGGGAATATGCAAGGTCGAGATCGGTGTATACTTCCTGGATATCCTTACGAACGTGGAGAGGATATCGGATCACTGCTCAAATATTGCGGTATATCTGCTTTCCTGCAAGCCCGAATATGCTACGCTTAAAAAGCACGAGTATCTTGATCAGCTTCACAGGAACGGCCCTAAGACCTATGAGGAGAAGATAGAGGAATACTCTAAGAAGTATTCGATATCTTCGGCGGCTGTATAGCGCTGTCGCAAAGAATAAGAATGATAAGAGTATCGCCTTTGGTGATGATGTTCCGGATCATCACCATGGGCGTTTTTTTAGTTCAGTCCGTATCCCGAGCATAAAAAAGGCACCTCCGCAATGAACTGACCCCAAAAAGTTAGA
>DFEO01000028.1 GCA_002368715.1 Ruminococcus sp. UBA3800
TGCTGAATAAGCAATGCTCGTTTTAGTTTGTCGATAAGCTCAAAACAGTGCAGGCTTTGTCTCGTCAGGTCTGTACATTCGTACAGACAGCCCCGTTCCCCGTTATAAAAGTCTTTTGAAACGAGCTTTAACGAGCACCTGCTGCCGGGGAAGCTCGTTTTTTTATCAGTAAAGCCCGTAGATGAACCTTGCGGCAAGCCTGCCCGGGAGGGAGAGCTTGTCAAGGATGTGCTCACGCCTTATGCTGTGAAGCATCTCGAGCGCCTTGTCTGCCTGCTCTTTGCTGACACCCTCGCCGCTCATGTGCGCCTTTACCGCAAGCTCCGAGATATAGGTTATGCGCTCGGTCAGGATGATGAGCCCGTAGTCGGGCAGCTTGTCCAGCATATCTCTGAGCGCCTGCATATCCGAGACGTTCTGCGGCGCATAAAGCCCTGTCAGCGACAGATATTTCAGCATATACCTGTAAATGTTCATCGCCCTGTCAGAGGGGCTGCCGCTTTCGGTCAGGCGCTGCATCTGTCTCAGCTTCAGCACCCTGTTGAGCAGTATGACTCCGACGATCAGCCCGATGACAACTATCGTCATCAGCACCTTTTTCGCTCCCGAGGGCAAGCCTTCATGAGAATTTGAAACGCTGCTGCTGTCGGCATAGCCTGCGTGGTCGGCATCCGCTGTTGATGCGCTGCCGCTGCCGTTTTTGCCGGGCGAGGGCGCTGCCTTTGAAGAGGACGACGACTTTGAGGAGGATGACGCCTTTGAGGAGCTGCTTTCAGCCTTTGATGTGCTCGAGCTCTCGGCGCTTGAAGACGAAGTTTCCTTCTTCTCCTCCGAGGACGAGCTTTCGGGCTTCGGCTGCGAGGAGGAGTCATCTTTGTTCTGCTCGTGCTTGTCCCTGTCCGAAAGGTTAGGGTTGTCGTTTTCATATCCCGGAGTAAATTCCACAGGATACCAGCCGATACCGTTTATATACACCTCTGTCCATGCGTGGGCGCACTTGTCGGCAACGTTTATCTGCTGCTGCTCTTCGGGGTCAGCCTTGGGATCCAGCTGGCTCGGCAGCACCATAAAGCCCTCGGCATATCTGGTGGGATAGCCGAACTTTCTCAGAAGCTGTGCGCCTGCCGTTGCAAAGTAAGAGCAGTAGCCCCGCTTCTTTGTCAGAAAGTCATCCACAAACTCCTCATCCTCGGGAGTCTTTCCGGGCTTCAGGTCATATTCAAACCCTATCGCAGGGTCATTGAAATAGCGTGTCACAGCGTTTACGACATCGGCAAGCGTCCACGACTGGATATCGCTTGAGAGATATCTGCCGACGATCTCGTTATAGGCCTCATCCAGCTTGTCGCTTGTCAGCGGCTCGATGTAGGTGTTATAAACATACTCCTCATACTCCGCCATAGCGTCCTGTATCTCGGGGTTAAGGATCTGCTCCCGCTTTTCGGCAACGGCAGCAGAGCTGCTGTCGGCATCAGACAGGTCGGTGATATAATAGTTTATATCGCTGTACACAATATCATATTCGTCTGAGCTCGGCTTTATATAGGAGTCCAGAGACGGTATGAACTTCTTTTTATTGCTGTCGCTCGATTCGCTGTAATAGGTCGAATAGGGTGCATAGACAAACTTCTTGCTGGCACCCATCGCTCTCACGGTCATCTCCGAGGGTATAGCATTGTCATCGTTCATAACGTTGAAGGTCGAGATAAAGCCCTGATCCTGAGGCCACACATCGTAGCTGTCGTAAAGGTCATCAAAGGTCACGTCGCCTGTCTCGGTCTCGGGCACCACCCATGAGTTGTCCTGATAGATGCCTGCCACATAGCCCCTGAGATAGAGGGGCCTTGGAAACGGATAAACGCTCAGCCGCAGAGAGGTCGAGCCGTTGAAGCGTATGCTGTCGTTTCGCCCGAGCAGTCCGCCGTTTGTACCGCCCACGGTCTTTACCCCCAGCAGGCTGTCGCCGTTTCTGAGGTTCTCAAACATATTCGCAAGGTCATACGTTGTAAACTCCGAAACAAAATGCGAGATATTATAGCGGTACTCATCGAATTTTTTCGGTCTTATAAATCCCGTGACCGCCGAGAACACCACAGCGCAGCCGAACACGACCGCACAGATCACTGCGATAAAGCGGACATAGACCGCATAGAACGAAGCCTTTGCAGAGCTCGACGTGAAATAGAAGGTCTTTCGCCGTTCGTGGATAGCAAAGGTGTTTTTTCGCCCGGCACGGTTCGTGTTGTGGTTTATGATATGCAGACACAGCACCATTATCCACACCATAACGAGCACCAACGTTGCGATGATGTTCGGCTCCAGTCCGAAATAGATGCCAAGCTCCAGCAGGGGGAAGGTAGCTACGAACAGGATAGGGAAGTCCAGCTTGTAAACGCACGCCGCCACACAGATAAACGCCACGAACGTTATCACCAGCACCAGAAACTCTGTCGCATAATAGGCGTGGTTGCTCCTTGCCAGCTTTTCGGCTGCATCAGCGATATCGGAATTCGTCTGCTTTACCTTGGTAAGATACTCATTGGCAGCGACATAAAAGCCGTTTCTGATATCCCTCATGCTTGTGAAGATATATACACAGTGAAACAGCATATATATCAGTGATACCACTCTTGCGACCCTCAGTCTTGAGACAAGCAGCCCCAGAGCGAGGCAGATCGTCAGGCTGTAAAAAAGCATCACGAGCACCGAGATCTTGCTATCCAGAAACGAGGCTGTTATAACAGCGGTGCAGAAGGTCGCTGCAAACGCCAGCAGGATCCTTATAATATAAAATACATTCGGGTCATGCTCCCTTCGGCAGTCAAGGCGGATATCGCCCTCGACAAAGATACCGCTTTTGGAGCAAAGCCCTGTCGATCTTTGTTTTTTCTTTGTCTTTTTCATTTTGTCACCCTTCCGGCTCTCAGAGACAAAGGTCCTTTATGCTCTCGGCAGCTGCTCCGGGAGCAACACCGATGACATCGGCAAAATCATCAAATATTTCTTTTTTCTCATTTGCATAGCCGATAAGCATATAGGTGTATCTGAAAGCAAGATCGGCATCGTTCATAACAGAGGTCAGCCCCTCGTCATACTTTGCCGAAAAATAAAGCAGATGACCGCCTTTGTAACGGTCAACAGTGTTAAGATAATTGTTTATCGCAGGCCTTTCGCCGCCGTGGAGCCCCGAGCGCAGCAGCATATCCAGCGCCACTCTCGATCCGTCCTCGTCCTTTATCGTAACACACATATTCTCGTTTTTTATCGAGTCGAACCATATGAGCTTGTGCGACATCCCGTTTTGCGAAAGATACAGCGAAATGGCGCTCACAGCCTCCACAGCCGTATCATAAAGCTCCATGTGTTCTGTCTGCGTCCTGTCGATATCCATATCCACTATCATTATTATCGAGCTTGCCATCGGCAGCGAATAGTCCTTTACCATAGTGGTGTTCTGCTTTGCCGAAAGCTTCCAGTGGATGCGGTTTATCTTGTCGCCCTCCTGATATTCGTGTATATCGAATATCTCCGAGGGGTCGTCGCCTTTGTGATCCTTCGAGTATTCGTCTGTCTCCAGACCCATTTCACTATAATTTGCTATCGCATTTTCAAGCGGTATCGCACCTGGCACCACTGTAAAAAACGCTTCGGTGCAAATGATTTTGTCCCTTGCCTTCGCCTTCATCCTGAAAAGCTTGAACATATCGCAGATCTTTGCCTTTTTCAGGCAAAGCTTTATCGTTCCGTAATGCTCGCTCGAAAGGCGCAGCGTGAGATACTGAACATCTCTCGGAAAAAGCGGTGTGCTTATCTTCAGCTTTTCGGTCTGCTTGTCCAGGGTATTGAAATACTGCACCTCGATCATAAGGTTCGGCACAGGGATACGGCTCTTGTTCTCGCACCTGATCGTTACAGGTATGCGTGAGCCTTTTATACAGCTCTCCTGCGCTTTTGCAAAGCTTATGCTCACCTTTTTTGAAACTATCTTTGTGAGCACGAACAGGATAAACGGCATCACCGCCATAAAGGCAAACAGATAAAACGAGAAAACGCCCTGATAAAGGATGTAGAACAAAAAGCTGACCGCCAGCAGTATAAAATAGAATACCAGCATCGGTCTGTCTCCTTACTTGCTTATCCTCGGCACCTGGATGCTCTGTGTTATGCTCCTGATTATCTGAGAGCCTGTAAGGCCGTTTATCTTGGCCTTTGAATTGAGGATCATCCTGTGGAGCACAACATCGTCAAGACAGTAGAGCACATCATCCGGGATGACGTAGTCACGACCCCTCAGCAGAGCTGTTGCCTTTGTCATCCTGAGCACTGCTATGGTGCCTCTGGGCGAAAGCCCCAGCTTTATATATTCGTTGTTTCTTGTCGCATCGGAAAGCATAGCGATATAGCGGAATATCTGGTCGGACACATAAACATTGTCCACCTCGTTTCTGGCATCTATTATATCCTGAGCCGACACCACAGCCTTGACATTGTCAACAGGCACAAGGTTCTGCTTGGCCTTGAGCACGGATATCTCGTTTTCAAGGCTGGGGTAGCCCATAGTTAGCCTTACGATAAATCTGTCCATCTGTGATTCGGGCAGCATCTGCGTTCCGATAGAGCCGATCGGGTTCTGAGTAGCGATAACGATATAGGGGTCGGGCGCCTTGTGGGTCACGCCGTCAACGGTGACCTTGCCCTCCTCCATTATCTCCAGCAGAGCTGACTGTGTCTTCGAGGACGTTCTGTTTATCTCATCGGCCAGGAAGAGGTTGGTCAGAGCCGCACCCTGCTTGTATTCAAATTTTCCGGTGCTCTTGTTGAGGATAGTAAAGCCCGTAACGTCTGTCGGCAGAACGTCGGGTGTAAACTGCAGACGCTTGTATTCAAGCGAGAGCGCCTTTGACAGCGCCACCGCAAGGGTGGTCTTTCCCACGCCGGGGATATCCTCGATGAGGACGTGACCGCCTGCCAGTATCGACAGAAGCACTTTTATTATTATCTCATCCTTACCGATAATGACCTTTTTCACCTCGCCAATGACGCTTTTGGTCAGTGAAAGCACCTTTAGCTGTTCCTGAGAAAGCTGACTGTTCATAATAATTGTCTCCTTATACTTTGTTGTTGCGTCAGTGCAAAAACACTACAAAAAACATTATAACACAATCTGCCCGTAATTGCAAGTGCAGACGCACTATTTCCCAAATAAAACCGAGCCCGTACAGGTCATATTACCGATCCTTGGCGCATAGGATTATCCAGAACCATTTTTACAGCCGGGAGATGACGTTATGAAACAGACAGGCAGGCTTTCTCAGGCGCTTATGCTGCTCTCTCCGAGAACGCAGGAGCTGATAAAAAGCATATCCGAAGCCGAGAAGCCCGAAATAAACGAGATAAGGCTGCGCCGCGGCGGAAAGCTCAGCGTGAGCGCCTGCGGCAGGGAATATTATGTCTGCCCGGGCGGCAGGCTGTCCCTTTGCGGGGATGACGGCGCAGAGCTTCGGGACGACGACATAGACACAGCCTTTAACAGGGCGCTCGGGGGGTCTGTCCACAGCTTTCGCCGTGAGATAGCCGAGGGCTATGTGACCGCTGCGGGCGGATGCAGGGTGGGCTTCTGCGGACAGGCTGTCATATCCCCCGAAAAGGGCTATGTCACCGACAGTGTCCGGGACATATCCTCGGTGAACATAAGGATAGCAAGGCAGATAAAGGGCTGTGCCGAACAGCTTTTCTCACAGGCGTATAAAAGCGGCCTTACGGGGCTTCTGATAGCGGGGCCGCCCTCCAGCGGAAAGACGACAGTGCTGCGTGACCTGACAAGGCTCCTTTCCGAAAAGCACCGTGTTTCGCTGATAGACGAGCGAAACGAGATAGCTGCAAGCGTCGGGGGGCGCCCTCAAAACGACGTGGGGCCTCACACCGATGTTTTCAGCTCCTATGATAAATACAGCGCCATAATGACGGCGGTGCGTGTTATGTCGCCGCAGGTGATAGTCTGCGATGAGATAGGCAGCAGAAAAGACCTTGAAGCCCTCGGCTATGCGCTGGGGTCGGGGGTGTGCATAGCGGCGACCTGCCATGCAGCGAGCTATGAGCAAGTGTGCGGCAAAAAGAACATAAAAAAGCTGATAAGGGCGGGAGCCTTCGGTGCCTGTGCAGTGCTCGGTACAGGGCCTCTCTGCGGAAAGCTCGTATCCTTTTCGCTCACGGGTGCAAAAGCCGATGCTTAGGTTCATAGGCTGTGCGCTCCTTGCTGCGGCAGGCACGGCAGGCGGCTGGTATCTGGGAGAAAAGCCTGCCGCACGTTACAGGCTCATCTGCGCTCTCACCGAGCTTGTAAAGGAAGTGTCGGTGATGCTCGGCGCCTATATGCCGACATCGCAGATATTCGAGTCTCTGTGCTCGGGCGGCGGATATGACGAGCTTTCGTTTTTGCGCCGTGAGCTCCTGACATCTTCCGACAGACAAGCTCTTATCAGCGCTGTCGGAGAGCTGGAGATCGAAGACGAGATAAAGGACAGGCTCGCCCGTTTTTTATTACAGCTCGGCTCCAGCGAGATGCAGCAGGAGCGCACCCGTGCCGAGCTTTTATATACATACCTGAAAGCGGAGCAGGAGCGCACAGCCCTGACATTCCGCTCGAAGAGAAAGCTCTGCCGCACACTGGGCATCCTGTCGGGGGCGTTCGCTGCGGTGATGCTGATATGAAAGGAAACGGAAAATGGAGATAGATCTCATATTCAAGATAGCTGCCATCGGGATAATCGTGGCGGTGCTCAACCTCCTGCTAAAGCGTGCCGAGCGTGACGAGCAGGCGATGATGACGACGCTTGCGGGGCTGATAGTTGTGATGTTTATGATAGTGCGGCAGATAGGCGACCTGTTCGGCGCTATCAAGGACATTTTCGGCCTTTACTAGCGGATGAAGGTAACAGCTATAATCGGCTTTTGCGTTATCTCGGCTGTCCTTCTCAAGGCGGTCGAGCGTGAAAGCCCGGTGATAAAGCTTCTGGGCGTTCTGTTCGCTTTTTGCACCGTCATCTATTTTGCGCTGGCGTTCGTTATCGACATAACCGACACTTTTTCGCCGCTTATCGACAGCGCAGGGATAGACAGCGAATACTTTGAGATACTTATGAAGGCGCTTGGGATAGCCTATCTTTCCTCGGCTGCCGAGGAATACTGCCGCCAGTGCGGCGAGAGCGCTCTGGCGTCGGCAGCGGCTCTCATCGGGCGGCTGGGGATAACAGCCGTGTCGCTCCCGCTCATCAGTGCCGTTGCAGATCTGGTCGGAGGGCTGATAAAATGATAAGGATAGTTTTGTCGGTGCTTTTGTCATTTGCCGCAGCTGTGTTTATGCCGCTGTGTGCCCATGCCGAGGGCGCCGACAGCGCCGACAGCAGCGCCGAGTATGAAAGCATAATAAGAGAGGTCAACGAGCGCCTTTCGGGAGCAGGCGGCGAACGGGCGCAGGCCTTTTTTGAAAAACAGGATATCTCGGCCGCAAAGCCGCAGAACATAACCGCACTATCTCCAAAGACCGTTCTCGGCTCGGTCTGGGACAGCTTTGTGTCGTCGCTCTCGGGGCCGGTAAGAGTGCTTGGCCGCCTTATCGCTGCGGCTGCCGTCTGCGTTATGATAAAGGGGCTCTCGCCGTCCGGGGGCACTGCGTCCGCTTTTTCAACAGTGTCGGCACTTGTGTGTATGCTCATAATAAGCGACAGCCTGACGGCAAGCCTTGGCGCTATGCTCTCGGCGCTTGAAGATATGAACACCTTTATGGTGACCTACATACCCGTTTTCGCAGGGCTTTCCACGGCAGGCGGCCATGCAGCCTCGGCGGCAGGCTATTACTCCGTTATGTTCTTTGTCTGCGAGATGATGGCGTGGGCTGCAAACAAGGTGCTTGTGCCGCTGATATCCTGCGTTACAGCACTGTCCGTCGTCTCGGCGCTCAGCCCTGTGCTTGACCTGTCAAAGAGCGCAGCTGCGATAAAGACCTTTGTCACAAGAGCACTCGGATTTATAATGCTGATATTCACGTTCCTTGTCACGGTCACGGGCCTTACGGGCAATGCTGCCGACACCATTGGCACAAAGGCTGTGCGCTTTGCCGCTTCAAGCTTCATCCCCGTCATCGGCGGCTCGGTGTCCGAAGCCTACTCGGCTGTGCGCTCGAGCCTTGGCGTCATCCGCACGAGCGTCGGAGCTATCGGCCTTATTACCGTGTTCATCATAGTGCTGCGGCCGCTTATGACGGTGATAGCGCTGAGGCTTGCCCTGAGCCTTGCCGAGAGCGTCCACCGTATGTTCTCGCTGGAAAGCTCGTCCCTTGTCCTTTCGGGTATAGGCTCGGTGCTCTCGATCGCAATGAGCGTTATTGTCGCCTGCTCTATGTTTTTTATCACAGCCACAGCCGTCGTTATGCTCACTGCCGCAGGAGGTTGATATGCAGATATGCAGACAATAAGATCGGTCATTTACATAGCCTGCATAGTCGGGCTGATATCGTCGGCGGTGGGCTCTGCCGCCCCTCACGGGAGCATATCGGGATACCTTACGCCGATAATGGCGTGCATCCTTGTGCTTTGCTGTGCATCCCCCTTTCTTGAAAACGGCTTTACTCTCGATGTCCCCGACCTTGACACTCCCCGGGGCGACATCACCGATAAGGCTCTGGCAGAGCTTTCCGACCGCTGTTATCTCAGTGCCGCCGAGCGTGAGACAGCAGCCTATTTCAATGACAAATTTCAAAAAGCAGGGATAAAGGGAGCTTACGCAGTAATAACGGCAGACTTCGATGAATACAATGATATCGTGATAACAAGGGTGAGCATAAGCGGTGCAAGGGCGGCAGACAAAGACAAACTGAGATCCCTTGTCACAGCCGATATCACGGGCTGTGAGATAGTTTTTGAAAACAGCGGAGCTGATGACGATGAACAAAAACAGATCGCCCCTTAGCGGCCTTCTCGGGAAGCAAAACAGATACAAGCTCATCATAGCGCTCGGGGTGATAGGCATAGCGCTCATCTTCCTTTCGGACATCCTGGCCGGGCACAGCAGCGAACAGGATGCAGCAGCTGAGGCGCAGACCACGAACGAGGACCCCGATGAGTATGCGAGGGTGACAGAGAAAAACCTTTGCAGGATCCTTTCACGGATAGAATCGGTGGGCAGGTGCGAGGTGATGGTGACCGTCGGCTCGGCAACAGAGTATGTTTATGCCGAGAACACCGACAGGACCACCGACACCGCCGACGGCAGCACCCGTGAGAGCCTGAGGAGCGAGGTGGTCTTTACCGAGGAGGGCGGCAGCAGGCAGGCGCTTGTGAAAAAGATAATAAGGCCGCAGATAAGCGGAGTGATAGTGGTCTGTGAGGGTGCAGGCGACGTTAAGGTAAGAGAGAGGGTGATAAATGCGGTGTCAAAGCTTCTGGACATACCGAGTGCGAATATCTGTGTCGAGCGCAGAAAATAAATAAGAGAAAGAGGTAACAAAGATGAAAAAACCAACACTGATAATAGGCAAAAGACAGCTCCTGCTCGCAGGGATGACGCTTGTGCTGGGGGCAGCCGTTTACGTCAATTATACCTACTCGTCGGCAGGCACCGACATCAAGAAGACCGATGCGGTAAAGAGCCGCAGCGTAAGCTACGGTGAAGCGGAGCTTGTGAGCACAGACAGCGCCGCCGACTATTTCTCGCAGGTGAGGATAGAGAAGATGAATTCGAGGGACGAAGCGGTGCAGACGCTCAAAAGCATCATCGGCGGAGGCGATGCGACTCCCGAGGAAAAGGCTGTTGCCGAGCAGAGCGCCCAGGCAATGGCGAGCCTTATGGAGTCGGAGAGCAAGGTGGAGAGCCTGGTCAAGGCAGCAGGCTTTGAGGAATGCGTGGTCTATCTTGACGGCAAGAACGCCGATGTGGTGGTGAAGACCGAAAGCGAAGGGCTTCAGTCCTCGGAGGCCGCACAGATAAAAGACATTATCCTCAGTCAGGTCACGGTGCCGAACGAGAATATACGGATATACGACGTGAACTGAATAAATATTAAAAAAAAGAAAAATCCTTCAAAAATACTTGTAACGTATTGAAAAATATGTTATAATGACTTTAAGTATGATTTTGAAGGATCTTTTCTTATTGGAGGTAATTTTATGAGCGACGTTGTAAAGAACACCGGCAAGAGCCTGCACATAAGTCAGGACGTTATCGCAAGGATAATCACCAACACCGTCAGCGAGATCGAGGGTGTGAGCAGGATAGCTCCTGTTATGAAGAGCCCGAGACAGATCTGGCTCAGGCAGGAGAACTTCGGCAACATCAGGATAGGTCTTGTGGACGATGTGCTTTCGGTCACTATCGGCGTCATACTTGACGAAAACGCAAAGGCTGTTCTTGCGGCCGAGGAGGTACAGGAAAAAGTCAAGAGCGCTGTACAGAATATGCTGGGGCTCACGGTGGCAAAGGTGAATGTAAATGTCTGCGGCATCGAAACGGCAGCCAGAGAATAAGCTTGGGAGAGTACACAGTGGGAGCAGTGGGAAAAGTGGAACTTAAAAGAAGACAGATCAGAGAAGCGGCATTTTTGCTTTGCTATGAGAGGATCTTTAGGACGGACGAGCCTCTGGAGAGCATTTTTGACAATGCAAGAGAGGTGGATGTATTTCCGTTCAATGAGGAAGTCGAGGGGCTTGTCAGGGGCGTTGACGCCAAGAAGGATGAGCTCGACGAGGTGATATCGAGATTCAGCAACAAAAGAGCGCTGTCGAGGATACCTAAGATAAATCTTGCTATCCTTCGTCTGGCGATCTATGAGGCGGCTTATGTTGACAGCGTGCCTGTAAATGTTGCGATAAGCGAGGCGGTCTCGCTTGCAGGAAATTACACCTTCGGCTCCGATGTATCGTTTGTAAACGGAGTGCTGGGCTCTTATTCAAAGAGCTTGCAGGATCAGGGATAGCGTATGAGTATAATCGCAGGGTTTGACACGAGCAACTACACCACCTCGGCGGCAGTGCTGGACACCTCTGATATGAGTGTCCGCAATGTAAGACAGCTGCTGCCCGTGAAAAGCGGCGAGAGAGGGCTGCGTCAGTCGGATGCGGTGTTTCTTCACACAAGAGAGCTGCCGAAGATAATGAAGGAAGCTTTTTCAGACATCGGTCACTTCGATGCCTGTGGGTGTTCGTGTGCTCCGAGAATGATCCCGGGGTCTTATATGCCCTGCTTTCTGGCAGGTGTCAGTGCTGCCGCAGCGTTTTCGATGGGGGCGGGGTGCGAGCTGTTTCTGACCTCTCACCAGACGGGCCATATCCTGGCGGCGCTTTATTCCTGCAAAAGGCTTGACCTTCTTAAAAGCCAAAAGCCGTTTGCTGCCTTTCATGTCAGCGGCGGAACTACCGACATCCTTATGTGTACTCCCGACAGTGAGCATAACGTAAGGATAGAGCGCATAGGCGGCACCTCGGACTTAAACGCAGGTCAGGCTATCGACCGCTGCGGTGTGAGACTGGGGATCGGCTTTCCGTGCGGCGCAGAAATGGAAAAGCTGGCAGAGCAGAGCTTTGTCGGCTTTGATATAAAGCCTGCGGTCAAGGGGCTTTACTGCTCGCTGTCGGGGCTTGAGAACAAGTGTATGAATCTCATCCGGTCGGGGGCTGAAAAAAAGGATATCGCAAAATACTGCATCGACAGTGTGTGCTCGGCGCTCGAAGCGCTGACAGCTGCGCTTTTGGAAAAATACCCGGGGATAGACATAATCTATGCGGGGGGCGTTATGTCAAACAGGAGCATAAACAAGCGCCTTTCACAATACGGCAGCTTTGCCGCACCCGAGTTTTCTGCCGACAATGCGGTCGGCACAGCCGTTTTTGCAGCACTGAAGAAGGGACTGATATAGGTTGGGTTCTGTCCTGACTGTTACACAGCTCAATAAATACCTTTCGTTCAAGATAAAGGCCGACCCCAAGCTTATGGGGGTGGCTGTCAGGGGCGAGGTCTCAAATTTCAATATAAATTACAGATCGGGTCACGCATATTTTTCGCTGAAGGACGAGACTTCGGCGATCTCGTGCGTGATGTTTGCGTCAGCGGCTTCAAAGCTCAGGTTCGGGCCGGAGGACGGAATGAGCGTTATGGCGATAGGAAATGCCGGCGTTTATGAGCGCTCGGGCAGCTGCCAGATCATCGTTTCCGAAATGGTGCCTGCCGGGGCAGGTGCAGTTCATGTTTCGGTCGAGCAGACAAAGAAGGAGCTTGAAGCGCTCGGCGTTTTTGAGCAGGGACGAAAAAAGAAGATACCCCTTGTGCCGAAAAAGGTGGCTGTTGTCACATCGCCCACAGGGGCAGCCCTTCAGGATATGATCCGCATAACCGAAAGGCGGTATCCTGTCTGCGAGCTGCTCGTTTTTCCTGCGACGGTACAGGGCGAAGCAGCGCCGTCAAGCATCTGTGAGGCGATAAAAAAAGCCGACCTTTGCGGTGCCGACACGCTCATACTTGCCAGAGGGGGCGGCTCGGCGGAGGACCTTATGCCGTTTAACAGCCGTGAGGTCGTGCTTGCTGTGGCGGACTGTGAGACACCCGTGATAACGGCTGTGGGTCACGAGACAGATACTACGCTTGCGGACTATGCCGCCGACCTGAGAGCGCCGACACCGTCGGCAGCGGCAGAGCTTGCCGTGCCGGACAGGAGCGAGATGATATCGGCTGTGGGAGCGCTCGAAAGAAGGCTGGGTGCGGCTGCGGATATGTGTATCTCGGAGCGTGAACACAGGCTCATGCAGCTCGAGTCGGCACTGATGCTCGGCTCTCCCGAAAAGCGCCTGAGCGATGCCGTGAACGGGCTGGCTTCGCTTGAAGGGCGGCTGAGAGCTGCGGCCGAAAGGCTGCTCGGAGAGTATGACGCAAGGATAAATGAGAGCGTGACGGTGCTTGAAGCGCTGAGCCCCTTTCGTGTGCTTTCAAGAGGCTACTCGCTCGTTTCCCGAGAGGGCAGTGCGGTAACGTCTGCGGCACAGCTTTCGCAGGGAGATAAAGTAACACTTCGTTTTGCCGACGGCTCGGCGGAGGCAGAGATCATGAGAATAAACAAAGACTGACGGTGATAGAATGACATTTGAACAGAAGCTTGAAAAGCTTGGGGACATAGTTTCAAGGCTTGAAAACGAAAAGCCGGAGCTGGGAGATGCGCTGGACCTTTATAAAGAGGGGATAGCCCTTTGCGCCGAGTGTAAAAAGGAGCTCGAGCAGGCAAGACTGACTGTGAAGAATATGGACGGTGAAAAGACCGATGAATGATATGAACAAGGCAAGACTCGAATATTATATCGAGCTGGTCGAGGCGGAGCTTAAAAAATTAACAGCTTCAAAGCCCGAGCTTCAGGGCGAGGTGGTAAAGGCTATGGAGCATTCGCTGCTTGCAGGCGGCAAAAGGCTCAGGCCTGTTTTGTGTATGGAGTTTGCCAGGATGTGCGGCGAGAAGAGACCCGAAAGATTTGCAAGGGTCGCAGCAAGTGTCGAGCTTATCCACACCTATTCGCTCATCCACGATGACCTGCCCTGTATGGACAACGACGATTATCGCAGAGGCAAGCCCTCGTGTCACAAGGCGTTCGGCGAGGATATAGCGCTGCTTGCAGGCGATGCGCTCAATTCCCTTGCGTTCGAGGTCATCTCGGATGCTGCCGTGTCGGGCGAGATACCCCCCGAGAGAGCGATAATGCTCGTGTCTGTCCTTTCAAAGGCGATAGGCACCGACGGCATGATAGGCGGTCAGGTGATAGACCTTAAAAGCGAAGGCAAGGATATCGACCTTGAAACGCTCAATGTGCTCCAGACCTGCAAGACAGGTGCGCTGATAGAGGCAGCCTGCGTTATGGGCGTCATCCTTTCGGGCAGGTTCGAGGCTGTGCCCTTTGCGGCAGATTATGCAAAGGCGCTCGGAAGAGCGTTCCAGATAGTCGATGACATACTTGACGTTACGGGAAGCTTCGAGAGCCTTGGCAAGCCGATAGGCAGCGACGAGCAGCAGCACAAGACCACCTATGTATCGCTTCTTGGGCTTGAACGCTCACAGGCGATAGCAAAGCAGCTTACCGTTGAGGCGCTCGGACATTTAAGATATTTTGAGGACTATGAATTTCTGTCTCAGCTGACACAGGAGCTTCTTGAAAGACAAAGCTGAGCTTTGATTGGAGATCATTGGATCAATGGAAAAAAAGACGGATATCACAAAGCTTGATCTGCCGAAGGATCTTAAAAAGCTTACCCTTTCTCAGTGTGAGGAGCTTTGTGAGGACATAAGAAAAATTCTGATAAGCACCGTTTCAAAAACAGGCGGACACTTAGCCTCAAATCTCGGAACGGTAGAGCTTACGATGGCGATACACCGTGTGTTCGACTCGCCCGAGGACAAGATAGTGTGGGACGTCGGACATCAGGCTTATACACACAAGATACTTACGGGGCGCCTTGACAGGATGAGCACGCTCAGACAGGAAAACGGCCTTTCGGGCTTTTGCAGGCCGGATGAGTCCGAGCATGACGCTTTTATAAGCGGCCACAGCTCGATCTCTGTTTCGGCAGCACTCGGCATTGCCACCGCTATGAAGCTTTCGGGCGACACGCAGCACCACGCTGTTGCCGTTGTGGGGGACGGCGCCTCCACGGGCGGCGAGCTTTATGAGGGGCTGAACAACGCCGGCAAGAGCGACACCAATATCATCGTTATCCTTAATTATAACGAGATGTCCATTTCAAAAAACGTGGGCGCTATGGCAAAGTATCTTTCCACGATGAGGACAAAGGATACCTACCGCAAGACAAAGAGCAGGGTGCAGCGTGTGCTCGATGCAACGCCCCTTGTTGGCAGACCGGTAGAGAGTGCGATAAGAAGCTCGAAAAATGCGCTGAAGAATATGCTTATCCACAGCACGATGTTCGAGGATCTTGGCTTTGAGTTCATAGGGCCGCTCAACGGCCACGACCTTGCCGACCTTGAAAGAGGGCTGAGTGCCGCAAAGAAGATGCACAAGCCCGTTTTCATCCATGTCAACACAGTAAAGGGCAAGGGCTATGAGCCTGCCGAGGAGAACCCCGGCGAGTATCACGGAGTCGGCTCCTTTGAGATAGCCACGGGCAATCCCGATGTGGTCACCTCGGACAGCTTTTCGTCCGTTATGGGAAGACACCTGTGTAAGCTTGCACAGAAAAACAAAAAGATCTGCGCCGTTACGGCAGCTATGAAATACGGCACCGGACTTCAGTATTTTTATAAGAGCTATCCCAAGCGCTTTTTCGATGTGGGCATAGCCGAGGAGCACGCAGTGACCTTCTGCGGTGGACTGGCGGCAATGGGCTATGTGCCTGTGTTTGCGGTCTATTCCACCTTTTTGCAGCGCTCCTACGACCAGCTTATACACGACCTTTCGATAATGAACAGCCACGCTGTCATCTGTGTAGACAGAGCAGGCATCGTGGGCGACGACGGAGAGACCCACCAGGGGCTTTTCGATGTGAACTTCCTGTCCACAATACCCGGTGTCACGGTGTTCTCGCCGTCGATATACTCGGAGCTTGAAGCCTGTCTTGAAAAGGCGGTGGGCGATGTCAGGGGCCTGGCGGTCGTGAGGTATCCGAGAGGTGCCGACCGTTCACCGAGAAATAAGCCGGAGACCGAGCTTTCCTATGAGGATAACGGCTCGTCCGTCCTTGCCGTGACCTACGGCAGGCTTGCGGAGAACCTGTATAAGGCAGAGCAGCTCCTGAAAGCGCAGGATGTCAAGGTGGACACCCTCGCTCTTGTGAGGATACTTCCGATAACGGATGAGCCTCTGGAAATCATGAAAAAATACGACAAGGTCATTTTCTTTGAGGAGGCCTACTGCTCGGGCTGCCTGGGCGAGAAATATCAGGCAAGGCTCGGCAATGTCGAGGTCCACGCTATCGACGGCTTTGTCCACCACGGAAAGCCTGCGGCGCTGCTCGATGAGTGCGGGCTGTCGGCGGAGAAAATGGCACAGACGATACTTCGGAGCATAAAAGATGGCACAGAGGCTTGACGCATATCTTGTGGCTCAGGGGCTTATAAAAAGCCGTGAGCGTGCAAAGCAGATAATAAAAAACGGCGGTGTCAGGGTGAACGGCCGTGTGGCTGCAAAGGCGGCGCTTGCCGTTTCAGAGCAGGACGAGATAACCTGTGAGGACGACCCGCTCGGCTTTGTGGGCAGAGGGGGGCTCAAGCTCGAGCACGCCTTTGAGGTGTTCGCTCCCGATGTGACAGGCTGTGCGGCCTGCGATATCGGGGCATCCACAGGGGGCTTTACACAGTGCCTGCTGCAGCACGGCGCCAAAAAGGTTTATGCTGTCGATGTCGGCCACGGACAGCTGGACAAGACCCTTGCCGAAGACGACAGGGTGGTCAATATGGAGGGCATAAACGCCAGGGAGCTGACACCTGAGATGTTTGACGAGGTGCCGTCTTTTATCTGCGGCGACCTTTCCTTCATATCTCTTCGGCTGGTGATAGATGCGATGATCGGTATCCTTGCCGAAGGCGGCGAGCTCGTTTTGCTGATAAAGCCTCAGTTCGAGGCAGGCAGGGCAGCCCTTGGCAAGAAGGGGATAGTAAAGGACAGAAAAGAACATATCCGTGTGATAGATGAGCTGACAGCGCTCTTTGCCGCAAAGGGGCTGAGCGTGCTTGGGCTCACGGGATCCTGCGTCAGGGGCTCGGACGGGAATATAGAATACCTCGTTTATCTTAAAAAAGACGGGGCAAAAACAGGCGCTGCCGTTTCGGCGGCACAGACAGTCAACGAAACTTTTGAAAGCTTCAGGGCAAAACACGAAGGGAGCTGACTATTGTGAGAATATATATGCATCCGAACCTTGACAAGGTCAACTGCTATGAGTCTACCTGCGAGGCAGCTGCTATCCTGCTCGGGGGCGGAGCACAGGTTTGCATAAACGAAAGCTACCGCTCGGTCTTCTCGACACAAAGCGGTATATGCTTTGCCAATGAGGACGAGGGCATAGCCTCCTGCGATATCATAATTGCGGTGGGCGGCGACGGCACTATCCTCAAATGCTCCAAGCGTGCAGCAAGACACGGCAAGCCCGTTCTGGGCATAAACTGCGGAAGGCTGGGCTTTATGGCTTCGCTGGAGCACACCCAGCTCGGGAAACTGGAGAAGCTTTTAAACGGCGATTTTTCAAAGAGCCGCCGTATGATGCTTGAAGCAAAGTTTGAGCTCGACGGCAGGGAAAAATCCTATACCGCCCTGAACGATATAATCATTGCCAAATCAGACGACTGCAAGATAGCCGATTATAAGGTGTCGAAAAAAGGCAGGGTCATATCCTCGCTCCGTGCCGACGGCGTCATCTTCTCGACGGCAACAGGCGCCACTGCCTATTCGATGTCGGCAGGCGGCCCGATCATCGAGCCCGAGATGGAGTGCATCGAGTTTTCTCATGTGTGCGCCCATTCGCTGTTTGCAAGAACTATGATCCTTTCTGCCGACAGCAATATAAGCGTCAGCGTCTGCACAAGGGACCAGAGCCATGTGTGGCTCAATATCGACGGTAACAATGTTGCCCGCCTGACAGACGGCGATAAGGTGAGGGTGACAAGGTCGAAATATCATATCGACATTATAGATATAGCAGGCGGAAGCTTTTTCAGCTCCGTCCACAACAAGCTGATGATGCCGCTGAAAGGGACCGAGGAGGAGGAAACACTATGAAATCCGACCGCCACGAGCTTATCCTGAAGGTCATCTCAAGACAGGTGATAAGCACCCAGGAGGAACTAAAAGCCGCCCTCGAAAAAGAGGGCATGAGCGTGACACAGGCGACCCTTTCAAGAGATATGAGAGAGCTTGCCCTGACAAAATCCACAGACTCCGAGGGCAGATACCGCTATACGGAGCCTGCCATAAGCCGCACCGTTTCAAGCGACAGCGCTGCTTTATACAGCCTGCTGGCCGATGCGGTCGTGTCTGTTGACTTTGCACTGAACACAGTGGTGGTCAAGTGTATGACGGGAATGGCGCAGGCTGTCTGCGCAAAGCTCGACAATATCCGCCTTGATAAAGTGGTGGGCACGCTTGCGGGCGATGACACGATATTCATCCTTATGCGCACCGAGCACGACGCTAAACAGATAACAGCGGAGTTTCGTGCCATAATCACAAACTAAAACACGGGATATGATAAACAATGCTCAAAGAACTTTATATTGAGAACCTTGCTGTCATCGAGAAAGCATCTATTGATTTCTGCGGCTCGTTCAATGTCTTTACAGGCGAGACAGGCGCAGGAAAGTCCATACTCATAAACGGGATAAATGCTATCCTCGGTCAGCGCTCGAATAAGGATATAGTCCGCAGCGGCACACAGAAGGCCGTTGTGTCGGCTTTGTTTACGGATGTTTCCGAAAGCGTAAGAGCCGTTTTGTCAGACCTTGGGATAGAGTGCGAGGACGGACAGCTTCTTCTCAGCCGTGAGATATCGGTTGACGGGGGCAGCGTGGCAAGGATAAATTCAAGGGCAGTCAATATCGCAGCGCTCAGACAGGTGGGCGAGCTGCTCGTGAACATCCACGGCCAGCACGACAACCAGATACTTATGTCGCCCGAGCGCCATATAGACATCCTTGACAGCTATGCCGACTCCGAGCCGCTGCTGGAGCAGTACCGTGAGGTGTTCAGACAGCTCCAGGCAAAGGCAAAGCAGATAAACAGACTAAAGAGCGAGATGGCAGCAAAAAGCGAAAGGATAGATACCCTTCGTGAGCGCTATGAGGAGCTCAGAGAGCTGGGGCTGAGAGAGGGCGAGGACGACGAGATAGAGGCAGAGCTGAATGTTATGAAAAACGCCGTGACGATAAGCGAGGCGCTTTACAGTGCTGCGGCGTTTCTTTCGGGCGATGACGACAGGGACGGAGCCGTTGCCATAGCCCAGCGCTCCCGTGACAGGCTTTCAGCGGTGACCGAGGTGTATGAGCCCGCACAGAAGCTTTTTGAAAGGCTGGAGTCGGCAGCGATAGAGCTTGAAGATATAAGCGACGAGATGTCATCGCTGCTGGATAAGCTTGATGTTGACCCTGCGAGATATGATTATCTTAACAGCCGCTGGGAGGAGCTCAGGAGGGCTAAGAAAAAATACGGTCCCGACCTTTCGGATGTGCTGGAAACTTTCGAGCAGACAGGCTTTGAGCTGGCAAAGCTCGAGAGCGCAGACGAGGACCTTGAAACACTCGAAGCCGAGATGGCACAGCTTCTGAAGACCGTTACGATAAAAGCGAACGCTCTTTCCGACCACAGGATGAAGGCTGCAAAGCGCTTTACCGCTCAGGTGGCGCAGGAGCTGGAGTTTCTTAATATGCCCGATGTGAAGATCTGCGTTGACAACAAAAAGGGCAAGCTCACCGTCAGCGGTCTTGACAATATCGAGTTCCTTATCAGTGCGAACGCAGGCGAGGAGCCGAAGCCGATCGCAAGGATAGCCTCCGGAGGAGAGCTTTCGAGGATAATGCTGGCGCTGAAGAACGTTATCGCAGAAAAGGACGATATACAGACGCTGATCTTTGACGAGATAGACACGGGCGTCAGCGGAAGAGCGGCCGAGAAGATAGGCATTAAGCTAAAGCAGATAGCGGCTCTGCGCCAGGTCATCTGCGTTACACACCTCTCTCAGATAGCTGTCATGGCGGATGAGCATCTGCTTATCGAGAAGCGTGTGGAGGACGGCAGGACGAAGACAAGTGTGCGTCCGCTAGACCACGAGGGCAGAAAGAGAGAGCTTGCAAGGATAATGGGCGGAGAGAACATAACCGACCTTATGCTCGAAAATGCCGAGCAGTATCTCACCGAAGCAGCGGGATTAGTGAAGAGTGAATAGTGAATAGTTAAGGTAT
>DFEO01000081.1 GCA_002368715.1 Ruminococcus sp. UBA3800
GAATGAGAGAGATGCTCAATCCTACTTCTGCGATAGCAGGTATGGGTCTTGGTTCGACAGTTGCACTTATCACGGACGGACGCTTCAGCGGCGCTACAAAGGGTGCTTCTATCGGTCATGTTTCTCCCGAAGCTGCTGTGGGCGGTCCTATCGCTCTTGTTGAAGAGGGAGATATCATAGCGATCGACATTGATAACTGTTCGATAAATCTCAAGGTCTCTGATGAAGTGCTTGAAGAAAGAAGAAAGAACTGGAAGCCCAGAGAGCCGAAGATAACAACAGGCTATCTTGCAAGATATGCTTCACTTGTAACATCCGGAAACAGAGGAGCTATCCTCGAGATAAAGAAGTAAGTGAAAGGCGGTAAAACATGAAAAAACCAAGCTTAGCAAAGAAACTCATATCTATCTTTCTGGGATTTTTGTTCCTGTTCATCGCAATAGTTGCAATATTTATATGTACCTATATCTTCAGCCAGCCTGATAAGACCGGTGACTCAAGAGAGCTCATCTACGGTGAGTGGTATGACGAGGAAGAGTGCATAAGAATGCATTTTGACAAGACAGGCGCTTTCAAGATGTATGAAACAAATAAGAAGGGCAAAAACTCTCACAAGATATCCGACGGCTGGTTCAAGATAGACGAGGACAACCACCGCATCCAGATCCTTCTTAATCCCAAAACGCTTGACAAATCGTTTGATCTCGGCACAAAGCTCGGGTATTTCACAACGATCTCCTATAAGAACCTCGAGCTTCCCGATAAAGAAGACGAGTATGTAAAGCCGGAGGATAAGAGGGCATCCTGCAATTTTATCATCGAAAACACCGATTATGTTTTCAGATGCGACAGAGAAAACTACGGCGAGTCCTTCTTCAGCGGACATAACTGATTTTGATTCGGAGAAAGCTTATGGATCTGCTGATAAAAAACGTACATATCTGTGATCCGCAGGTCGGACTTGACAAGGTCGCTGACATCGAGATCTCAGGCGGAGTTATTAAAAATATCGGTAAATGCGATACAGAATATGAAAGGGTAATCGACGGCGAGGGCAGGCTTTGCGTCCTGCCCGGACTGTTCGATATGCACGTTCATTTTCGTGATCCGGGACTGACCTATAAGGAAGACATAATAACAGGAGCAAACGCTGCAAAAGCCGGCGGGTTTACGGGAGTTGCCTGTATGCCCAACACAAAGCCTCCGATAGATAATGCCGAGACTGTCGGCTATATCATCGACAAAGCAAGGCAGACAGGGATAAATGTGTTCCCTGTTGCCTGCGTGACCAAGGCGATGGCCGGCAAGGAGCTCTGCGATTATGTTGAGCTTATCGCTGCAGGCGTAAAGATGATATCCGATGACGGAAGGCCTGTCGAGAATGCTGAGCTTATGCGTCAGGCTATCGAACAGACAAACAAGAACGGACTGATACTTGCTTCTCACTGTGAAGACCTGAATATCATAAACGGCGGCATTATGAACAAGGGCAGGATCTCCGAACAGCTCGGCGTCAAGGGTATGGACAGAGCGTCTGAGGACTATATAACCGCCCGTGAGATATGTCTGGCTATGAGCTGTGATGCCAGGGTGCATATTTGCCATGTGTCTACAAGAGGCAGTGTGAATATCATCAGGGCTGCAAAGCGTGACGGAGTTAAGGTGACCTGTGAAACGGCTCCGCATTATTTCACCTTCACGGATGAAAAGCTGCTGGCAAGAGATGCCGATTTCAGGATGTCTCCTCCGCTGAGGACAGAGGATGACAGACAAGCTGTGCTTGAAGCTGTGCTGGACGGGACCATTGACTGCATTATCACAGATCATGCTCCTCATTCAGCCGAGGAAAAGGCTGACTTTGAAACTGCGCCTAACGGTGTTGTGGGACTTGAGACCTCCCTTGCGGCAACGCTCACGCAGCTTTACCACACAGGCAAGGCCGATCTTAATAAGATAGCTGAGCTCATGTCGGTCAACCCGAGGAAGATAATGAATGTCGATCCTGTGAAAATTGAGATAGGTCAGACAGCTGACCTTTGTATCTTTGACCCCAACCTTGAATGGGAGGTCATTCCTTCAGAGCTCAATTCAAAGAGCAAGAACTCTGTTTTCAAAGGAACAAAGCTCAAAGGTAAAAACCTATACACGATATGCGGCGGTAAGCTGGTATATCAGCTATGATAAGAAACGAGGTAATAATATGGCTTTTGACAGACTGATAGAGAACATCGTAAAAACTCAGAATCCGTCCGTTGTCGGACTTGACCCTAAGCTTGACTATGTTCCCGAGTTTATAAAAGCAAAGAAATTCAAAAAATACGGCAAGAACCTTAAAGGCGCTGCCAAGGCGATACTCGAATTCAACAAAGAGATCATCGACGAGATACATGATATCTGCCCTGCTATCAAGCCGCAGGCAGCTTATTATGAAATGTACGGCTATGAGGGCGTCAAGACTCTTTACAAAACTATCCAGTATGCAAAGAGCAAGGGTATGTTCGTTATCACCGACGGCAAAAGAAATGACATAGGTGCTACTATGGAAGCTTATGCTGCTGCTCATCTGGGATATACCGATGTGGGCGGCGAGCAGGCTGAGGCTTTTGGCGCTGATGCGCTGACTGTAAACGGATATCTCGGTTCGGACGGTATCGACCCTCTGCTTGAGATGTGCAAAAAGTATGACAAGGGCATCTATGTTCTTGTAAAGACATCTAACAAAAGCTCGGGCGAGCTTCAGGACCTTATGATCGGAAACAAGACGGTCTATGCGACCGTTGGCGATATGTGCGAGCGCTGGGGCAAGAACGATATGGGCAAATACGGTTATTCGGGTGTCGGCGCTGTTGTAGGTGCTACTTATCCCGAGCAGCTGGAGGAGATGAGAAAGGCTCTGCCTCACACATTCTTCCTTGTTCCCGGCTACGGCGCTCAGGGCGGCGGTGCCGAGGGCGTTTCCAAGGCGTTTGATGCAAACGGTCTCGGAGCGATCGTAAACTCTTCGAGAGGCGTTATGTGCGCATATAAAAAAGAAAAGGACTGCAATGAAAAGGACTTTGCCAAGGCAGCCAGGAGAGAGGTCATCAGAATGAAAGAGGATATCATTTCATTCCTGCCAAAGATCGCACTTCCGGAATAATACTTTTGCCCGATCATAACAGGTCGGGCATTTTTACTCAAATCATCAAGAAAAAAGTATAAATATGTGTTATATTATGATCATAGTAACGTTACTTTAAATGGTGGATAGTTATGAGAGTTTATGAAAACAGCTTTATCCTGTTTATCACGGCGCTTGAATATATCGAGAATAATCTTACCGAGGATTTCTCGCAGGAGGACATAGCAAAAAACTGCTACTGTTCACTTTCAAGCCTGCAAAAAACCTGGAAATACTGTACTCACCTGAGCGTCAAGGAATACATCACAAAGCGCAGGATAACCCTTGCGGGCAGAGATATGCTCCGAAATGACTGCTCGGTGCTCGATGCGGCTGTAAAATACGGATATAACTCTCATGAGGTGTTTACCAGGGCTTTTACCAAAGTCTGGGGGATCCCGCCTTCCCGCTTCAAAAAAGAGTGGAAGGGCAACCCCATCCTTTATCCGAAGCTTAACCCTGAATATCTGGAAGGAGAAGTTGCTATGAACGTTAAGAAATTTGATGTCAGAGAATTTTATGACTATCTCAGATCCCAGGCAGGCACCTATGTATTATGCTTTGACGGGATCGGTCTTATGAAGGTGAACAACGAGCTGGGAAGAGAAGCAGGCGACAGGTTCCTGATCGAAGCCTTCAAGAGGATAAATGACGCTGCGCCGGATAATGCACTGTGTCTGAGAATGGGCGGCGACGAATTTGTTATGATAACAGAAAGCAAGGACAGGAAGTTTGTAGAACAGATCGCAAAAGAGGTCCTTTCGCATAACGGCGAAAAGACCGCTTATAAGGGCGGTGAGGTCGAGGTGTCGCTCTGGTGCGGCGCTATGATAATCGACGAAAAGCTCAAATACTCAAAGCTCTGCAAGGACTTTGATACGGTTATGGATAAGGCAAGAGCAAGCGGCGAATTTGAGTTTATTAACTAAACGGTTTGCTTTCAAAAGTGCAGTGAGCTTTTGAGTGTAAGGTGTCCGGCATGACTGCATGACTGCACAACTGCACGATTGCATGGAAAAGCTCCTGTTAAACAATTATTTCGGTTAGAACATAAAGGCCCGAGACAAGTCCTCGGGCTTTTTTCTTGACAAGACGGCCGGTATCAGATATAATAGATATAGGTTGGACCAAATAATTTACGGGAGTGATCTGATGTATAAACAGGGAAAATATCTGATCGTCGATAAGAAAAACCTCGCTAAAGGCATCTTCGATATCGAAGTGCTTTGTCCCGAGGCAGCTGAGCTTGCACAGCCGGGCCAGTTTGTTCAGGCTGCTGCCGAAGGTTTCTTTCTGAGAAGGCCTATCTCTATCTGCGATATAAATAAAGAAAAGGGAACGCTGAGACTTGTGTTCGAGATAAGAGGAAAGGGCACCGAAAAGCTTGCAGGGCTGAATGTCGGGGATACTATCGACCTTATCGCACCGCTTGGCAACGGCTTCAAGGTGCTTGAAAATGGAAAGAGAGCGCTCTGTATCGGAGGCGGCATTGGTACACCGCCTATGCTTGGTATAGCTAAGGAATACGGCGAGAACGCAACTGTTATATCAGGGTTCAGAAATATGGCCGCTGTTATCCTCCAGGATGACTATAAGGCTGCAGGAGCAAAGACCGTGCTCTGCACGGATGACGGCTCGGCAGGAATGAAGGGATTTGTGACCGATGCACTGAAAGCAGAGCTTGAAATGCAAAAGCCCGATATCGTTTATGCCTGCGGTCCTATGATAATGCTGAAAAACATTACAGCGATATGCAAAGACAACGGCATCGAATGTCAGGTATCACTGGAACAGAGAATGGCCTGCGGTGTCGGAGCCTGTCTGGTGTGTGTCTGCAAAACAGTCAAGAGCGGTGAGGAGTTCAACTCCCATGTATGCAAGGACGGACCTGTGTTTGACAGTGAGGAGGTGGTTTTTGAATGAGCAGAAGACTGGAAACTGAATTTTGCGGTGTGAAATTCAAGAACCCGATCATCCCTGCCAGCGGAACGTATGGCTACGGCCGTGAATATGAGAGCCTTTATCCGCTCTCTGCTCTCGGCGGCATCTCTGTAAAGGGAACTACTCTGAACCGAAGAGAGGGCAACCCCGGTCCGAGAGTTGCTGAAACACCAAGCGGAATGCTTAATTCGGTGGGGCTGCAGAACGGAGGAGTTGAAAAGTTCATCAATGTAGAGCTGCCAAATCTCAGAAAGAGCGATATCGTGGTCATCGCAAATATCGCAGGGGCATCTGTCGAGGAGTGCGCAGAGCTTGCGGCAAGGGTCGATGAGACCGATGTCGAGATGATAGAACTAAATATATCCTGCCCGAATGTTAAACAAGGCGGAGCTGCTTTCGGAACAGACTGTGCTGTGGCAGGTGCTGTTACAAAGGCTGTAAGAGAGGCTACAAAAAAGCCGCTTATGGTAAAGCTGTCGCCGAATGTCACCAGCATAACCGATATTGCAAAGAGCGTTGAAGCAAACGGCGCAGATGCTGTGTCACTGATAAACACGCTCCTTGGGATGAGGATAGACATAAAGACCGGCAGACCTATACTGAAAAACAATGTCGGCGGTCTTTCGGGACCTGCGGTGTTCCCTGTTGCGGTAAGAATGGTGTGGCAGGTGGCAAATGCTGTTAACATCCCGGTCATGGGAATGGGCGGTGTTGCCACATGGGAAGATGCTGTTGAGATAATGATGGCAGGCGCAAGCGCTGTTCAGGTGGGCGCTGCTATCTTTGCCGATCCGTATGCTCCTGTTAAGATAATAGAGGGGCTGGAAAAATACTGCATCGACAATGGCCTTGAAAACATTTCTGAGATCGTCGGGACGGTAAAGCCATGGTAAGCACAGGCGTGATAAAAAGAGTGCTGCTTTTTGGCGCTGCGGCAGTGGTCATATCTTCTATGGCTGGCTGTCGGGATGCTGACAGCAGCTCAAAAGCTGAAAGCACGGCTGACAGTGTTTTGCAAAAAGCCGATGTAAACGCAGCTGAGATACTTCAAAAATGCAAAAACAGCAGTATGACACAATCAGCCTATTTCGGGAATGATGCCTTTGATAATGCTGTCGATAAGCTTTACGGTATCGAGATCGAAAAGATATACGACGGCGGTATCATCTGTGCTGAGGACGGTTCGGCTGATGAGGTATCTGTGATAAGACTGACGGACGGGTCTTCTGTAACAGAGCTTCTGGAGAAGCGGCTGGAGCAGAGAAAAGAGCTTTTCAAGGATTACAAGCCGGAGGAAATGCCAAAGCTCGATAAAGCAGAGGTGTTTGAGCAGGACGGCTGGAATTGTCTGATAATCTCGGAAAATGCAGATGAGATAAAAGACACGATATTGGAGCTTATATAAAAAAAGCGGTATGCTTTCCTTTCTGTGGAAAACATACCGCTTGGTTTTTTTATTATCAGTCAAACAGGGATGTGGAAAGATATCTCTCACCAGTATCGGGCAGAAGAGCAACGATCGTCTTGCCCTTGTTTTCTTCAAGCTTTGAAAGCTCGGAAGCTGCATAAAGAGCAGCACCGGAAGAAATACCTACAAGCACGCCCTCTGTCTTTGCAAATCTGTTGCCTGCAAAGAATGCGTTCTCATTCTCGACCTTGATAACTCCGTCATAAACGTTAGTATCGAGGACCTCGGGAACAAAGCCTGCACCAATACCCTGGATCTTGTGAGGTCCGCTCTTGCCCTCTGAAAGAACAGGAGAAGAAGCAGGCTCAACTGCATAGATCTTAACATCGGGATTCTTGGATTTAAGATACTGCCCTACACCGGTAACGGTTCCGCCTGTGCCGACACCTGCAACAAAAATATCTACCTTGCCGTCAGTGTCCTCCCAGATCTCGGGACCTGTCGTTGCGAAATGGATAGCAGGGTTTGAGGGGTTTACGAACTGTCCGAGGATAACTGCGCCCTCGATCTCAGCCTTGAGCTCCTCAGCCTTTGCTATGGCACCCTTCATTCCCTTTGCGCCTTCAGTGAGAACTATCTGTGCTCCGTAAGCCTTAAGAAGGTTTCTTCTCTCAATGCTCATCGTCTCAGGCATTGTAAGGATGACCTTATAGCCCTTTGAAACTCCGATAGATGCAAGACCTATACCGGTGTTTCCCGATGTAGGCTCGATAATGGTAGCGCCTTCCTTGATTATGCCCTTTTTCTCAGCGTCCTCGATCATTGCTGCTGCAACTCTGTCCTTGACGCTTCCTGCGGGGTTGAAAAGCTCGAGCTTTACAAGAATGTCTGCGCCTGCATTAACATCAGCGCCAAATCTTGATGCCTTGAGCACAGGGGTCCTGCCCACAAGTTCCGATACGTTATTATAAACCTTTGCCATAATAATTACCTCCGTTAAATTTACTGTAATTAGAATATATCATAGTATTCCTAGTATGTCAATAGGATAAGAAGATTTTTGGCAATTTTCACAATTTGTCAAGCCTATATTTAAACATATTAAACAATGTACTCCACTGTACAGTATACCTTATCACCGACAAGGCTCACAAATGTGGTGTTATTATCTCTTATCACCTCAGCGTGGATACGGCTGTCCAGCCTTATCGGAGCCTTATACTCGACCCTTATCTGCTTGACTGCCATCGCATCATCTATATATTCATCCGTTATATCAAGATACCTTGCATTATTGACGTGCTCGTTCATATCAATAAAGCATTTTAGCACTTTTATATCTGGATATATCTCGGCACTGAGCTTTGGAACAGTTATCTTTCTCGAAGCATATTCCATATCGGCCTTTGGATAAAGCCTGACCTGCTCGACCAGCTCCTGCGGAGCCTTGATCGGTCTCTGGGATGCAATATCCATAAAGGCTCCCGACTCATAGCTTTTGACAAGCTCCTCACCGTCTTCTCCGTATATCATTGTGTTACGAAAGCCGTACATACGCTTCAGCTCACAGGTCCAGGTCTTTACAGTTATATGCTCGTGATAGCGTGGCCGTCTGAGTATCTGCATCTGTCTTGAAACCAAAAACATACAGCTGTTCTCTTCCTTGAAAAAGGGAGCCATAACAGGGTGGGTGTCAAGGTGACGTATCGCACAATCCTGAAGAAGATCAAGGACAGCGGAGTTCCTAATATTTCCCGAAATCCCGATATCACTGCACTCAACGTCCCTTTCCATTATATACATAGTTGTCCTCCTTACATTCAAAAGCAGGCAGCTGTCCGGTTTTACGGACAGTTACCCGCTTGCTTTTTTATATTGAGCTGATCGTCAGTTCGTCACCGTCGGCATCGACCGCAACGGCTGAAACAGCGCCCTCACCCTTATCAACGATAAGCGATGCTATCTTATCCTCGATCTCGGAACGGATGACACGCTTGATATCTCTTGCACCAAGCTTGTGTCCGTGAGCCTTGTGAGCGATAAGCTTCAGAGCATCATCGGTATATCTGAGCTCGATACCCTGATCTGCCAGAGGCCTCTTCATCTCGCCAAGCATAAGATTGGCTATTGACGCATAGTTTTCTTCGGTGAGCTGGTTGAACACCACCACCTCGTCTACTCTGCCCAGGAATTCGGGTCGCAGGAAGTCACGCAGACCCTTCATGGCCTTGTCGTGAGCGACCTCGTTATCGGTCTTATTAAAGCCGACACCCGTATCCTTATCGGCCGAACCTGCGTTTGAAGTCATCACTATAACGGTATTCTCGAATGAGACCGATCTGCCCTGTGAATCATTCAGCCTTCCCTCATCAAGTATCTGGAGCATGATATTCATAACATCGGGGTGTGCTTTTTCTATCTCGTCAAAGAGTATGACACTGTAAGGGCGGCGTCTTACCTTCTCGGTAAGCTGTCCGGCATCATCAAAGCCGACATAGCCCGGAGGTGAACCTATAAGCTTTGAAACAGAATGTTTCTCCATATATTCCGACATATCCACCCTGATGATCGGCTCGGGAGAATCAAACAGCTCACGGCCAAGCACCTTTACAAGCTCTGTCTTGCCGACACCTGTCGGTCCGACAAAAATAAACGATGCCGGTCTGCGCCTTTCGTCCAGCTGTATCCTCGTTCTCTTTATAGCATTTGCGACCTTTTCGACTGCTTCATCCTGACCGATTATATGTTTTAGCATATGGTCTTTGAGCTCTCTTATTTTCTCGAATTCGCTCTGGGCTATCTTGTTTGCGGGGATACCTGTCCACAGCTCAATGACTGTCGAGAGATCCTCGTCCGTCACATATACGTTTGCGAGCTTCTCCTCGACCTCGGTCAGCCTGTTCTGTATGCGAAGCACATCACCCTTTAATGTAGCGATCTGCTCGTAGTCGGGGTCTTCCTTTGCTTCGGCTTCTTCAACAGCAGCCTCCTGCTCTTTGAGCTGTTTATTCAGATCATCGAACTCTTCGATCTCGGGAGTCCTTATGCTTGTGCAGGCACAGGCTTCGTCAAGAAGGTCTATCGCCTTGTCGGGAAGGAACCTGTCGTTTATATATCTCTCGGAAAGGACAGCACATTTTCTTATCGTTTCATCGCTGATCTTTACTCTGTGGTAATCCTCATAGTATTTCTTTATACCGGCAAGGACCGTCACAGTGTCCTCGACAGTCGGCTCGTTTACCGTCACAGGCTGAAAACGCCTCTCAAGCGCAGAGTCCTTTTCTATATACTTTCTGTACTCCTTAAAGGTGGTGGCGCCTATGACCTGTATCTCGCCCCTTGAAAGCGAAGGCTTGAGGATATTCGCAGCATTCATAGTTCCCTCGGAATCGCCTGTGCCCACAAGAGTGTGTACCTCGTCGATAAAGAGGATGACATTTCCAAGGCTCTTGACCTCTTCAACCAGCCCCTTGCAGCGGCTCTCAAACTGTCCTCTGAACTGCGTTCCTGCTACAAGAGCGGTAAGGTCGAGCAGATAAAGCTCCTTATCCCTTATATGGAAAGGTACGTCACCCGAAACTATCTTCTGAGCTATACCCTCGGCAACGGCTGTTTTACCGACACCCGGCTCGCCTATCAGACAGGGGTTGTTCTTCTGTCTGCGTGAAAGGATATGGATAACTCTCGATATCTCCTTATCTCTGCCAATGATATTATCAAGCTTGCCCTCACGAGCCTTCTCGGTAAGATTTGTGCAGTAGTTGTTGAGAAATTTAAGCTTCTTGGGCTTTTTGTCCTTGATCTTATCCTTAACGGAGTTTTTATCATTTTCACCGTTCTTTGTGCCGAACAGCTGAGACTGGTCTGAGCCAAACAGACTGCTCAGGAAATTAGGCATCGTTCCGCTTCCGCCAAGCTCAAAATCATCGCCGTCAGAAAACTCCATAAGCTGATTTGACATAGCTTCAAGATCATCGTCGCTTATGCCCATCTGCTTCATATAATCATCCACCTGCGAAATGCCAAGCTCCTTGGCACAAACAAGGCAAAGCCCCTGGTTTTTTTTCTGCTCGGGGTCTTTTGCATTCATCTGTGTAATAAAGACCACCGCAGGTCTTTTCTTACACCTGGTACACATCATCATAAAAAATCTCCTTCCTTTTTATGATCAATAGAAAATATCGAAAAACAGTCTGAATATCAGTGTGTCGTGACAGTCCCTGAGACTGATGAGCGAGTTAGTCTCGCCCATCATAGCGACCAGTGCTGACGCATAATATGCAAGTATCATACAGTAAGCTGCACCCTTTACGGCGCCAAGACAAGCGCCGCCTATGCGCATACCCGGAGATATCCTGTTCCCGGGTATAAGGCCTGCCATAAAGATGATGAGCCTGAATCCCAGCTCGAACACGATATAGAATATCAAAAACAGCACTATCTTCAAAAGCGTTATGAACGCTTTTCTGACAAGCTCTTTTTCAAGTATCTCAGCCGCATAGGCACTGTCATCCCGGGACAAAGCATAAAAGATGACCGATGCTTTCTCATCAAAAGAGCTCACAGCCTTTGAAGCGAGCTTGTTCATAACGCTGCTGTCAAAGCTCATCCCTGCTCTTTCCTGAACGGCGGCCTTGACATCATTGAAAATATCTCCCGCAGCATCATGGGCACTTTCAGTGTCAAGACCGTGGGAAACAAGAAGGTCCCGTATAGACTCTGACGGAACAGAGGTCTTATTGAATGCCGTCTTTATCTCATCCGCGGTCACCTTGATGCTAAGGCCCATTTGCTTCAGCCTGTCATTGACCTCTTTTGTAACGTCTATGACCTTGACAGCCGACTCGATGCCATTTGTCATCTTTTTCTGAACGTACTTCTCATATACGTTGCCTGCTGTGACATCAGCCAGCACAAACGCAATAGCCGCACTGATGAAGGATGCGATAAGGAGCACTGCAAACTTTGCAAAGCCCCTGTAATAGCCGATGAATACGAAAAGTATCAGCAGCACCGCACAGATAAGATCTAATAATAAAGACATAGCTCTCCCTTCGGTCAGGTCTTGAAGCTGATCTTATTCAGCTCTCTGACATTGAGAAAATAAACCGCATCATTCAGGAATGCGAAATCAATATAATCGGAAGACACGTTTGCTGTTGCAAGGAGGTTTCCTGCCTTGTCATAAGCATCTATGCTGTTTTCCTTCAGCAGGAACGTCAGAGAATTTGAAGAATGCAGCTTCTTCGGTGAGCCGCCCTCAGTGTAGATAACGCTGTTGGGATTGTCCGAATCGCTGTCGGCTCTGAATATCGTAAGAACTCCGTTGCCCTTGCCTACACCTTCAACAACGACCGCAGCGGTAGTTTTGTTCAGTGCAAAGTCGATAAGCTGTCCGTTATACTCATATGTAAACAAAACGTTCCCGTCCTTATCCAGCTTATAGAAATTCTCAGCACCTACGACCCAGCAGTCCTCATTATCGTTCATCATAGTATCGAGAACGAGGTCATTTATGACACCTGACTGCATCTGCTCGTCCTCACTGTCGAATTTAAGGTAGGTGAGATAAGAACAGATAAGACCGTTCTTACCCTTGAAGGTCGTTACAAAACAGCCGTCACCCTTGTCATTAAAGGTGATGTCCACGACCTTTTTATAGCTCTGCCATTTATAAATAAGGGTGCCGTCGGCATCATAAACCGTCATAACAGCCTCATACCTGTCGTTCTGCGTTACCACGGCAACATTGCTGTTATTTCCTATCTGCGCAAGCAGGATAGGATCGTCTATCTCTTTAGTGAACAGCTCACCCTTCTTATTCATAACAGAAAGCTTGTTTCCGCCGCTGTCATAAACCAGAGCACGCTTTCCGGCAGTTTTTACAACAGGGTTTGCAAACGAATGTGACAAGGACGATATCTCGTTTCCCGACTCATCAAAGAAATAGATGTGGTTATCATCGACCCTGATTATACAGTCATTGAAGGCCGAGATCGTATTGACTGCGGTCTCGTCAAAGGTTATCGGGAAGTTTCCGGCTACCGTTTTGCCGTCATTTATTATCGTTGCGTGTGGTCTGTCAAGGATGCCCTCAAGTTTCGGCACCCAGTAGCCTCTTGTAAGATAAACAGCGAGCCCGAATGAAACGACTATCAGCAAAGCGATAAGCACCTTCAGGCGCCTTTTCATTTTCTGCTTTTTTCTGGCTGTTCTTATATCGGTGACCTTAGCCTTTGTAGCCTTTTCACCGTCATTCTTTTTTCTTTTTTTCTTGGGCTTCTCTTCTTTTTCTTCTGCGTAAGCAGCATCCTCCTCTGACGACACTTCATCATCGTCGAGCAGATCATAATCGTCATCATCTTCAACGGGTTCGTGCTTGATAAGGACAATGCTCTCACGGTTTTTCTTTATCTGAGCCTTCTGACGCTTCTTTTCAAGCTTTATATCCTCGGGGCTCTTTTCAGCCGCCTCGGCGTTTTCGTTTTCAGCATTGGAAATGACCTCATTATCCTCAGCTTCCTCATCAGCCGTCTTTTCTGTATGCTCCCCGTCCCGGCTGTCGTCAGGCTTTTGCTGTTGAGTCTCAGCCGGGCCTTCGGGAGCCTTGATAACTATCTCCAGCTCCTGACGTTCGCTTTCGCTGTCAGGCTTTTTGTCGTTACCGGAAATGTTTTCTGCCTGTTTTTTCTGAAGAGAAAGCTCCTCTTTCAGGCGCTTTTCCACCTCAGCACGCTTTCTTTTCAACCGCTCTTGTCTGTTCCTGCGTCTTTTTTCCCGCACAGTGACCTCGGGAAGAGGCTCATCTGCACCATGGAAAGTGTCCTTATCTATAAAATCAGACTCGGGAGCAGAGATATTTGATCTGTTTTTATTATTGTCGTTATTCTTATTCATTATCCTCATTACCTTCGTCATAGAATACCTTGTTAAGATACAGACCCTGCGGCGGAACTGTCTTTCCTGCATTAGTCCTATCACGTCCTGCGATAAGGTCTGCTATCGCTCCCTCGGGGAGCTTGCTGTCGTTGATATAAAGGAGCGTGCCGACCATTATCCTCACCATATTGTAAAGAAAACCGTCACCGCTCACTTTAAAGCGGACCGTATCTCCGACACGCCTTACCGTAAAGTCAAAGATCGTCCGTACAGTGTTCTCCTTTGTGCAGTCTGCCGAGCAGAATGCTTTGAAATCATGCCTGCCGATAAAAGCCTTGGCTTCCCGGTCAAGCCTTTCGGCGTCGATAGGATACCAGCTTCGATAGGCTGTATATTTATAGAACGGATCCTTTATCTCGCTGTTGTGAACGATATACTCATACTCCTTGCCCTTGCAGGAATATCTGGCATGAAAGTTCTCATCCGCTTGCTCACATGAAAGAACGGCGATATCATCATCAAGGATAGCATTCATACCGAAGATCACACCTCTGCAAGTGATGGTCGATGAGGTAAGAAAGCTCAGCACATACTCTCGTGCGTGGACACCGGCATCTGTCCTTGAACACCCGTTCACACTGATGTGCTCTCCTATCAGTTCATACAAAGCGTTCTCAAACGCCTCCTGAACCGTATAAGCGTTGTTCTGTCTTTGCCAGCCGTGATAAGCGGCTCCGTTATAAGCTATTGTAACTTTTAGATTTCTCATTTTACTTTACTATAATATTAACTACGATGACCCCTGCAAAAAACAGGCATACGAACATTGTTCCTGCCAGATCTCTCCAGGAAAGATGAAGCTGCTTCATCCTTGTTCTTCCCTCGCCGCCATGATAGCAGCGGCACTCCATAGCAAGCGCAAGCTCCTCGGCGTGTCTGAACGAAGCGACAAAAAGCGGTATCAATATAGGGATGAGCGCCTTTGCTTTTTTTACAGGGCCGCCCGTTTCGATATCCGCACCTCTTGCCTTCTGTGCCGAGATTATCTTGTCGGTCTCCTCTATCAGTGTCGGGATGAACCTTAACGCTATGGTCATCATCATCGCCAGCTCGTGGACAGGCACTTTCAGCTTTTTGAGCGGCGAAAGCAGCCTCTCGATAGCATCGGTAAGGTCTATCGGCGAGGTCGTATAGGTAAGGATAGACGAGCCTATGATAAGGCAGATTATCCTTATTGCCATAAAGGACGCAGTGTCAACGCCATCGGAGGTTATCCTTATTATCTTCCACTTGAAATATACATCTCCTGTCCTGATAAAAAACAGGTTCAGCAGCGCCGTTATTATAACTATCGGGATTATCGGCTTTACGCTTTTCCACATCATTCTCATCGGTATGCCCGATATCGGATAAACTATGAGCGTAAATGCTATCCCGACACAAAGAGCACGCAGGCTGTCTGCGACGAACAGCATAACGATAAACGCCGCTGTCAGCAGAAGCTTTACCCTTGCGTCCATTTTATGGATAACAGACGTTCCCGGGAAGAACTGTCCTATCGTAATATCCTTTAACAAATCTATCCTCCCAGCTTTGTTCAGCCTTCTCTTCTTTTCAGCATCGAGAGAACAAGCTCGGCTGCGTATTTTACAGTATATACATCATCATCAATGCCTATTCCCATAGCCTTCAGCCTGTCGAACACCCGTGTTATCTGCGGCACAGACAGACCCATCTGTCTGAGCTCCTCACTGCGGTGAAAGACCTTCACTGTTTCATCATAGCAAAACAGCTTTGCCTTGTTCATAACAAGTATCTTCTGGGCATTCTTTGCTATATCCTCCATCGAGTGAGACACCAGAAGCACGGTATTGCCTGTTTGCTTATGATAGTCCTTGAGCATCGAAAGAATACGCTCCCTGCCCTTCGGGTCAAGACCTGATGCAGGCTCGTCAAGTATGAGCACCTTAGGGTCCATCGCCATGACTCCGGCGATCGCCACCCTTCTTTTCTGGCCGCCCGAAAGATCAAAAGGTGATTTTTCGAGCATTTCAGGCTTCAGGCCCACCATTCTTGCTGTCTCTTTTATGCGTTTGTCTATCTCATCATCATCAAGACCCATATTTCTGGGTCCGAAGGCTATATCCTTATAGACCGTTTCCTCGAACAGCTGATACTCGGGATACTGAAACA
>DFEO01000129.1 GCA_002368715.1 Ruminococcus sp. UBA3800
TTTCTCTTCTGTCTTGCGGGCTTGATTATCTTTCTTGCTATCCCGTGATAGCCGGCATCAAAGCCGGAGGTCCACATCTTCGAGCGGAAGCCCTCACAGAACACGGCAACAACAGGGATGCCCAGCTCATCCTGAGCGGCATTGGTCACGCTCTCCACGTCGTCACCGATGATACCTGCCGCACAGGTCGTGATAACGAATATTGCCTTTGGCTTTGCCCTCTTGAACACCTCACGGATAGCGCTCTCAAGCTTTTTCGCACCGCCGTAGATAGTGTCCTTTTCTTCCAGATTGGTGGAATATATCTTTCTCTGAGTCGGGTGCTCAAGCTGTCTGAGATATGCGTTCACACGATATGTAAATGCAAAATCGTGAAGACAGGTCGAGCAGCCCACAGGACCGTGAGAGATTATCGCAGCGTCCTGGATAAGTGTCAGGGTGCAGGCAGCGTTTGATGTGCCGCAGCCAAGGCACTGGCTGAAGGAACGGTTTTTGTCCTTCAGCTTTCCCGAACAGGCGGAGCAGGCATCCACAAGCTCCTTTGCCGTTCCCTGAAAGCCCGTTATCGAGCCGAGCCTTATCTCTCTTATCTCGACCTCGGGTATATTCAAATTGACTTTACTCATTAGTATTCTCCTTATCAGATCTTGTAGTCGTCATTGAGATTGTCCATAAGTCCGTATTCAACGAGTATCTCCTCAAGGCGCTCCTGTGTCATGGGCTTGGGGATAACGAACATATCGTTCTGCTCGATCTTCTCGGCCAGTGCTCTGTATTCATCAGCCTGCTTTGACTGAGGGAAATGCTGGATAACGGTCTTCTTTCTTATCTCGGCACGCTGAACATCATTGTCACGGGGAACAAAGTGGATCATCTGTGTGCCGAGCTCCTTTGCAAAGGCTCTTACAAGCTCAGCCTCACGGTCAACGTTTCTGCTGTTGCAGATGATACCGCCCAGACGAACACCGCCCTGACGTGCATATCTTGCAATACCCTTTGAGATATTGTTTGCAGCATAGAGCGCCATCATCTCTCCGGAAGCAACTATGTATATCTCCTTTGCCTTGCCCTCTCTGATAGGCATTGCAAAGCCGCCGCACACAACGTCTCCGAGGACATCATAAAAAACATAGTCAAGATCCTCGGTATAAGCGCCGAGTCTTTCAAGAAGTCCGATCGAAGTGATGATACCTCTTCCTGCACAGCCGACACCCGGCTCGGGTCCGCCGGACTCAACACATTTTGTGCCCATAAAGCCGTCCTTCAGGATAGCGTCCAGCTCGATGTCGTCGCCCTGATCTCTCAGTGTGTCAAGGACAGTCTTCTGATGAAGTCCTCCAAGGAGAAGTCTTGTAGAGTCTGCCTTTGGGTCACAGCCCACGACCATGACCTTGTTTCCTCTCTCTACCAGTCCTGCGGTAAGGTTCTGGGTGGTGGTGGATTTTCCGATACCGCCCTTTCCGTATATCGCTATCTGTCTGAGTTCTTTCGCCATTTTTCTTTACCTCACTTAATTTATTTTTCAGCCGTGAGAAAAGGTATCTTTTCTCGACAGCTTTTTCAGGTTTATATAGATCTGACTGCCATAGTCTTCTCCGCCCGGGATACCAACAGCATCCGCACGGCATCTCTGGCAGTGCCTGAAAACATCAATATACTTTGATGCTTTCAGTATCGCCCTTTCAAGCTCCATACAGTCAGGTTCACGGCTGTGCCTGAGCTTGTGGTTTGGGATAAGAGGGATAATGTTATACATATCCGCTCCGGCCTCGGCAACAGTCTTTGCTATCTGCTCTATATGTCCGTCGTTTATGTCCGGAACAAAGACCGTATTTACCTTTAGTGTTATTCCCGCTTCGCTTATAAGGCGTATGCCCTTCAGCTGCTGCTCGATCAGTATCTCTGCGGCTTCAACACCTGTGTAGTGTTTTGCGTGCCAGACTATACCGTCATTGAGCTGAGCCTCTATCTCGGGGTCCACCGCATTCACAGTGACCGTAAGCGAGTCAACACCCACATCTATTACCTCCTGTGCCTTTTCGGCAAGCAGAAGACCGTTTGTACTCATACACTTTACAAGTTGCGGAAACTCCTTTTTGACCAGCCTGAAAGTTTCAAGCGCATAAGGGCTCGCAAGAGTATCCCCCGGCCCCGCTATACCTGCGACATGGATAGCAGGACACAGCTCAAGCGCCTTTCTTATCGCCTCGATCGCTTCCTGCGGCGTTATCACTGTCGATGTCACTCCGGGCCGCTTTTCATAAGTGTTGAAGCTTCTCTCACAGAAGCGGCACTCGATATTGCAGCTGGGGCTTATCGGCAGGTGCATACGTCCGTTGCCGCTTTCGGGTCCCTTTGCAAAGCAGGGATGCTTAGTTGTCAGTTCCTCAAATGAGATCGCCATTTGTCAACCTCCCATTGTTTTTCTTCCATAAGCAGACACAAAGCCTGCTCGATAGACAGCGGTATCTGGTATACCCTGATACCGTTTTCTTCAATAAACTTTACTGCTCCGGGACCTGCTCTCTGTGCGACAACTGCACTGACATCATCCAGTGCTTTCACAGCCTTTTCAAAGCCCGACACCTCATGCTGTCCGCCATGGCATGAGGGCGATACACTGATGCTGCCCGTCAGCTCATAGTCTTCCTTTTCTGTGTCAAGCTCAGCTATGTAAAACCTGTCTGCCTGCCCGAAGTGGACATTGACATTTTCACCGTCACTGCTGGCAAAAGCGATCTTATAGATCATCCTGTGTCTCTCCGATCTTAAAAAAGTCCCGTGCTGAAATATCTGTCTCCTCTGTCGGGGAACACCACAACTATCACACCTTTGTCAAGGGTCTTTGCAAGCTTTATCGAAGCTGCCATCGCTGCCCCCGAGGATGAGCCTGCGATAATGCCTTCATTTCTTGCAAGCTGTCCGACAGCAGCAAAGGCTTCATCGTCATTTATCTTTACCACCTGATCTACAAGATCTATGTCCATAGTCTCAGGTATAAAGTCATTGCCTATTCCCTCGATGTTATAATCAAAGTGTTCTCCTCCGCCGATAGTCGAGCCCTCAGGGTCTGCAAGCACACCTCTGACATCAGGGTCTTTCTCTTTGAGATATTTCACGATACCCGTATAAGTGCCGCCGCTTCCGGCGCCTGCAACAAGGTGGGTCACCCTGCCGCCTATATCATTCCATATCTCTTTGCCTGTTGTTTCATAATGAGCAAGAGGGTTATTGGGATTTTTAAACTGCTCAAGAGATATCGAATCCGGTATCTCAGCTTTGAGCTCTTCTGCTTTTTTTACAGCCCCCAGCATACCGTCAGCTCTGGGTGTGTTTATCACCTGAGCTCCCAGCGCTCTCATAAGAGCCTGCTTTTCGGCGGAGAATTTAGTGGGTACGGTGAATATCACCTTATACCCTTTTCCAAGCGCCGCAAAGGCAATACCGAGGCCTGTGTTTCCGGCAGTAGCTTCTATAATTGTGCTGCCGGGCTTCAGTCTTCCCTCACGCTCGGCGGCAGCGATCATATACTCTCCGATCCTGTCCTTAACGCTTCCCGAGGGATTATACATTTCCAGTT
>DFEO01000120.1 GCA_002368715.1 Ruminococcus sp. UBA3800
CATTCCGAAAAGCAGGATAGCGTTTGCAAGGAACGACCCTATCACCAGCGTGATATACCCGGGCATATTCTGAAAGATTATCCTCAGGCGGAAACGGGTGATTATAGGTATTTTCGTGTTAAGGCGGAATGCCTTTTTCTTTTTGCGGCGGCTGAGGTCACGGCGCAGGAATTTCAGCGGTGACAGCCGCAGCTTTGCTGTCAGGGTGATAATGTTTATCGCAAGCATTATCGCCATAGGGACAGCTGTCGTGTAAACGAACGCATCTGCATTGAACAGGACCTTGTAGGATGTAAGCGAGTAGCTTTGCAGATAGGCCTGCGCTAAGTATTTTTCAAGCACGGTGTAAGCCAGGACATTTCCGACTATCGCGCCTGCCAGCAGGGTGAGTGTCGGCACTATCAGATAGTGGCGCAAAAGCTCGCCTCTTGTATATCCCGAGGCACGCAGCGTTCCGATAACGCCTGCCTCGGCGGCTATGGAGCTGTCGATAGTTATCGAGAACACAAAGGCAAGTATCACCACGGTGATATACAGAAAAACGATTATGGATGTCCGGTCGCCTGTCATATCATTGCCGGTGAAGATTATCGCCTGGTTTGAAAACTCGGGGATAAAGTTTGTTAGCTGCGCCTTTGCCGAGATGATCTTTATCAGCTCCTCGCTCATTTTCTCGGCCTGTTCATCGTTCTTTGGCTTGTGGTCGTAAAGCCAGGAATAGCTGTAATGGATATGGTCGTCACGGAGCGCTTCAAAGCCCTCGTCGGTCATCACTCCGACACCGAACATATCGTTGTCAAACATCATATCCGAGGGGTTTTCAAACAGCGCCGAGTAATCCGACAGGGCAACTATGCCGCTTACGGTAAGGGTCTTCTGACCAAACTTTATCTTGCTGCCCTTTTCAAGCTTGTGGTTTTGAGCATAAAGTCTGTCAATGGCTATCTCGCTGCTGCCCGAGGGCATATCTCCCTCCAGCAGGTCCACAAGGTCTATCTCGTCTCTCTCTCCGAAGATACGGAGCTTGCTTTTGAATCCCTTTGTCTGTTCCTGCTTATAGAAGTTTTCATACAGCGTTATCTTTCCCTCGTCCTCAATGGAGCTGAGCAGCTCATCGTCTGCCTTTTGCATAAGCTCAAAGTTCCCGTCCTCGACATTGAACTTCTCGAAGCTTTCATCATATGACTTTATCATGCTGTCGGTCGCAATGATAAAGCCCGATACCGCACCGATCATAAGAACGAAAAACGCAAAGACCGCAAGCTGCTTTCCAAGCTCGCTCTTAAATTGTCTGGGTATCCGCCTGATAAGCGGGTCTCTCATCTTTCTTCCCCCTTACCAGTCAAGATCTGCTGCGGCGATCTTGGTCTCATTTATATAATTCTTGCGGATAACTCCGTCACGCAGCTTTACCACTCTGTCTGCCATGTTTTTTATTGCGTCGTTGTGCGTGACCATAATAACGGTGCTGCCGTATTTTTCATTCACCTCAGCTATCAGCTTCAGTATCTCCTTAGAGGTGTTATAGTCCAGAGCTCCCGTAGGCTCATCGCAAAGGAGTATATCAGGGTTCTTGACGATGGCTCTGCCGATAGCAGTTCTCTGCTGCTGGCCGCCCGAGAGCTGGTTCGGAAGCTTGTGGCGGTGCTCATAAAGCCCAAGCGTTTTCAGCAGCTCGTCAACGTCCAGCGGAGCCTCGCTGAGATATGCGCCCACCTCGACGTTTTCCTTTATATTAAGGTTGGGTATAAGGTTATACTGCTGGAAGATATAGCCCAGGTGCTTTCTTCTGTATCTGGTAAGCTTTGCCTCGTTCATATCTGCTGTTTTTTCGCCGTTTATGGCAATATACCCCGTGTCGGAGCTGTCGATGCCGCCGATGATATTAAGAAGCGTGCTCTTGCCTGAGCCGGAAGGCCCCAGCAGCACTGTGAACTCTCCCTTCTCGATATCAAGGTCTATTCCCTTCAGCACCTCGACCCTGCTCTCGCCCTCTCCGAAATGCTTTGTTATGTTTTTCATTTCCAGAAACACTTGATCCTCTCCTGTCGTATGATCGGTTTTAGTTAGACTTAGCTAACCTACAATGTTATTATACAGTATTTTCATTTTTTTGTCAAGTTTTTGCGTGAAAAAAAGAATATATTTTTTGCTCTTGATTTCGGCAGTGATGTAGTGTAAAATAAAAAAGAAAAAATTTTTTTATTTTTTTTGTAACGAAATCGGTTTTGCTCCGTCTAACCGGTGTAAGGCAAAAGAAAGGAGGTGCGATGATAGTGGACGAGGCGCTCGGAAAGATATACGAAACATATTATATGCAGGTCTATTCGTTCGTGATGACCCTTGCGGGAAACAAGGACACGGCTCAGGAGATAACACAGGAGACCTTTTTCAAGGTGATGACCTCGAAGCACAGCTTCAGGGGAGAATCC
This sequence comes from Ruminococcus sp. UBA3800, assembly GCA_002368715.1. Lineage (GTDB taxonomy): Bacteria > Bacillota > Clostridia > Oscillospirales > Ruminococcaceae > Hominimerdicola. The sequence goes on from DFEO01000120.1 coordinate 2,433, forward strand.
GACCAGCTGTCCTGGCTTTGCGCCATAGCCAAGAACCTCTTCACCGACGAGCTGCGGCGTAAAGCCCGTAACGGAGGAGAGCTCCCGGAGGACCGCCCCGACGACAGCAAGAGCATAGAAGAACGCCTGACCGACAAGGATATGAGCTTTCAGATACATCTGGCGCTCCACGATCTCGGAGAGCCGTACAAAGAAGTGTTCGAGCTGAGGGTCTTCGGAGAGCTGTCCTTCAAGCAGATAGGACAGATCTTCAAAAAGACCGAATCCTGGGCGAGAGTCACTTATCATCGTGCAAGGCTGAAACTAAAAGAGAGGTTAGACAACAATGAGATATGAATGTGAACTTATAAGAGATCTGCTGCCGTTATATCAGGACGGCATATGCAGCCCGAGCAGCAAAACGGCAGTTGAGGAGCATCTCGGAGAGTGTGACGGATGCAGCAGCTATCTTGAGAGCCTGCGCTCCGGAGAGGAGATCGAGCAGGTGATCGCTGCCGAAAAGAACGAAGCGCTCGATTCGCAGAAAAAGTTTTTTAAGCGCCGCAGTGCGGTGGCAGGGACCATTATCGCAGGCATCTTTATGCTGCCGGTCCTTATCTGCCTGATAGTCAATCTTGCCGTGGGCGGAGCAGGCTGGTTCTTCATCGTTCTGGCGGCGATGCTGATCCCGGTGTCGCTGGTGGCTGTACCGCTGCTTGCGCCCGAAAACAAAGGCCTGTGGACATTATCGTCGTTTTGCATAAGCTTGCTGCTGCTGTTTGCGGTGGTGTGCATAATAACCGGCGGCAGCTGGTTTTTCACAGCATCGACCGCTTCGCTTTTCGGCATCTGTCTTGTGTTCTCGCCCTTTGCGGCAAGATCCAAGCCCATAGCTTCCAGGGTGGGCGGCCACAGGGGGCTGGCCGTTCTCGGACTTGACACGGTCATGTTTGTCCTTATGATGATAAGCATAGGCATAACGGGCGGTCTCGGGCTTGGATACTATTCTCTGGCCGGCCGCATATCGCTGCCGATAATAGGGCTTGTGTGGACGATATTCCTGACAGTGCGCTATCTGAAGCTCAACAGATCTTTCAAAACGGGCATCTGCCTGGGTTCTGCAAGTCTGATGATGTTCATCCACGAGCTCCTTCTGGACTTATCGGCAAACAGCACTTCGTTCTATATCCGGACAGACAGCGACAGATATGTTTTCGGGACAAATATCCTCTTCGGAGCAGTCCTGATGCTGCTGGCACTGATATTTGCGGGAATAGGATTTATAGCAAACAGAAACAGGAGGAAAGAAAAATGAAGAGATTTTCGGTTTTGACAGCAGCAGTGATGGCTGCATCTATGACGGGTATGTGCTCCTGCTCATTCGGCTTTTTCAATTCGGCATCTATCGGCACATATAAAAATGCCGACAAATACACCGCAGGTGATCTTGAAACGGACGAGAAGATCGAAACTGTGGATATAGAATGGGCATCGGGCTACGTGGATATCGTCAGCGCAAAGGGGACGAAGGTGACTGTCAAGGAGACCTGCAAGGACGATCTTTCCGACGAGGAAAAGGTCCACACCTGGGTCAATGACGGTGTGCTTTATGTCAAGTTCTGCGCTTCGGGAGAAAGGGTAGACAGCACCTCGGAGAAAAGGGTGGAGATCACCCTTCCGGACGGTGTCGAGCTTAAAAAGCTTTCGGCGGAGGCATCCTCGGCTGATATGAATGCCGACGGCATAAGCGCAAAGAGCGTTTATATGGAAGCGTCCTCGGGCGATGTCAGGTTCAGCGGGAGCGCAGGAGGAAAGTTCGAGGCGGAGACATCCTCGGGAAACATAAGCTTCAGCGGCGAGGCGGACACTATCTCCGCCGAGGCATCCTCGGGCGAGGTGTTCATAGAGCAGAGCGGCGAGAGCAAGTCTATAAGCGCCGAGACCTCCTCGGGAGATATCGAGATAAAGGCAGGTCAGACCAAAAAGCTGAATACCGAGTCTTCCTCGGGCGACCATTCGATAAGGCTTGAGAAGACCCCTGCAAAAACAGACATCGAGGCATCATCGGGAGATGTAAAGCTTTATCTGCCGGAGGACGCAGCCTTCAAGGCGGAAATAGACACCTCCTCGGGTGAAGTCAGCTATGAGCTGCCCCTTACCAAAACGGGCGACGAGAGCTATACCTGCGGAACATCAGACAATGAACTGAACATCGAGACCTCATCGGGCGATGTTGAGATATTCAAAAACTAAGCAAAAACACAAAGAACGGGTGCTCCTGTCACATGGCGGAGCATCCGTTTTTTTACAGGGCGAAGCGTTTTGTGTTTTTCTTGACAAAACGGACGGGTTGTGTTATAATTGGTTTGCTGTGAGAGCAGCAGTTTTATGACCGCTTTCGGGACACAGGACCCGAGAGCCAAGCCCGGACGGACAGGCGGGTCGAAAGCCGAACTATTGATTGAGTGCAGAGGCTGCTTATGTGCCGAAGGCTCTAATTTTATAAGATGATAATCCGGTCTTGCCAAGGCCGCTTTGATTCAGCATCACTTGTGAAACGGTCAATATAATCGGCGAATGCCCCGTATGTCAGACACGCAGCAGATATCTGCGTTATCATACCATAGCTTTTTCCGACAGTGCAGGTGATGTTTATCATCTGCATTTTTGTTTTTGGAGATAGAGAAAATGAATATAGAAAACCAGAAGTCAGCGCCTGTTTATGAAGCGCTGGAGAGATTCAGAAGACAGAGGGTCGTGCCGTTTGATGTTCCCGGCCACAAGAGAGGAAGGGGAAACCCCGAGCTTGTCAAGCTGCTTGGAGAACAGTGTGTCAGCCTTGATGTCAACTCTATGAAGCCGCTGGACAACCTGTGTCACCCTGTTTCTGTTATACTCGATGCCGAGAACCTGGCTGCCGATGCCTTCGGGGCTGCCCACGCTTATTTTATGGTGGGAGGCACCACATCCTCGGTGCAGAGCATGATACTTACAGCCTGCAAGGCGGGAGACAAGATAATCCTGCCGAGAAACGTTCACCGCAGCGTTATAAATGCGCTTGTCCTTTGCGGAGCAGAGCCTGTTTACGTTGACCCGGATGTTGACGCACATATCGGGATAGCGCTGGGGATGGAGCTGTCTCTTGTGGAGCAGGCGATAAAACAAAACCCCGATGCTTCGGCTATCTTTGTCAACAACCCCACCTATTACGGCATATGCTCGGACCTGCGTTCGATCGTGCGCATAGCACACGAGCACGGGATAATGGTGCTGGTGGATGAAGCTCACGGCACACACCTTTCGTTCAATGATGAGCTTCCTGTTTCCGCTATGGAGGCAGGGGCGGATATGGCGGCTGTGTCTATGCACAAATCGGGCGGCAGCCTTACGCAGAGCTCGCTTCTTTTGCTTGGCGAGAACGTGAACACACGTTATGTCGAGCAGATAATAAACCTCACACAGACCACCTCGGCTTCATATCTTCTGCTTTCAAGCCTTGATATCTCGAGGAGGAACCTGGCGCTCAGGGGGCGTGAGTCCTTCAAGAAGGTGGCGGAAATGGCTCAGTATGCAAGGGACGAGATAAATTCGATAGGCGGCTATTATGCCTATGGCAAGGATCTTGTCAACGGCGGCAGTATTTTTGATTATGACGTTACAAAGCTTTCGGTATATACAAGAGACATCGGCCTTACAGGAATTGAAGTCTACGACCTTTTAAGGGACGAATACGATATCCAGATAGAGTTCGGTGATATCGGAAACATCCTTGCTTATATCTCCATAGGCGACAGGATACAGGAGATAGAAAGGCTGGTGGGAGCCCTTGAGGATATAAAGAGGCTCTATTCAAAGCCTGTGTCGCTCCAGCATAACGCTGAGTATATAACTCCCATAGTTGCGGCAACACCGCAAAAGGCATTCTATTCGGAGAAGGAGCTCGTTCCGATAAGGCAGACCGCAGGACGCATATGCGGCGAGTTCGTTATGTGCTATCCTCCGGGGATCCCTATCCTGGCGCCCGGAGAGATGATAACACAGCAGATAATAGACTACACTCTCTTTGCCAAGGAAAAGGGCTGCTCTATGCAGGGTCCCGAGGACGGCAGTCTGGAGAGGCTGAATGTATTAAAATAACGGAGGGATAAACCATGAATTACTGGTTTTCCGAATATCATACACAGAATGTGAAAATGTCTATAAGAGTTGAAAAGCAGCTTTTTACGGGAGAGAGCGACTTTCAGAGGATAGATGTGTTCGACTCGGAGGAGTTCGGCAGGTTCATAACGTCTGACGGTTCGGTGATATTTTCAGAAAAGGACGAGTTCACCTATGACGAGATGATAGTTCATGTGCCTATGGCTGTCCACCCGAATGTAAAAAACGTGCTGGTCATCGGCGGCGGCGACGGCGGTGTTGCAAGAGAGCTTTCCTATTATGACGAGATAGAAACTATCGACGTGGTGGAGCCTGACGAAATGTTCGTAAACGTCTGCCGTGATTTCTTTCCCGACAATGCAAGGGGTCTTGATGATCCCCGTGTCCGGCTCCATTACCGTGACGGCCTTCGCTTTTTAAGGGGCAAGCATGATGAGTATGACCTGATAATAAACGACTCCACCGATCCTCTGGGACACACGGCAGGCCTTTTTACAAAGGAGTTTTATGGCTCCTGCTTCAGGGCGCTCCACGATGACGGCATAATGGTCTATCAGCACGGCTCGCCGTTTTTTGACGAGGACGAAGAGACGTGTAGGGCGATGCACCGGAAAGCTTTCAGAAGCTTCCCGATAAGCCGTGTTTATCAGGCGCATATCCCCACCTGCCCGTCGGGCTACTGGCTGTTCGGCTTTGCAAGCAAGAAGTACCACCCGCTGAACGACCTTGACGCAAAACGCTGGCGTGAACGCCATATCGAGACATGGTACTATACCGTGAACCTTCACAGGGGAGCATTTATGCTGCCGAAGTATGTTGAGGATCTGCTTGAGGAGGAAGAGGGAAGAACGATCAGATAAAGGAGACATAGTGTATGGAATACATCAGAGTCACAAAAGAAAATATCGACAACGAGCATATCTGCTGCGCTATCTCAAATAATAAGGACGTTCAGGTATCGTCAAAGAAAGCGTGGCTCTCGGAGCGTTTTGATGAAGGTCTGGTCTTTCTTAAAAGCGCCGAGAGAGGAAAATGCTTTATCGAATACATTCCTGCCGAGAACGCCTGGAACCCGATAAATGCAGACGGATATATGTATATAGACTGCCTGTGGGTATCCGGCTCCTTCAAAGGACACGGTTACTCGAACGACCTTCTGAACGAGTGTATCAAAGACAGCAAGCAAAAGGGAAAGAAAGGCTTGTGCATACTTTCTGCCGCAAAGAAAAAGCCTTTCCTCGCTGATCCTAAGTATCTTAGATACAAGGGCTTTGAGGTCTGCGATGAGGCGGACAACGGCATCCAGCTGTGGTATCTGCCCTTTGACAAAAACGCAGACAAGCCGGGGTTCAAGGACTGCGCCCGAAAGCCCTATACTGACGAGAAAGGATATGTGCTCTACTACACGAACCAGTGTCCGTTCAATGCGAAGTATGTTCCGATAGTTGAACAGACAGCAAAGGCACAGGGAGTGAGCTTCAAGGCTGTGCATCTTGAAAGCAGGGCAGCGGCTCAGAGCGCTCCTACTCCGATAACGACCTATGCTCTGTTTTGTGACGGAGAATATATAACAAACGAACAGATGAACGATAAGAAATTCATAAAGCTGATATCAAAATAACAGGCGATAGTAAAACCCGGCGCAAAAACGGAGAAAAACCCGATCACATATTCAGCTAAACATAATAATCCAAGGAGGACAAAGATATGAAATTACTCGTTATAGGCTGCGGCGGCGTTGCCACCGTTGCTATCTACAAATGCTGCGAGAACCCTCTTTTTACAGAGATACTTTTAGCCAGCAGGACAGTTTCAAAGTGTGAGGCGCTTGCTGACAAGCTGAAGGACAAGACAAAGGCTGTTATAACCACGGCTCCCGTGGATGCCGACAGCTTTGACTCGCTCGTGGCACTGATGAAGGAGTATAAGCCCCATACGGTCTTGAACGTTGCGCTGCCGTATCAGGATCTGACGATAATGGATGCCTGCCTCGAGTGCGGAGCAAATTATATCGACACCGCAAACTATGAGGCCGAGGACACCGACGACCCGGAGTGGAGGGCGGTCTATGAGAAGCGCTGCAAGGAGAAGGGCTTCACCGCCTATTTTGATTACAGCTGGCAGTGGGCGTATGACGAGAAGTTCAGAAAGGCCGGTCTGACCGCACTTCTGGGCACAGGCTTTGACCCCGGTGTCACACAGGTGTATTCTGCCTATGCGCTCAAGCATTATTTCGATGAGATACACTATATCGACATCCTCGACTGCAACGGCG
>DFEO01000034.1 GCA_002368715.1 Ruminococcus sp. UBA3800
GAAAATCGGTAGATGCAAAGATCGCAGAAATGCTCGGCGATGAGCTGAGAGAGCGTTACAATGTCAGATTCTCGGATGAAGAGCTTGAAGCTATAATGAACGAGCTGGATGTTACGGGCTTTGTTCGCAGCTATCTGGACAAGTTTGTAAAATATGTCGCAAAAACAGGCTATATGCCTACCATAGACATCTCGGAGTATACCGATGTTATCGATGAGAACCGCCAGCTTATAGAATATGTGACGGGAAGAAAGCTCAGTTCGTCCTTCTATAAGTATCAGTCGATAGTTGTCAGAAAGGTCAATAAGTATAACCGTACTGCGGAGCGCTTTAACGAAAAGCAGGATGAGCTGCTGACCATAGGCAAGACCCTGACAAAGACCGCAACACTGGTGATCATCTCGGCGATGCTTTGTGTTCTGCTGGTCTCCTATGCTATCCTCAGACACAAGCGTGGGCTCAGGATCTATACAACGTTCAGGATATATACTGTGATATTCCTGCTTTCGGGGTCGTTCTTTTTCATCGTCAGAGATATGCTCATCAGGCGCTTTGTCAAGGCAGGCTCCCTCTCGGGGACCGTCATTTCAAAGCTGATCTCAAAGGTGTTCGACTATGTGGGCTTCGGTTATCTTAGTCTTGGAGTGATGTTTGCTGTGATGTGGGCCGGAGCTATGGTGCCGCTGTTTTTAAAAGGCAGGAATAAAAAAGCAGGACCGACACCGCAGAAAGGATAAGATCTTTAAGGTGAAAGTGTATCTCTTGGTCTGTCAGAAAGAAGGAAAGCTATGAAAATAATCAATGGAACACCTGTTGTTGCTGCCGCATCAAGAGGAACTGTATATTATTATCAGAGAGACGAGCTTGATATAGGAAGATACAAGGTCAGCGACACCGACCTTGAGATGAGGCGCTTTCTTGTTGCAAAGGCAGCCTCCTCTGTCGAGCTTGACGAGCTTTATGACGAAGCGCTGGAGCGCCTTGGCGAAGAGAACGCTCAGATTTTTTTTATCCATCAGGTAATGCTGGATGACGACCAGTTCGGTTCAAGCGTCGCAAAGTTTATCAAGAACAAGGGCTATAATGCGGAGTATGCTGTTTCTATGGCAGCTGCCGGGCTTATAAAAGAGCTTGCTCAGAACGGGTCCGAGTATCTGAGAGAGCGTGTTATGGATGTGCGTGACATCAGCGACCGCATCATAAGGCACCTTCTGAATGCCAAGATCTCGAAGCCGGAAATAGTTCCCGGCACGATAATCTGTGCTGATATGATCATGCCCTCGGAGACGATGATGTTCGACCGTTCAAAGATCGTCGGCATCTGCACCGCAGCCGGGTCTGTCACCTCGCACGCATCTATCATTGCAAAGAGTATGAACGTTCCATGTATCGTGTGTCTGGGGGAGGAGCTGACTGAGGAGCTCGACGGCAGGGAAGCCATTGTAGACGGCTATGACGGAGTGCTTTATATAGAGCCGGATGAGATGACCGCCGAAAGGGTCAGGGAGATGAACAAGTCTGAGGAGCGCAAGCATGAGATGCTCCAGATGCTGGTCGGCCTTGAAAATGAAACTATCGACGGCAGAAAAGTCGGCGTTATGGCAAATGCGATACAGCTTAGTCAGGTCGAAAAGGTCATCGAGAACGATGCAGGCGGCATTGGCCTTTTCAGCAGTGAAGCTCTTTATCTCGGAGAGAGCGTTTTCCCCTCTGAGGATACGCTTTTTTATAATTACCGCAGAGCTGTGGAGGATATGAAGGGCAAGGAGGTCATGCTCCTTACATATGATGTGAGCGCTGAGAAGATAGCGCAGATACTCGGTATGAAGCCCGAGCGAAACCCTGCTCTCGGATACAGGTCGTTAAGGGTGTGCCTGGAGCTGCAGGATGTTTTCAGGAGCCAGATAAGAGCGATACTCCGTGCCTCCGCATACGGAAAGGTGTCGATAGTCCTGCCTATGATAATCGACATAGGCGAGTTCAGAAGGGCCAGAGCGATAATCAGCGAGGTCAAGGACAAGCTTCGTGAAGAGGGGATACCGTTTGACGAGAATATCCGCATAGGTGCTGTCATCGAGACTCCGGCAGCCGTTATGACAAGCGATCTTCTTGCAAAGGAAGCGGATTTTCTTTCTATCGGAACTACGGATCTTGAACAGTTTACTCTGGCACTTGATAAAAACAGTGTCAAGTATGACCGCATAAAGCCTGAGAATTGTACGGCTGTGCTCAGGATGATAAAGATAGTCTGCGACAGCGCACATAAAAACGGTATACCAGTTATCCTGTGCGGCGAGCTTGCTTCCGATCTGTCGCTCACCGAGCTTTTCCTTGCAATGGATGTGGATATGTTCTCGGTCGCACCCTCAAAGGTGCTTCCGCTGAGAAAGGTCATAAGAGAGATAGACCTCAGCTCGCCCGAGCGCATAGAGAGCCTTATTGACCAGCACCTTCAGCGTTGAACCGTGTTTTGTTTTTTAGCAGCACTCTGCTTTGGCGGCAGAGCGCTGCTTTTTTAAGGGTAACAGCACCAAACAAAAAAGCGGTGCCTCTCCACAACCGGGTGAGGCACCGCTTTTTGTATACTGCGTTATTTAAACAAGCTCAAGGTCGATCTTTCCTGAGTTTACATTTGCGTTTGTAACCTTTACCCTTACGGCGTCGCCCACACGGAAGCTTCGTCCCGAGCGGATGTCGGTAAGACTTATGAGCATATCAAGGTCATATTCGCCGTCAGGCAGGCTCTCGTTTCTCACAAGCCCTTCGCAGGTGTTGTCGAGCGCCACAAAGATCCCGTGCGTAACAACGGAAACTATCCTTCCGTCAAACTCCTCACCTATGTGCTGCGACATAAATTCCGCTTTATAGCAGTCCTCACAGTCACGCTCGGTCTGAATAGCGGTGAGCTCGGTCTTTGTGGCCTGGTCGGCAGCCGCATAAACGAACTTGTTGAACCTGCTCTGACAGTCGGAGACTGATGTTCCCGACAGTCTTTCGCTCATTATCCGGTGTATGGCAAGGTCGGGATAGCGCCTTATCGGTGAGGTGAAATGAGCATAGTCCGCAAGCGCCAGCCCGAAATGCCCAACAGGCTCAGTGCTGTATTTAGCCTTTGTCATGCTCCTCAGCACGATATTGTTCACTGTCGGATAAAGCTCCGTACCCTTAGCACTTTCGAGTATCTTCTGCATATCCGCAGGAGTCGGCTTTTCTCCGAATTTGAACGGGATATTCAGCTTGGTCAGCAGCTCCTTCAAAGCTGTTGTCTTGTCCTCTCCCGGTATCTCGTGGACTCTGTAAACAAAGGGCAGCGAGTTCTCGGCTGCAAACCTTGCCGCACACTCATTAGCGATAAGCATAAAGTTTTCGATAAGCTCCTCGCTCTCGCCCCTTTGTTTGGGCTCGGCACCCACACAGATATCCTCATTTATTATCAGCTTGGTCTCCACGGTCTCAAGCTGCGGTGCTCCACGCTTTTTAACATTGGCCGCCAGTATATCCGCAAGCTCCTTCATAAGCGGCAGCCTGTCATAGACCTCTTTGTATTTTTCAGCCAGAGCCCTTGATGTATAGCCGTCGAGCATCTCGTTTATCTCGCTGTAAACGCCCTTTACTCTCGACCTTATCACGCTCTTTACAAATCTGAACGAGCGTATCACACCGTTTTTGTCCAGCCTGCAAAGGCAGGAGAACGCAAGACGGTCTGTCTGAGGGTTCAAAGAGCATATCCCGTTTGAAAGCTCCTTCGGGAGCATAGGTATCACACGGTTTGCATAGTAAACGCTTGTCCCTCTCCTGAAAGCTTCATTGTCAAGCGCTGACTTTGCCTTGACATAGTGCGAAACATCGGCTATGTGAACACCCAGCAGATAGCCGTCGCCGTCCCTCTCAACGCTTATCGCATCGTCAATATCCTTGGTGTCGGCACCGTCGATAGTAAAGATAGGCTTATCTCTCAGGTCAAGTCTGCCCTCTATCCCGTCTCTTACCGAATGCTCATCGTTTGCCATCCTGGCTTCATAGATCACTTCGTTCGGGAAAACGGGAGTCAGGCCGTTCATCTCCAATATGCTGAGCGCACATACAGCCGCTTTCTGAGAGCTCCCGAAATTTGCCGCAAGCTCACACTCGTGGTCACGGTGGCTCTCGCCCCTGCGTGTTATGTGTGCAAGCACCTTGTCACCCTCATAGACCTCTATCCCCATAGGGTTGTCAAATCTTACAGGGGTGTTCGACATCTGGTCCGGCGACACCATAAGCCCGTCCTCGGTCATAACGATCTCACCGGTAAAGCGGCTGAACTTCTCCTCCTTTATCCTCACAACGATACCCTCGGGAGATTCGCCCCGGCTCTTTTTGAGCTTTATCTCGACGATATCCCCTGGCATAGCCCCGAGCAGGAACCTTCCCGGGATAAACACATCCTGCCCGTTTTCGTCAAGCCTCACAAATCCGAATGTGCGGTTGAGCTTTAC
>DFEO01000117.1 GCA_002368715.1 Ruminococcus sp. UBA3800
TCTAACTTTTTGGGGTCAGTTCAGAACCTAGTGGGTTTCTTTGTTTTTCTTTGTTTTATAAACGTTCCCTCATTGAAAGCCACAGCAAAATGAGAGTCACCGAGAAACAAAACCGATAGTTCGTTCTCTGTACTGAACGTCAAAGCCGTGCGGCGAGCACATCATTTGTTGTTTATCAAAGCCGTGCGGCGAGCACATCATTTATTGTTGTTTATCTGATCCTTGAGCTTCTGCTGCTCCTGCTCCATAAGCTTCATCAGGTCCTCGAGCGACTGGGATGCGTTTGTCGATGTGCCGCTCTGTGCCTGAGTTCTGGGAGCTGCTGTCCTTGCTCTCGATGCCGTTGTTCTGTGTCTGCGTCTTGCGGCAGGTCTTCTTGCCGGCGCCGAAACATCAAGTCTGAGGTCGCTGTCGTCCGAAAGAGCGTTCGTGCTGAAATTGGTCACAGGCTCTGCGGCAGGCTGTACGGGCTCGGGTCTTGTGTATGCGGGCTCGGGCTCCTTGACAGGCTCGGGCTGCTGATAACTGTTCTGTACCTGCTGTACCGGCTGAGCGTTCTGCTGTGCAAATGCCTGCTGCTCGGCAGCTGCCTGCTCCTCGTGTCTGCGGTGCTGAGCTATCTGCTCGCCCTCGTTCTGACCGCCGAACAGGAAATCATCAAGGCTGACGTTCTCGCTCTTGTCGTCCCTTTCAAACGCCTCGTCCTCATCCTCGTCGTCGTCTTCCTCATAGGAGCCGCCTGTTGCTATCGCAATGATTAGCTCGAGAACTATCATAAGGAAAAGCGGAACTGCCAGACAAACGATAAAGCCGAACTTGGAAATAACGAAATTGAGCACCTTTCCGGCTGTCATATAATAGCTGGAGGCTATACCCACGATGTTCTTTGCCTTAACGGTGTACTGCTTCTGGGGGTCGTTCTCCTGATAAATGGTGTAATTTACACCTGTCTTGTCCTCTGTCTGGGTTATCTCTGCAAGTCTGAACACGCTCGTTCCTATGCCGGGAACGTTCTCGCAAACGACCGCATCACCTATCTTGTCAACGCTGGGCGTCATATTCGATGCTATGACGAGCGACCCCTGGGGAACGCTGTCGCCCATAGCGGACGAATCCATAAGATAGAGGCTGTATCCTGCTATGCTGGGGGTAACGTCCTTGTTCTTGAAAACACGGCCTATGCCGAAAAGCACCAGAGCTTCAAGAATGATGAACACAAGAAAGAAGATAAAGACGTTCTTTCCTGCCGAAGATTTCTGCTTGGTAGTACTGCTCATAAGAATAAACATTCCTTCCTTATTTTATGTGACTAACAACTAGTATAACACAAAACAACTGAAATTTCAACACATTTTATACTTTTTTTACAATAGACCGCATCATCTGAAGAACACTGTCAGTGTACAGAAGCTGTCGTTCTTTGCAAAGGCGAACTCATTTGAAGACCAGCCCGAGCCTGTCTGCGATACCGCATCGTAAAGGATGCTGTAAATAGCGGCGCCTGCTCCCGAATGATCCTCGAAGATCTCGCTTATCGCCTGATTATAAAGGTCGGTATCCGCACACTTTATCCTTGCGGCATAGTCGCCGTCCGCCATCGAGGACAGCACCGCATAGCTCATAACGTCATAAGCCGACGTAGTTCCGTCATAATAGAAGCCCGTCCTGCGGTAATAATTGAGGTCATCGCTGTCGCACACGGGAAAATCCGCAAAGCGGTTCTTGTCTGCCGCATGGCTTGCACCGATCTCCTCATCCGTCAGCCCGAAAAAGTCATATCTTCTGTAAGGCGAGCCTGTCATCGTTATCGGGTCGTCCCAGGTGACATCAAAGTTTGCCCACACGCCGTCGACCTTTATCTTGTTCCAGATATGCGGCTGCGGTCCCGACTCGTCCGTAGCGTAACCGCTTACGCAGATACACTCGATATCCTCCCGTGTACACAGCAGCTGCATTGCCTTTGCATAGCCTTCGCACACCGCCTGACCCTCCACCAGACATCCGTAAGCCGAATGCGGCGAAAGGCCTGCCTCGTTGTAACGGCAGATATCTATTATCTTGTCGTGGAAGAAAAGCACCTTTTTATAATCCGACCAACCGTCGTTGACTTCACTGCATATCTCGTCGAGCTTCTCATCGAGAAGCTCTCTTTCCTGTTCGGCCTGCTGCTTTGTCTTTGTATAATTGAGTGAGAGTGAGGTTATCTGTTCGTTCTGGTCAACACTTATCGTATACTCCTGTCCGATGTAGTCGATATAAGGCATCTGTGAGAGAACGATGCTTATAAAGTCGTTGATATCGGAACGTCCGATGATGCTGCCGTCGATATTTATATGCTCCTGAAAATCCGTTATCCCCTCTATCACCCTGCAAAGCTGACGCTGCTGGTCCTTGCTCATATTGCCCGTAACATAAGCTGCGGTCTTTGGGATATTGAAGGACTCTTCGGGCTCGCTGTGCCCGTTCTGAGCCTTTTCGACCTTTTCGGCGGCCTTGTGTGTGCCGACCGTGACCTTTTCCTCATAAGGCGCCTGCTGTGCGTCCATGCAGCCGCAAAGCAGCATGGCAGCTATCGCCGAACAAAGAAGAGATCTCTTAATAAATGTTCCTCTCACCTTAAATACCCTCACTGAAAGATCTGTGTTTATCTCCTTATATGTTCATTTGCTTGTCACACCACGTTTTGCCTTAAAGCCCTCGCTTTGCTGTGTGTATTCGCACACAGCAAGCCCAGAGAGATGATGGGGGAGGACTTTGCCCCGGACCCCGTTATCTCAGCATTTTTACAGGTGTAAAGTTATGAACATATCGTTTTACTGTCCGCTCTTTTTTTCTGCTCTCAGGCGGACTATCTTTTTATCCCTGACCTCAAGGATACGGAAGATAACGTTCTCCCATTCAAGCTGCGCTCTTTCGCCGTCCTCGGGGATATGCCCCAGCAGGTCGGTGACAAAGCCGCCTATCGTATCGTATCCGGCATCGCTTTTTAGCCCCAGCCGCTCCAGAACGTCCTCGCACCCGGCGCTCCCCAGGATATCGAGCGTGCCGTCTTCGTTCTGCTCTATCTCCTCGGTCTCGTCGTCATATTCGTCCTGAATGCTGCCGACTATCGTTTCAAGCAGGTCCTCCATCGTGATGATGCCTGCCGTTCCGCCGTAATCATCAACGACCACAGCTATCTGCACCCTTTCACGGGTGAACTGCTCGAAAAGCTCGCCGCATTTGTTGCTTTCGGGAACGAACATTATATCCCTCATAAAGGTGCTCACCGGCGCATCCTTGTCGGAGCCGTCCAGCACCAGCCTGAGCAGGTCCTTTGCAAAGACCACGCCGCAGATATTGTCATTGTTCCCATGAAAAACGGGGATCCTTGAAAAGCCCTCATCAAGTATCAGTCTGACAGCCTCTGTAACAGGCTGTGTATCCTCGATAGCCGTCATTTCGGTGCGGTGTGTCATCACCTCTCTTACCTCTATGTCGTCAAAATCGAAGATATTCTCTATCATCTGAGCCTGGCTCTCCTCGATAGCGCCTCTTTCTCCGACCTCATTGACCATAAGCATGATCTCTTCCTCGGTCACGGCGGCACGTTTTTCGGGGTCTCTTACCCCCATCAGCCTGAGCCCTGCTCTTAAAAAGAATCTTCCTAGACTTCGGTTAGGTCCGTCCTGGTCCATTTCCTTCCCCTTTCAGGTAAAACAACAAATTATACAAATAATTACCCATATTTATTCTACACGAATCGCCACGGTTTGTCAATACAATTTTAAATAATTTTTGACTTTTTTATCACCTGACTTTATATTATCTCCATTATCCGCAGGCGGCAGCTGAGTGAGCTTTTTAAAAGCTGTTTTTTCCTGTTGACACCATGCCCCTCATTATGATATAATGTGTATAGAGGCAGGTTTAGCCTGAAAAAACCGGTGCGGCAATGGTTGCTTGTAAATATTTTATGAACAGTTGCCATCTGTCCTGCTCCCATCGTATACATAAACGAAAGCAAAAAAGGAAACAAAGTCTTTCAGGGAGTGATCAGTATGATGAAAAAAATCAGAAATGAAGTAAGGAATGAGGTCGATGAGATGATAAAGATCAATGATCTTGAGAATGTAAACGGCGGAGGCGGCTCCTCCGGCTCTATGGTGCTTTATATGCAGATAGTAGCAAAGATCACGGGCAAAAAGTGTCCCGGATGCAATCATGCGTTCCGTCAGCTTTCAAATCTGAATGCCACTGACTACAAGGAGCTTGGCAACGCAAGGGTAAGATGCCCGAGCTGCCACAGGTATTATGCCTGGACACAGTTCAAGTGATGAGACCTTTATGAGCCAGCGGACAACTGACCACAAAGAACCGGTGCGGCTTTCCTTATCGGAGAGAGCGCCGGTTTTTTTGTGTGCGCATAATTTGCATAATGTGACCGGGCATATTAAACAGGCGCTTGCAATCGGAAGAAAAATGTGCTATAATCATTTAGTAACATGGATGACCCTGCTCTTTTGACGCAGGGCGCCGATATCAACGGATCTGGAGGACGGTTTATGTCAACACTTGAAGAAGAGATAAAAAGAAGGCGCACCTTTGCGATAATATCTCACCCCGACGCAGGTAAGACAACACTGACGGAGAAATTCCTGCTTTACGGCGGAGCTATCGCTCAGGCAGGTGCTGTTAAAGGAAAAAAGAGCGCAAGACACGCTACCTCGGACTGGATGGAGATCGAAAAGCAGAGAGGTATCTCGGTAACGTCTTCGGTCATGCAGTTTCAGTATAACAACTACTGCATAAACATCCTGGATACGCCCGGACATCAGGACTTTTCGGAGGACACCTACCGCACGCTCATGGCGGCGGATTCGGCGGTGATGGTGATAGATGCCTCGAAGGGTGTCGAGAACCAGACAAGAAAGCTTTTCAAAGTCTGCGTTATGCGCCATATACCTATTTTTACGTTTATAAACAAGATGGACAGAGATTCGAGAAACCCATTTGACCTTATGGAGCAGATAGAGTCGGAGCTGGGCATACAGACCTATCCCGTGAACTGGCCTATCGGCTCGGGCAAGGATTTCAAGGGTGTGTATGTGCGTGACAAGGGGAGCATAATCTCGTTTATCCCCGATTCGGAAATGGCTTTCGGAAAGCATAAGATAGCTATGCAGGAGGTAAGCCTTGATGACCCGGCGCTTGATGATGTGCTGGGGCAGCAGCTGCACGAAACACTTAGCGAGGATATAGAGCTGCTTGACGGAGCAAGCTATGAGTTTGACCTTGAAAAGGTGAGAAGGGGAGAGCTTTCGCCTGTGTTCTTCGGGTCGGCGCTGACTAATTTCGGCGTTGAGCCGTTTTTGGAAAACTTTCTGGAGATGACCACATCTCCTACCGCAAGAAACTCCACATCAGGCCTTATCGACCCGTTTGACCCCGAGTTTTCCGCCTTCGTTTTCAAGATACAGGCCAATATGAACAAGGCGCACCGTGACAGGCTCACCTTTATGAGGGTGTGCTCGGGCAAGTTTGACAAGGAAATGGATGTGTACCACGTTCAGAGTGGAAAGAAGATGCGCCTTTCTCAGCCGCAGCAGATGATGGCTTCCGAGAGGGAGATCATCGACGAAGCTTATGCGGGCGATATAATCGGTGTGTTCGACCCCGGCATCTTCTCGATAGGCGACACTGTATGCTCGCCCAAGAACAGCTTTGAGTTTGAGTCGATACCGACGTTTGCGCCCGAGCATTTTATGAGGGTGAGACAGAAGGACACGCTCAAGAGAAAACAGTTTGTGAAGGGGATAACGCAGATCGCTCAGGAGGGCGCTATCCAGATCTTCCAGGAGCCCGACACGGGTATGGAGGAGGCTATCGTCGGCGTTGTCGGCGTGCTCCAGCTCGAGGTGTTCGAGTACAGGATGAAAAACGAGTATAATGTGGAGCTTTTCAAGGAGGGTCTGCCTTATTCGTATATACGCTGGATAGAGAATAAGGATATCGACCCGAAGAGCCTGAAGCTTTCGAGCGACACCAAGCTGGTGGTGGACTTCAGAGGCAACTACCTGCTGCTGTTCTCGAGCGAATGGAATATAAGGTGGGCGCTTGAAAAGAACGAGGGGCTCGAGCTTTCCGAGTTCAACAGGGGAGCGCTCCAGTAAAGAGGTGGTTTTTTATATGAAGCTTAGAAAGGTGCTTGCAGGTGTCCTGTGTGCAGTGTGTGCGGCAGCGATGCTGGCGGGCTGTGCGGACGAGAGCTCTTCTTCGTCCTCGGGGAAGGATAAGTCGAGCAGCAAGATAAAGCAGGAAAAGATAGTTGAGAGCTGTATAGTGGCGGATAATAATTTCGACGTTTATGTGTCGAACACCTATGTTGCCACGGGAAACAACTATATGATAAGAAAGTCGGGCGGCAAGACATACAGGGCTTATCTGCCTGTTGAGGAATACGGCGAGCTGGAATATGCTTTCTATTTCTCGAACACTGTCGATTCCACCTATAATGACGGCAGCCGTGCTTATGCCGGACAGCCGGGCGGAGAATATACTATCGAGTCGGCGTTCGTTTATGACGGCGGAGAGGTCGTGGACGGCGAACACGGCGAGAAAAAGGCCGTGACCTTCGGCGGCAGCGTGAGCAGGGAGGTCGCAGGCGGAGAGACCTTCTGGAGCGACCCCGTGACCGTGGATGTGCCCGAGGGGCATTACCTTGTGTGGGAATGGACTGTCAAGGGCGAGGATATTCCCTGCATCAAGATGTCGAACCTTACGTCCTCGACGGTGAACGAACACCCCGAAAACGGCGAGGAGGATGCGGTGTTCAAGTATACCGACGAGATACCGCTGCCTGTTTACATCGGGGCAAAGCGTGAGGTAAAGGCAAGGATAACCGCTATCGGTGACTCTATAACTCAGGGCTGTATGACGGACTTTATGGAGTATGAGTTCTGGGCCGCAAGGATAGCAAAGAACCTCGGCTCTGACTATGCGTTCTACAACGCAGGCCTTGGCTGGGCAAGAGCGAGCGACTGCGCCATGAACGGAAACTGGCTGGGCAGGTCTTTAAACTGTGAGCTTGCGATAGTCGCCTTTGGAACGAACGACATAGGCGCAGGTGCTTACGGCTCGGAAACGGGCGACAACGCCGACACTATCAATTCAAACATCGCTGCTATCCTGGAGCAGTTCAGAGCGGTGGATGCTTCGGTTATCCTGTTCAATTCGCCGCCCCAGGACTATCAGGGGGCGCTGGAGGACACAAGAACGACGCTCAATGAGCTGGAAAAGACGACTGCCGAAAGCGCAGGAGCGAGCTATTTTGACTTTGCGTCGGTGCTCTGCGACGAGTCCGACCCGTCGGTGGCTTTCTATGGTCAGCACCCTGACGGCGAAGGCGGTGCCAAGGTGTGCATGGCGTTTATGAAGCAGTTTTTCCCTGATATAAAGACTTCCGAGGAGCAGGAAGAGCAGGAAGAGCAGGAAGCGCAGGAAGCGCAGGAGGCTATGGCGGCGTTTGACGGCGGCTATACCGATGACGGCTACACCGATGTCGGCTATACCGATGACGGCTATACCGAGGATGACGGCGGCTACACCTACGAGGGCGAGTAAGCTGCCTGTCGGAGGATAAAACAAAAAAAGGAGCGTTCCTCTTTCTGAGGAGCGCTCTTATTATGTTTCCTGCTTTATCTGTCCGAAAGCTCGGAAATAAGCTGGATGAATGAGTCTACACTTGTGAAATCCTTGTAGACAGAGGCAAACCTGACATATGCCACCTGGTCAAGCTTTTTTAGCTTTTTGAGCACCATGTTTCCGATCTCGCTGGTGTTGGTCTCGGTCTGCATCTTGTTTGCGAACGTGTTTTCGACATCATCCACGAGCCCTGTTATAGCCTCGACGCTGACAGGCCTTTTCTTCACGGCTATCTGGAGCCCCTTTATAAGCTTCTGCCTGTCGAAAGGCTCGAACGAGCCGTCTCTCTTATATACCATGAGCTGCGGCTTTTCGATGACCTCATATGTGGTGAAACGCTTTGCGCATTTCGGGCATTCTCTTCTTCTTCTCTTCTTTCCCTCACTGGGACGTGAGTCGATAACTCGGGTGTCTTCATTATTGCAAAACGGACATTTCATACTTTTTCTCCCTACTTTTATAACTCGCTGCCAAAAAGCGGCAGGGCATTGTGCGCCGATCTTCGTTTTATTATTACTATTATAACACATATCTCCACGGATTTCAAGACCTTTTGCAAAATTTTGTACAAAAATATGTACTGATAGACCGAACGTAAAAAAACGAGGTATCATAGCGGATGATACCTCGCTTTGTAATATCAGTTTTCCAGAATGCCCGGGACGGTGTATTTCTTCGGAAGGTAAACGCAGAGCCTGTCGAGCTGTTCGTCTCTCTCGGCCTTGTAAAGATAGCTGCCGTTTTCTGTAACTATCTGCCGCTCAAAGCTCTCAGCGTTCAAGTAAACGGGATACACCTTGTCGCCGTACTGGTTTATCGCCTGCTTTGCGCCCGTGCTCAGCACGTTTACATTTCCGCCCGCAACGATGAACCTGTCAAGCTCGCTTCCGATAACCATACAGTTTGCCGCAAGAAGCTCGGTCCTTACAAAGCCCGAATTGATGACAGTTGACATACAGCCCTCAACGCTGCCCACAGCGGTAACGTTCGTTCCCTCGCCGTAAGCCGAAACGGTGCTTGCGCTTATCTTTATCTCGCCCCTGCTCTCAATGCTTCCGATAGAAGCGCCGTCGTCGCAGTGGATGGTCGTGGACACCTCTGCATCCTCGATGTTTATCATCAGTCCGTCGCCGCTCAGGTTTCCGATAGCCACCGACTTCTCGCCGTCGGAGGTGGCATCGACTTTGCCCTGGATATGGATATTTGCTTTGCCCATAACAGCGCCTATCGCAACCGAGTTTGCGGAATTGCCGAAGACGGTCATATCCACGTCCTTGTCGATGCGTATGTCGGCAGCTCCGTTTCCGCTGCCTATAACGACGCTGCACATTCCTCTGCACTTGATGTCATAGGTGCCTCTTATGAACCTGATATAGGAATTTGATATCTTTCCGCCGCCGATAGCGCAGACCTTGTCGCCCGTGGAAACGACCCTGATATGGCCGCCCACGTCAAAGGTGATATTGCCGTAGGGGTCGTTCATATTGGTGCCTATGCCTATGCTGAAATTGCGGTTGTTGAGAACGGTGAGATTACCGTCGCCCGTAACTCTCAGCGAAGCGCTCTCGGGCACATAGATGCCGTCCTTGTTCAGTGTGTTGTCGCCCACAAGGGTGATCTTTGTGTTCGAGCCCTTGCCAAGCTGGATAGTGCTTTCGACAGCGCCCTTGATATTGACATTTTCAAGGGTGATATTGGTATTTACTCCGTCGGCTATCTTGATTATCATATCGACGGTATTGTCCTTCTCGCCTACAAGCTTTACATTTCCGCCAATGATGTTTATAAACTTATACCTCTTCATCATCAGCTCGATGACGTCGATGACCTCGTCATACTTTGCGGTATACACCTGGAGATTGTCCGAATCGAATTTGAGAAGTTTCAGGTTCTCGCCTATGATCTCATTCTTTATCTTCTCGGGTATCTCGGTTATCGGCTCGGGCTGCGGCCTGGAGGTATAGAAGCCCTGGATATAGTCAAACCCCATATCGATTACGGTCTGGAGCTCCTCGAACGTTTCGACGCCCTCGGCCAGCACCTTGATGTCGTTGAGCCTTGCGAACTCGATCGTGGTCTTTACAGCCTTCTGCTTGTTGGTGTCGCTGTTTATACCGCTGATAAGGAAGCGGTCGATCTTGAGCACCTGCGGGGCATATCTGAGGAGGTTGACTATATTGGAGTGGCCTGTTCCGTAGTCGTCTACCGCTATCTGGACGCTGCCGCTCTCGTCGGAGAGGAGCTTTATAAGGTTCAGCTCATCGTCGGTGATAGTGTCCTGCTCGGTTATCTCGAACACCAGCTGACCGAAGAACTCGTGATAGCTGTCCATAAAGCGGTCATAGTCATCCGGTGCAAGGAAGTTTCCGGGGATAGTGTTTAAAAACAGCTTGTGACCCGAGAAGGCAGTAGGGTTCTCGGAGAGGATGCGCAGGTTATTGAACAGGGTCGCAAGCTCGATATCATAAAGCCTGTCATACGCCTGTGCGACATCCAGTATATCCAGCGGCGACATATTGATGCCGCCGGTCGTTCTCATCAGCGCCTCATAGGCAAAGATGTTTCCTGTCCTTGCATCGACTATCGGCTGATAGTGATAGGTAAAGAGGTTTTTCTCTATCAGCAGGTTAAAGGTGCTGTAAAGCTCACGGGCAGAGAAATCACGCTTCTTGACGCTGCCGCTTATGCCCTGTTTGAGCCTGTTCAGAAACAGCTCGGAGGACGCAAGCTTTATATAGCTCTCGAGAGATGCCTCCCAGCCGGGGTTCACCACCGTGCAGCCTGCATTGACCTCGATATAGTAGTCCTTCTGTGACTTTGAGTTATGCTCTGCCATCCGCTCATAGAAAGCGGCTGTGGCATCGTTTATCGTCTGTGATATATCGTCTATGCTGTTATACACATTGATAACGATGAACTCGTCCTCGGTTATCCTTGCCATCATTGTGTTCGGCTGGAGGTTTGAGTCCTTGAGCGCCTTACAGACGGTCTTCACCACATTCTCTGTCTCATACATACCGTAGTTCTCATAGATGTAGGTATACTTGAAGATGCCGTATACCGACACGGTGAGATAACGCTTGTGGTTTGCCTCGGCAGAAGCGAACTGCTCGAACCATCTGGTAACGCCCTTTACATTCGCAAGCCCTGTCATGGGGTCGGTGTAAACTGCGTTTTCGAGGTTTTTCATCATCCTCAGCATCTGATAATGGCTGAGAACGGAGTTGATGATTATATTGAAGGTGGTGGCTATGCGCTTGAGCTTGTCGTTGTCATAATCAATGCTCGATGTCCTGACGGCATAATAGCCGCACACAAAGCTGCCGACATAGATCGGCGTTATCGCATAAACTCCGCCGTGCTCGGTCCAGAAGTCGGGATCGGGGAAGAGCTGTGATGCCTTCATGACCTCGGTCGTATAGTCATACCTCTGTTTTCCCGTTCCGTTTATCGAGCGTATAACGAGCAGCTCGTCATCGTTGATATCCTCATCCGTTATGCTGCCGTCGGAGGTCTTTTCAAGAAACTCCTTGTTCAGACAGACAAAGCTGCCAAACTGTGAGATAGCCGCAAGGGATGCAAAAAGCTCCTTGCGCTCGTTAAAATCTATCAGCCTGTTTATCTCGGCGTGCATAAAGTCTTCGTGCGTGTGCATATCCGCAATGCGGTGATAAAGCACGGGTATCTCCTCGGCGCCGTACATACTGTCGGTGTTGGCGCAGCCGCAGGACTCGGTTATTATCGGTTCGTAGGGGTATTCATAAACGGTCTGTTCACTGCCTTCAAACGCACCCTGGATCGCCTGACAGATGATATTTGCCATTTCGGTTATGTTCTCACGGCAGGTGGTTATCCTCGGCTGACAGTGGCAGGCTTCGGATATTCCGTCAAAGCCCGTAACGATAACGTCATCGGGCACCTTCAGCCCGCGCCTTGACAGAAACTCGACAGAAGCGATAGCCATGCTGTCGTTGGCGCAGATGATCGCCTGGGGAGGATCCTTCATAAACGAGAATATCCTCTCCAGCTCGGACCAGGTCGGGTCGCTCCAGTATTCGCCGTAGCCGACCAGCTCTTCAAAAAACTGCAGGCCGTTTTGTTTGAGCGCCTGCTTGTAGCAGCCGAGCCTTCTTACAGTGGTCTCGTCCTCGCTGCCTTTTCTGCCGCCTATAAAGATCGACCTTTTTACATGGTGATCCCTCAGAACGTGGTCGATCACCTGAGTATAAGCTCCTTCAAAGGAGCGGCGGATAGATATGCAGCCGTCATACTCGCCGTTTACAACGACAGCCGCAGCCCCTGCTTTTTTGGCACGGTTTACTATCTGCTCGACGATGGACTTGTTATATATCGACTCGTCAAACACGACGACCGCATCGAAGATACTGAAATCCAGCATCTCATAGACGTGCTTTGCGCCCTCGTCATAGGTGTCGTCGAAGAAGAAGTCCACCAGCCGGCAAGTCTGAGGAGTTACGCTCCGGAGATAGCTCGTCATAGGTGTCGTCGAAGAAGAAGTCCACCAGGCTGTTCATAAGCACGACTCTGTAATCCAGCGCCTCGGCAGCCTTCTGGATCTTGGCCACATACTCGGCGTGGATGTTATCGTTTATTCGGGTAAGGCAGATGCCTATGATCTTTTTACCGTTTAGCATAAAATCGCCCTCATATCCTCCATAGAGATTAACTCATTATAACATTTTTCCAATAGATTTGCAAGCAAATGCGGCATTTATGTGAAAAACGACCGTATAGGGGGCTTTGCTTTAGTTATTTTAACGAAACAAAGTGCTAAATCGTGTCTGTTATTTCCATAAACTGGGTATTGAGGTGGTCTGGTCAGACACAAAAAAGGCAAGACATCAGCCTTGCCTTTTTTGGTCACCAGTTGGTGTTATTGTAGTTCGGGTTGTAGCTGGGGTCGTAGGTCGAGTTGTATGCGTAGAAATCTCCGGTCTCTTCCTGATACTGCGCTATCGCCTCTTCAACTGTCTTGCAGTCTCCGTATACGACCTTCTGGATGATAGCTGCGTTTGCATTGTAGTTGAACAGCAGTACATCCATATTGTCTACTATCTCGTTCGAGTAATATCCGTCAGCAGGGATGCGTACCTCCTGTATGTCATAGTCAAGTATGTCGAACACATCCACCAGAAGCGATGCTATCTCGCCGTCGGTAAGGTCTGTGTGTACGTTCGGGAGAACTTCGTTAAGAAGCGAGTTTATCTTTAACAGACTAAGCTCTCTTCCCTTTGTGATGACCTCCTTGAGCACCTTTCTCTGACGCTCGGTCCTCTCCCAGTCGCTGTTTCCGACATATCTCAGTCTTGCATATGCAAGCGCCTGATTTCCGTTAAGGTGGAGGTCGCCGCCTTCCCACAGCCAGTCGGTCTCACGGGAATTGCCAAGATAAGTGTTCTGCTCGGCCATCGGGTCGTGCATACCTATCGCTTCCTCATCGCTTACCTTCATATCTATCCCGCCGATAGTGTCTACCACGGTTATGAACTCCTGGAACGACACTCTCACATAACGGTCTATCTCTATCTGGAAATAATCCTCGATACACTCCTCCAGATACTCGCATCCGCCTGCGTGATAAGCGGCGTTTAGTCTGTAACTGTAATTGAACTCGCTCATATAGATGTACATATCTCTCATAAGCGAGGTCATCGTTATTGTCTTCTGCTCCTTGTTTATGGAGATGATGAGCATAACGTCGGTGTTACCTCTGCTGTCCTCCGAGGTGTCTCTCAGGTCCTCACCGATAAGCAGGATGTTTATAACGTTCTCGTTGGATATCTTCCTTGCGCTCTTTTTAAGATAAGCCTTCAGCTCGTCCTCCTGGCTCTTCTTGTCAAAGGTGTCCGACTCGTCAACGAATTCGCTGGAGTTTAAGGTGGGCTTGCTGTAATTCTTGGCTTCGCTCGTGTTCCTGTCGAGCATACCCGTGTAGTGGAAGAACATAAACACTACAAAGCCCAGCAGCAAAAAGAACACTATAAAGATTATGGCAAGAGCCACACCTGTCTTTTTCTTCTTGCTCCACTTTGCCTTCTTTTCTGTCTCGCTCTCTGCGGCTGTGTTTTCGGCAGCAGCCGGCGCTGTCAGCTCCTTTTTGGGCACGGGCTTTACGGGCGGTCTTTGCGGTGCCTTGCGCTGAGCGTTATGCTGAGCGCTGTTTGCGCTGCGTGTCGGCTGTGCGCCTTTGTTCGGCCTTGCTGCCTGAGTCTTCTGACCCTGATGCGCAGCTCCCGACGGGCGCTTGTTCTGCCCCTGAGCGCTCTTCTGTGCCGACGGGCGCTTGTTCTGTCCCTGAGCGCTCTTCTGTGCCTGTGCGCTTCTCTGTCCCTGAGCGCTCTGAGCTGGTCTCTGACCCTGCTTTATAGGTCTGCCCTTTGTGCCCTGAGGCGGTCTCTTCGGCGCACCCTGCGGCACTCTGCGTCCCGGCTGAGGACGGCTGCTTGTCTGCGGCTGCCTTTTTGGGGGCTGTGCAGGAATTTCGGCGCTTCTGACAGGCTGATCGCCGTTTTTCTTGTTTTCGATAGCGCTGGAAATGAGCGAGCTCAGATCCTCGCTGTCGGAAGGCGTATCTATTCTATTGTCGTTGTTCTTATCGCTCATAAAAAAATAACCTTTCGTGCGAAAACGCCTAAAACAGCGTTTCCCGACATGATTTCAGACATATAAACATTATATACTATTTGGATTTAAATTACAACAGACAAAATAACGAATTTCGCAGCCCTTTTTCCCGATTTTTTATCTAAACAAGTGAGCAAAGCGCCTGTTTTTCACAAATGTATCACGAAAACACCGAAAAAGCAGGAGAATTCTCCCCAATTGTACCAAAAAACACCCACATATCTTCACATCCTGCGGGGCGGTGTTCCAGGTGACTTGGGTGTTAAAAAATGCAGGCGGTGCGGTTTTTAGTCCGGCACTTGCAATGCGGATGCTTTTGTGGTATACTGAAAATGACGGCAGGGCGAAGCTCTGCAAAAGTTAAGGAGGGGGCAGGAGAATGCTGCACGGATATTTTGATCTTCCGACGTTTGTGTTTTTCGATTCGGGAAACGTCTGGGCAGGGAGTATGTACACGGATTTCAGCTACAAGATAGATCATCTGGCCGAGGAGAAGAAAAAGACCGCACTCAGGCTGAGGATATGGATCGGGACACAGAGCATCGAGTTTGTCGATGAGTTTGTTTTCGAGAAGACGTATCCGTTTTCCGCGGAGGGGCTGGAGACTCTTATCGGGGAGCTGAACAGCGAATTTGAGAAGTATAAGAGCGAAAGCTGACTTTGGCTTTTGCTGAGAAATGTTAAAAACCACCCACCGAGTTTTTTTACCCGGTGGGTGGTTTGTCGTTATTTATCCGTAGAGATGTGTACCCGAAGGGGTATGGGAGCACGCATAAGCTTCGCTTACGCTGGGAAGTGTCCACCCGAAGGGGTATGGGGGCGACCGGAAAGCCCCCATTT
>DFEO01000080.1 GCA_002368715.1 Ruminococcus sp. UBA3800
GGCTTATGCTTGCCTCTGAGAATGTGTGCAGCCTTTGCTGCAACTCTACCGAGGGACTGACCCTCAGCGTCGAGAATATACCATGTGCGAGTGATCTCGCCAGCCTTAGGCATATAAGTTGACATAGTTTTTCCTCCTTGTTAAATATCGGCTGCGGCACTGCCTCAGCCATTTCTTTTGCCCTGAGAACGCATCGCACACACCGCAGAATACGCCCGTCAGGACTCGCAACATTTGCTATTATACACTAATGTTAAAAGGATGTCAATAGGCAAATTGCCGAAAATTTAATTTATATCCCTCAATCTCTCTGTTTCTCTGCTATTCTCTCTGTTTTACTTCATTTCTCTGTTTTCATTTCATTTTTTGATTTCTTCATTATTTGGCTTGAATACTGCGGTCCCGGCCGATTCCCTTTTTGACCCCGAGCCTGTCAAAGCTACGATCACGAACAATGTTGTGGGCGAGGGCATTGGGTGCAGGTGCACGCACCTGCCGGCCGATGTCTCTGCTTTAAGCAGTTGACTTTTCAGGCGCTTTTCGGTATAATGATGTTAAGCTTTCCGGCACAGCCGGGATGACAGGGGAGCTGATATTATGGTGATAAGAGAAATAACCGAAAAGGACTTCGACAGCCTTATGCGGCTCTATATGCATCTGCACGATAACCCTTTCCCTGAAAAGGACGAGAGGGTGTGCAGCATCTGGGAGGGCATACTGGGTGATAAGAACCACCATATAATAGTTGCCGAGGAAAACGGCTCAATCGTTTCATCCTGCGTGTGCGTTATGATCCCGAACCTGACAAGGGGACAGCGCCCCTATGCCCTTATCGAGAATGTCATCACCGACCCCGGCTACAGGAACAAGGGCTATGCAACAGCGTGCCTGAACTATGCAAGAGAGATAGCCAAGGGAGAAAACTGCTACAAGATGATGCTTCTCACCGGCTCGAAAGAGAAAGCCACTCTTGATTTTTACGAGCAGGCAGGATATAATAAAAACGACAAGACAGCTTTTATACAGTGGCTTTAAGCTATGACATAATAAACGAAAGGGGAGCGTTCAGTGGATAGGTTTATGAAAATGGCGATAGATGAAGCCCGTGAGGGTATACGCAAGGGCGCAGGCGGCCCTTTTGGCTGTGTGATAGTCAAGGACG
Organism: Ruminococcus sp. UBA3800; assembly: GCA_002368715.1. Classification (GTDB taxonomy): domain Bacteria; phylum Bacillota; class Clostridia; order Oscillospirales; family Ruminococcaceae; genus Hominimerdicola. The sequence goes on from DFEO01000080.1 coordinate 1,163, forward strand.
GTGCCATTGTCGGAACAGGCCACAACAGGGTGGTCGAAATGAAGGACCCCACCTGTCACGGCGAAATGGTGGCGATCCGTGACGCCTGCAAGAACCTTGACACCTTTGACCTTTCGGGCTGCGAGCTTTACACAACAGCCGAGCCCTGCCCTATGTGCAGGGGAGCGATAATGTGGGCAAACATCTCCGCAGTCTATTACGGCTGCACGGTATCCGACACCGACAAGATCGGCTTTCGTGACGAGGTGTTTTACAAAGCACCTGCCGACATCTATACCCTCCTCGACCGGGAAGAATGCCTTGAGGTTTTCAGGGAATACGAGGAGAACGAACACAAAACCGTTTATTAAAACACAAAGCCCGAAGCAGTGCTCCGGGCTTTTGAAATATCACTTATCACATCATAGTAAGCTTGATATTCGCTCTTGCGTCCCTTGCAAGTGTCAGCACCTTGAGCACCTTTGAAGCAAAGGTCTTGTCCTCGATCTCGTCATAATCGGAAACAAGAAACTCTATCTGCTTATCTGTTTTAAGAAGATACTCATAAAGCATCTCGATATCGGTGATCTCCTCATCAGCGAAGGTAGTGTTTATATAAGAGAAAAACTCTACCTCTTCTCTCATCTTGATATCATCTATCAGAACTATCATAGCTATACTCCTCTTCGTTCATTTTATCAACAAATACATTTTACAACACCTGTCAGCAAATGTCAAGACTTGACCATGCCATTTTTGTAAGCAGGATATCAGAAAACGAAAAAAGCTCCGCCGAAAACAGAGGAGCCTCAAAGGGTGGGTAGTGAGATTCGAACTCACGGTCTTCAGTGCCACAAACTGACGCGTTAGGCCAACTACGCTATACCCACCATACACTTATGAAAACAGCCCGTGTCAGGTGTCTCAAATCACCACGGCCCGAGCCGAAATACGCCATGCGGGATTCGAACCTGCGACCTACCGCTTAGAAGGCGGTTGCTCTATCCAACTGAGCTAATGACGCATAAACAAATGGAGCGGGTGATGGGAATCGAACCCACATGGCCAGCTTGGAAGGCTGGAGTTCTACCACTGAACTACACCCGCTTGGTCTCAATTGACGATAATTATTATATCACATCAAAAACACGTTGTCAAGGGCTTTTTCAAAAAAAATAACAAGGCGGTCATTTTTGTTTATAACCGCCTTAATTTTTATTTTTTCTTGACTTTATTTTATTCACAATAACGTCCTTGTATAAAAAGCCGAATATCGCCAGTATAAAGCCCACTCCGAGGATGATGAACACTGTCTTGAAATTGCCGCTTTTCATATTGCTGCCCATAACTGTTGACATCATTATCGCCGGCAGCCGACAGGGCATGACGTAGGTGAAAAAGTCCTTCTTGCTTATAGGTGTCAGCGGCACCAGATAGGAGATAACGTCCTTGGGGATCCCCGGGATGATGTAGAGGATCATCAGCACTGTTGTAAGCTTCTGTTCGTTTTGCAGAAACTTGAATTTCTTGATGTTGTTCTCGTCAACAAAAGCTTCCACCACAGGCCGCCCGAACCTTTTGACTATCGCAAATATCGCAAGCGTGCCCAGCAGCGTTCCCAGGAAAGACAGCAGACCGCCCCAGAACCAGCCGAACAGTATTCCGCCCACAATCTGCACAGGCGGTATCACAGCGATGATGACCTGGAGCGCCTGTATAGCTGTAAAAACAAGCACCCCGACAGGACCGCTGTATCCGTCGAGCCGTTTGCTCAGAGCCTGCAGACCTTTCTTGCTCGAAAGGTCCTTTATCATCGGTATGCTCAGCGCCGTTGCCAGCACCAGCAGAGCCGCTATGCAGACAAGCGTTATTATCTGTATCTTTTTCTTGTGCCGTATCGTTTCGAGCTGCTGCGCTGTCAGCTCCTGCGGCTCCTGCTCTTTTATCTCATCCCCGATGAGACCGTCTTTTTCTTTCATTCTTTTTTGTCCTTATCTTCTTTTGAGTATCTTCTTTCTGAACCACTTGGTGTAGATATCCGTCAGCTGTGTCAGCGCAAAATCATAAAGCGGCAGCACAGCGTTTGCCATTGCCCACAGCACCAGCGGCGCAAACTTTCCGAAGCGCTCGAGACCCTCAATCATATCCACTGAAGTAAAGATGAACTGAAATGCCAGATAAAACAAAACTATCGCAATGTTGAACACCACAAGCTTTATCGTGATCCTCAGACCCTTTGAAACGTGTCCGTCGAGATAGTATTTGAGTATGGGGTAATAGCCCATAAAGATTATGAACAGCAGTGAAGCCTCATAGTTAGGCGTTACAAAAATGCAAAGCAGGCTCACGCTGCAATAGGTAGCCATTGCCCATCCCAGGCTAGTTTCCACCACCATGACCACCATCATAAACCCTGCAAAGGCAGGTATGGTGTAATTGAGCATAGGCAGGAAGCTGCTCATAAACATAGCCATCAGACAAACGGCCGAGCATATCCCTCCCAGAGCGACCTTGAATGCCAGCTTATCTCTCATATCAGCAGCAGGGGATAAGGTCTCCGCCCATACATTCACAGCAGCAGTCCGCCAGACAAAGCGAGGTGCAGCAGTCACAGCCGGACATACTGCTTGTGTCACGCTGCTGATATGGGTTGCCTGCCATAGCGCCGTTCTGCCTGTTCTGCATATTGTGAAGGGCAGCGGAATACTCGTGGTTGCCGGGCTCCATATTGGCGGCTGTTGCAAAGCTTGAATAAGCTTCGTTCAGCCACCCTCTGCGGTAGTAGACGGAAGCCCTGAGAAAATGCCACTCGGCATCTCTCTGCCCAACAGCAACGCCGTCGAGTATCTGCTCTGCGGCGGTTATGCTGCCGCCCTGGATAAGGCTTCTTACCCTGTTATTGTCAAAGGCGTGGCCGTTGGTCCCGGAGCCGAAGCCCGAAAAGCCCTGATAAGCCGAGCCCCTTCTCTCGTTCATTATTGCATCGTAGGCGGCATTCACCTCCTCCATTTTCTCGGAGGCCACGTCCTTCAGAGGATTATCCTCGTACTGGTCAGGATGATACTTCTTGGCGAGGTTTCTGTATGCCTGTTTTATCTCGTCGTCAGAAGCGCTTCTCGAAACTCCCAGGATCTTATAGGGGTCATTTGTCATTTTGTCTGTCCTTTCCTGTGATCCCGGCAAACGAATCCTTTAGTCCGAGATATATCACATTGTCTATTATATCCTTATGCTTTACCGGCTGAAGCCCGGTATACACCTCGGCAAGTTCGCCAAGGGTCAGCTTTACGCTGTCGGCACAGTATTTTTCGGCTTTTTTGACAGCCGTTTTTTTGTCGCACCCATTATAAAACATAACACAGAGCGGATTATAGGAGCCGCTATTCATATCGTCCTCAAGGTCGTCCAGCGCATCGCAGAAGTAAACAAATCTCCCCAGCAGATACCCGAACCTTGAAAGCAGAGCCTTCTGTTCCTTGCTGCTGCCGAGCGGCGAGAACACAGCGCTCATCATAGCGCCTGTCGGGTGTGCGGCTCTGTCAATGCTTGCACAGCGTTCTTTTTCGATGCGCCTTTGCTCCCTCATCGCCGCCGCAAGCTTTTTGTCCATATCGGGGTAAAGACTGCGTGCTTTTTTTCTCGCTTTCGAGAAAAACGGCAGCAGTGCCGCTGCTGCAAGCTTTTTCCCAAAGCCCTTGTCGCTCAGGTCGTCACTCAGCTTGTGATATGTCAGCATCACCGATGCGGAGCACGTAAGCTCCAGACCTTTGTCTGTGCAAAGACAAACCGTCTTTCTTATCGGGTGCAGCGGACAGCGTTTTTTGCAGGTCTTTATCTGCGTGTCCGTCATTGAAAGCTCCCACAGCCCGAGAAACGCCGAGTCATAGCTAAGTGTCAGCCTTGTCATAAAGCCGTACTTTTCAGACAGTCCCTTGCACACACTGCAATAGACCCCACGGTAGGCTTCATATTCAAACATTCTCATATAGGGCTTGAAAGCCTTGACATAACCGAACATAAGCTGACCTTTCCATATCATAGTACATAATTGTGTATTTTGTGTGATATCTATCCAATTATAAACTGTAAATAACAAATTGTCAATATCACAGGGCTCAAAAAAAAGCACGTCACTTTTCAGCAGCGTGCTTTTTATCATAAATGCCCGGTCACGAACATTACATCCCGCTTTTATCAGCAGCCGAATCTCTTGCCCTCAAATTCGACTCTTCTCTTTATATCCTGCATCAGCTCGTCGAACTGGGCAGGGTTCAGAGACTGAGCACCGTCACAGAGTGCCTTTGCAGGGTCGTTGTGGACCTCGATCATAATTCCGTCTGCACCGGCGGCAACAGCCGTCTTTGCAAGAGGTGCCACCATCCAGGAAAGACCTGTTGCGTGGCTCGGGTCGATAACGACGGGCAGATGTGTCAGCTTTTTGAGCATAGGCACAGCCGAGATGTCCAGCGTGTTTCTGGTCGCAGTCTCAAATGTCCTGATACCTCTCTCGCAGAGAACGACATTCTCGTTTCCGCCTGCCATAATATACTCTGCGCTCATCAGCCATTCCTCGATAGTGTTTGCAAGACCTCTTTTGAGCAGGATAGTTTTTCTGGTCTTTCCCACCTCTTTGAGAAGGTCGAAGTTCTGCATATTTCTGGCACCTATCTGGATAACGTCAACATCCTCGAAAAGGTCGATGTTTTCAAGGTTCATAAGCTCGGTAACTATCGGGAGGCCTGTTGCTTTCTTTGCTTCGAGCAGAAGCTTCAGTCCGTCGCCGCCAAGACCCTGGAAGCTGTAAGGCGAAGTCCTGGGCTTGAATGCGCCGCCTCTGAGAAGTGTAGCTCCGCTTTTCTTGACATCCTCGGCAACACCGATTATCTGCTCCTCGGTCTCGACAGAGCAGGGGCCTGCGATAACATTGAAGATCCCGGGGCCGAAGGTTACCTTTTCAGTTACCTTTATCATGGAGTCAGCAGGGTGCATCTTTCTGTTTGCTTTCTTATAAGGTTCGGAAACACGCTTTACGTCATCGACAAAATCCGCACCCTTTAAATTGTCGATATCAAGCACGGTAGTATCACCGATAAGACCCACGATAGTGGTGTGAGAGCCCTGCGACACGTTTGTCTTCAGACCCTTTGAATGGAACTCTTCTACAAGGCTTTTTATCTTTTCGTCGGTAGCCTTCTGGTTTAAAATGATTATCATAATATAAACGCCTCTTTCTTGCTTTAGTGCTTTTAAGCTTTTAATGACTAAAGTATACCACAACATCCCCGATTTGTCAAGAGGTTTTCTGCTTTTTAAATCACAATTCTGTAAACTTAATGCCATTATTTTTTGTACGCTTTTCACATGACCGCCTTGCATATGCACTGCGGTCTGCGAACCTATTATAACATACTATTTAAAATGCACAAATTGATCAAATCATATATATTAGGTTTCTACTTGACGAAAAACACAATATGTTGTATAATGAGTAACGGATATCAAGCATAGCCGGATACTTCGCCGGCGTAAACAAGGAGAAAAAAATGAAAAAAACAAAGATAGTTTGCACTATCGGTCCTGCGACCGATGACGAGAACGTCCTCAGACAGATGATGCTCAGCGGAATGGATGTAGCAAGGTTCAACTTTTCCCATTCCGAGCATGAGATCCACCGGAAGCGTTTTGAGATGGTATGCCGTCTGAGAGATGAGCTGGGACTGAATATAGCCACTCTGCTCGACACCAAGGGTCCCGAGGTAAGACTTGGCTGCTTCAAGGATCACGAGCCTGTCGTTCTGGAGGACGGCCAGACTTTTGTGCTGACTACCGAGGAATGTGAGGGCACAAAGGAGAGGTCCTCGATAACCTTCAAGAATCTCCCGAAGGATGTTTCCAAGGGCACCCGTATCCTTATCGACGATGGAGCTATCGAGCTCAGAGCTGAAAATATCCAGGGCTGCGAGATAGAGTGCAGAGTTATAAGGGGCGGAAGGGTCTCGGACAGAAAGGGGATAAACGTTCCCGATGTGAACCTTTCCATGCCTTATATCTCGGATGCCGATATGAAGGATCTGGAATTCGGTGCAAAGATGGGCTTTGATTATATAGCGGCATCCTTTGTGAGAACGGGTGCAGATGTTATCTACCTCAGAAAATTCACTCAGAGTCTCGGCTGGTTCAATCCGAGGATAATCGCAAAGATAGAAAACGCTCAGGGCGTTACTAATATAGATGAGATACTCGAAGCGGCTGACGGCATAATGGTCGCAAGGGGCGATATGGGTGTTGAGATACCCTTTGAGAATATACCTGCTATCCAGAAGTCTCTTATCACAAAGGCGTATAACGCAGGCAAGAACGTTATAACAGCCACCCAGATGCTGGAGTCGATGATAAACAATGCCAGACCAACAAGAGCCGAGATAACCGATGTTGCAAACGCTATTTATGACGGCTCCTCTGCGATAATGCTCTCGGGAGAGACCGCAGCAGGAAGGTATCCTGTGGAGGCTGTAAGGACAATGAGCCTTATCGCCGAGACCACCGAGCAGGATATCGACTATATCGGAAGATTCAAAAAGCGCCCCGATGCGGTTGACCCCTCTATCACCGATGCGATAGCCCATGCGACAGTGACCACCGCTCACGACCTTGATGCGGCAGCTATCCTGACAGTAACAAAGGGCGGCACCACCGCAAGAACACTTTCAAGATTTCGCCCCAACTGCCCGATAATCGCTCTTACTCCCGATGAGACCACCTGCCACCAGCTCAATCTTTCCTGGGGCATAAAGTCCGGAGTCATCGAGGAGAAGAACAACACGGACGACCTTATAAGACATGCTATCGAAGTGTCGCTTTCAAAGGGTTATCTCAATAAGGGAGATCTTGTGGTGATAACAGCCGGTGTTCCCCTCGGGATGAGCGGCACGACCAACCTTTTAAAGGTCGAAAGGGCATGATCCGAGTTCTTAATAAAGTGTTGTGTAAAGGTAATTTTTCGTTTAAAGCGCTTGAAGACGGAGGGTATATGTGATACCATTCTAATGTGGTCAAGCAGCTTATAGATTGGAGACGGAAGGTATGGAAAGAAAGTTTTTGGAAGAATGGGAAGGGTTCAATCCCGGAAAGTGGTCTAGGACTTCTATCAATCTGCGTGATTTTATCCAGCAGAATTTTACCCCCTATGAAGGCGATGAGCGCTTTCTTGAGGGGCCGACCGAGGCGACAAAGAAGCTGTGGTCGATCGTTTCGGATCTTGCGCAAAAGGAGAGAGAGGCAGGCGGTGTGCTGGATATGGACACCGACATTATCTCCACCGTGACCTCTCACGGTCCCGGATATCTTGACAAGGACCTTGAAAAGATAGTCGGACTCCAGACGGACAAGCCCTTCAAGCGTTCACTCCAGCCCTTTGGCGGCCTCAGAATGGCACAGGCTGCCTGCGAGCAGTATGGCTACACAGTGTCCGACAGGGTGAATGAGATATTCACGAAATACAGAAAGACACATAACCAGGGCGTCTTCGATGCCTATACTCCCGAGATGCGGATGGCTCGCCATGCAGCTATACTCACGGGTCTGCCCGATGCCTATGGCAGAGGAAGGATAATAGGTGACTACCGAAGGATAGCCCTTTACGGTATCGACTATCTTATCCTTGACAAGAAGGACCAGCTGGCAAACTCTCTGGTTAGGATGACCGAGCCTAATATCCGCCTGAGAGAAGAGCTGGCAGAGCAGATAAGAGCTTTGGGCGAGCTCAAGGAGCTTGGAAATATCTACGGCTGCGACATCTCAAGGCCTGCAAAGAACGCCAGGGAAGCTATCCAGTGGATGTACTTCGGCTATCTTGCCGCTGTCAAGGAGCAAAACGGTGCGGCTATGTCGCTGGGAAGGACCTCGACCTTTATAGATATCTTTATCAAAAGAGATATGGAGAGGGGCCTGCTCACAGAGAGCGAGGCACAGGAGCTGGTGGATCACTTCATCATGAAGCTCAGGCTCGTCAAGTTTGCAAGAACGCCCGAATATAATTCTCTGTTCTCCGGCGACCCCACCTGGGTCACGGAGTCTATCGGAGGCGTTTCCATCGACGGAAAGCCTATGGTCACAAAGACCTCGTTCAGATATCTGAACACTCTGAATAATCTGGGTCCTGCTCCCGAGCCGAATATGACCGTTCTCTGGTCTACGAAGCTGCCGCTCAATTTCAAGAAGTTCTGTGCAAGGATGTCGATAAGGACCTCCGCTATACAGTATGAGAATGACGACCTTATGAGAGTTACGCACGGCGATGATTATGCTATCGCCTGCTGTGTGTCTTCAATGGTCGTGGGCAAGGAGATGCAGTTCTTCGGCGCAAGAGCGAACCTTGCAAAGTGTCTGCTTTATGCTATAAACGGCGGCGTGGACGAGAGGCTTGGCCTTCAGGTCGGTCCTAAGTACCGTCCTGTGGATGGCGAGTATCTCGATTATGATGACGTTATGGAAAAGTATGACGATATGATGGAATGGCTGGCAGGACTGTATGTAAATACCCTGAACGTTA
>DFEO01000164.1 GCA_002368715.1 Ruminococcus sp. UBA3800
AATGCAACGCATTTATTATACCATATTTATTCTCTGATTGCAAGTGCGTTATCTTGAAACATCTATGAATTCATACCGATCATGTATCATTTGCGAACTCATAGTATCCTCAAGCAGCAGCTCGTCGGGCGAGGTGAAATAGCTTATCTTTTTCCTCAGCTCGATTATCTTCTGCGCCTGTTCGATGTCAATAAGCAGGCTTTCGGCTATTTCCTCGGCAGATGCCGCGTTTATGTTCACTCGCCTGAATGACTTTTCTTCCTTCGGCGGCTCCTGCGGCTGTTCGTAGGGTTCATCCTGAGGCTCCTCGTCCGGTTTGTCCTCGTTTACATCCTCAGGCTCTTCATCGTCATCCATCGGCCTGTAAACATCATCGCTCACATAAAACTGTTCGCACAGCTTTTCAAGCTTTCCCTCACCTATGCCGTCTACCTCCAGCAGCAGCTCCATATTGTAGATACAGCCCACGCTCTCTCTGAAAGCTATTATCCTGCCTGCAAGCTCCTCGCCTATCCCGTCGGCAGCACAAAGACACCCGAGATCAGCGCCGTTTATATCCGCAGGATAGTAATAAACTATCTCGGCCTGAGTTACCTTCGGAGCTTTAGTCGTTGTAGTTTTGGCAGGCTTTTTGGTCACTTGCTTTGTTGTGGTCTTGGTTTTTGTTTTTGAAGTTGCTGCTTTCGATGTGGTGCTCTTTTCGGTCGTGGTCTTTTTGTCTTCGGCTGTTATCAAGCTTTCCTCATAAGCAGAGGAGCTTTCGGCAGCGAGCTTTATTGGCTTGCTCTTCGGCTTCGTGTCAATAAGAATATTCCCCAGCACCACTATCAGAAGCAGCGACAGCACCACTGCTTTTATATAAAGCGAGTGCAAAGACTCCCTGTCGTTAATATGCTTATCAAATAGTTCTGTCAGCTTCTCTTTCATACTTTTCAGCCATGATAGTGTTCAGTTCGTCGAGCATAGCGCTCATTCTGCTTCTGGTAAGCTCGGGAGCGTCAGTGAATGTGATCACTGTTCTCAACGGCATTTCCTTTATCATGTTATCGATCATCTGCTGAGATATCGCCTCATCAGCCTGACCCTCTCCGCCGCCGACATCTATCTTTGAAAACAGCGGTTCAAACATAGCCTTTGCTTCGGGCACGGCTCTGATCTCGCCGCACAGTGTATTCAGGTCAAAGTGCATAGGCAGAGACATCTTGTTGGAATAGTAGATCTGATCTTCAAGCCTTATATCCTCGCTCGAAGAGCCGACAAGGATCTTGTACATCCCGTCCTCGGCATACCAGTCATCTATCTTTGTTTCATAGTAAGCAAAGGAGCGCTTATCCAGCTTGAACACGGCTTTCTTGGTTTCGCCTGCTTTCAGCGATACCTTTTCAAAGCCCTTCAGCTCCTTCAGCGGTCTGTCGACCGAGGGTCCGACAGGTGCCACATAAAGCTGGACCGTTTCCTTGGCGTCCACCTTGCCTGTGTTCGTGACGTTCACCATAACAGTGAGTATCTTTTTGTCATCTATCTCACTGTCTGAAAGTGTCAGGTCACTGTATTCAAAGGTCGAATACGAAAGGCCGTGACCAAAGGGGAAGAGCGGTCTGAGCTTTTTCTTTTCATAATATTTATAGCCGACATAGAGTCCCTCAGAGTATCTTACAGTGTCCTCCTGGCCCGGAAAGCTCAGGAACGAGGGGTTCTGCTCCAGATATTCTGGGAAGGTCTCGGCAAGCTTTCCGCTTGGGCTGACCTCACCGAACAGCAGCTCACATTCTGCCTGTCCGACCGCCTGACCGCAAAGATACATCTCCAGGATCGCCTTGGCATCAGCCGCAAAAGGCATCTCGACAGGCGAACCGTTATGCAGAACGACGACCGTGTTCTCGTTGGCCTTTATGACCTCTCTTATCAGCTCCAGCTGGCACTCGGGCATCTTCATATGCGTTCTGTCATAGCCTTCAGACTCGAACGAATCGGGCAGCCCCGCAAAAACAACAGCCTTGTCGGCAGCCTTGGCAGCCTTTACGGCTTCGTCGAGCAGAGCCTTGTCGCTTCTGTCCTCGTCGGTCACATAGCCCTTAGCATAGGTCACATCGCAGTGATCCTTTACAGCCTCAAGTGCAGAGGTCACCTTAAAGCAGTTTATGTGTGAGCTTCCGCCGCCCTGAAAACGGGGCTTGTCGGCAAACTCACCGATAAAAGCTATCTTCTCGTTTTTGTCAAGCGGCAGAAGCCCGCCTTCGTTTTTGAGCAGCACCGCACATTCCGAGGCTATCTTTGCAGCGAGAGCATGGTGCTTTTGTTTGTCCCATACAGCCTCGCTCTTCGACTCTTCGGCCTTATCCACCAGCTCCAGCACCCGTCTTACACAGGCATCCACGCTCTCCATAGAAAGCTTGCCGCTGTTTACGGCTTCTTTGATGATAACGTCGTTTTTACCGTTGCAGGACGGCATCTCAAGGTCAAGCCCTGCATCAATTCCGGCAGGTCTGTCATCAACAGCGCCCCAGTCGCTCATCACAAGTCCCTCATATCCCCAATCATCTCTGAGGATATCGGTCAGCAGATACTTGTTCTGAGAGGAGTGGACACCGTTTATCCTGTTATAGGAGCACATGACTGTCCAGGGCTTTGACTCCTTTACGGGAGCTTCAAATGCCGCAAGATAAAGCTCTCTGAACGTTCTCTCATCCACCTCGGCCGAATAGCTCATTCGCCGTGTTTCCTGGTTGTTCATCGCAAAATGCTTCAGCGATGTCCCGACGCCCTTGCTCTGGACTCCTTTTATATGTGCTGCCGCCATCTGCGAAGCAAGATAGGGGTCCTCCGAAAAATACTCAAAGTTTCTTCCGCACAGCGGAGAACGCTTTATATTGCATCCGGGTCCCAGAATGACCGAAACGTTTTCGGCGGCACACTCCTCGCCCAGTGCTTTTCCCAGCGTTTCAAGCAGCTCTCTGTCAAAAGAGCACGCAAGCGCCGAAGCTGTCGGAAAGCACACAGCCTTTATAGCGTCGTTGGGGTTTTGGGCGTCGTCGCTCATCTTTCTCAGTCCGTGAGGGCCGTCCGAAACCATTATAGGCGGAATATCCAGCCTTTCGATCTTCTGGGTGTGCCAGAAATCGCTGCCCGAAAGCAGCTGCGCCTTTTCTTCGAGTGTAAGCTCGCTGATGATCTTATCAATGTTCATTTTCAAACCTCATTTCTGCTTATAAGCTGTTTTAGTGCTTCAATAAAATCCTTTGTCTGCCGAGGTGTCCTTTTTGCCGGTCCTTTCAGTCTCACGCCTGCGTTTCTCAGCTTCTTCGCTTCATATCTTGACATCAGGAGCGAGTCTATATTAAAGGAGTTTATCTCCATCCCGTTCTGGTCAAGAACAAAGGCCTTTTTCCCAAGACACATAGCCGCCAGCCCGTGATCCTGTGTTATCACAACATCTCCTGCTCTGCACATCTCCACTATCTTCATATCGGCGCTGTCCGCTCCCTTGTCAACACAGATAACACTTGCGTAGTCTGACTCGAACCTGTGAGCCGTGTCAGCAACTATCACACATTCAAGAGAGTGCTCCTTTGCTATCCTCACGCTCTCTTTCACAACTGGACAGCCGTCAGCATCTATCAGTATCCTCACCTGTGGTTCTCCTCGATATAGAAGGTCGCTTCCATATCAGCAATATGTGCCGCCAGTGCCAGAGGATACATCCCCAGCGCTCTGCCTATGGTGTTTGTGTTTTCCTCTCCCGAAAAGCCCATGTGCCAGCGTATAGCCATAGCCTCTTCACGGGTAAGGCGCATATAGCTGGATATGATATACACCGACTTTTCTCCGTGCCCGTAGGGCAGCGTGTCGTGATACTCATAAAAGGGCACCTTTTCCCATTCGCCCCTCTCGTTCTTTGCGTTGCGGTAGCTGGTGCGGTAGAGCTTCACCTTGCAGATATCATGCAGAAGCCCCACGATAGCGATCGACTCGTCCGGATAGTCAAGTCCGTATTCGTCCTTCGAGCGCTGGTTTTCAAGATAAGCCTTCAGACACTCATAAACGTGGATGCTGTGTTCGCAGAGACCGCCTTCAAAGCTGTTGTGATAGCGTGTTGAAGCAGGTGCTGTGAAAAAGTCGCTGTTTTCTGACAGCAGATAAGCGAGGAGCCTGTCCGAACCCGGCCTTGTTATATTCTCCTTATAGATCTCGCAGAACCTCTCCTTCAGTTCATTTACGTTAGCCATATCCGCCCTCCCGATTGTTTTAAGATCCATTATCCTTTTTCGTTTATTGTATCATATAACACACTTGTTGTCAACAAAAAAGCCGCCGCCCAGAGGCAGGGCGACGGCTGTAACAATGCTTTTTACAGAGATATGAGACCCTTGAGATAAGCCTTTATCAGCAGCACATCTGCCAGGTCGATAACATCGTCGCCGCTCGTGTCGGCACATCTGGCGCTGTATCCGTCAAGGCTGCCTGTCCGTTTGAGGAAGGACTTGATAACGGATATATCCTGTGTGTTCACAGCTGCATCGGCATTCGTATCGCCAAGCATACACAGCTCAAACTCGAGCTCTGTCGTGGGCGCTCCGCCAAAAACGGTAACGCTGTACTGTCTTGCAACGGTGCTGTCGGAGTAAACGGTAAAGGTATACTCACCGTCATCTAGGGACTGATAGTCGATGACTCCGCCGGAAAGGCAGAACACATCCGGCCTGAGATATGCCTTGGAAGACTGCACCTCCAGTGTCACCTGCTCGTCTGCCAGCTCATCCGGGAGCACGAGCTCTACATTGTCGGTATAAACATAATCCTCCTGAGGAACAGGCGGGTTGTCAAGATGCTCATAGAGTGCATCCGGATTCAGATGCTGGCTTGCGCCTCCGTCCTCGGTGTCGGTCGCATCGAAGGTCGCTTCCGATTTAAGAAAATACTTTCGCCAGTATTCTGAGTTGTCGTTATCGACGCTGCCGTTTATGATAACATCATTGAAGGTGGCATCCGAATAATACCACGTCCCATCAAGCTGAATAGCGTTCCATGCGTGGTTGCCTCCGGCGATCTTCACTGTGTTTATCCCGAAGAGATTGAGCATCAGCCCCTGTGTTTTGGCATAGCCGTCACACACACAAAGATGATCGAGCAGGCATCCTTCGATGTTATATCTGTTGTCGTTCGTCCCATCTACGTCATATTTATTCTCGGCACACAGTCTGTCATTGAGAACAGCTATTCTGAAAAAGTCTTTATTAAACCCTGCCATAGAATAATAAAGGTCGGATACGGCATCGACTATCCGTGCGTTAGTCTCAAGCCTTTTGCTTGCAGGTTTATACTTGTCAACAGAATAGAACTTCACCGTAACTTTGTAGTTGCTGGGGTACCCGTTAACAAGTATACCGACATTTCCGCCCAGCCAGTAGAGCTGAGGGTTATCATAGACAAGCACCAAGCCCAGCTCAAGCAGCTGATCCTTTGCTGTCTGATAGCTCGTGCCTGCGGGTATCAGCCCCGAGGGATTTGAACTTGACTTGTTGGTATAGGTAAATTCCACAGTGCTTCCGAAATCGGCATTACTGGTGGTGGCATAGGCCAGCTGATCTATCATATCTTCATAGATCGTAACATAAGCCTCGCCGTATTTTTCTGCTATCTGCTCTTTGACGTATTCCGAACCGCCCTTCGTAAAATCAAAAACGAAGCTGTCTTCGGTCTGTGAAGTCTCGGCCGCAGCTGCTATCTGATCGGTGAAAATGCCGCCAAACGCAGATGCAGCCAGCATAGCGGCTGCCATAAAAAGACCTGTGCAGCGTCTGAAAGCTTTTCTGCGCATACTAACACCTCCATTAAAATGCACAAAATATTTTAAATATTGGCCCTTGCTGCTATATATAATATCACATTTGTATAAATATTTCAATAGATATACTATTAAGATAAAGAAATTTATAGAATTTTAACAAATCGAATACAAAACTGTGGTAAACTGTGTTTAAAAATCAATGTCTGAGAGGTTTTTTTATGAGTGAGATAAGAAATGAAGCTCTGTGGCAGAGCGGAAGGACAAAAATAGACTGGGTAAAAAGAAATATGTCGCTGCTTCGCAGCATCGAAGAGGATTTCAAAAAAGAGCAGCCTTTTAAAGGTATAAGGATCGCTCTTTCTATCCACCTTGAAGCCAAGACTGCCTATCTTTGCAAGGTGCTGGCTTCCGGCGGAGCCGAGATGTTTGTAACGGGCAGCAATCCGCTTTCGACTCAGGATGATGTTGCGGCAGCTCTTGTACACGACGGGCTCAATGTTTTTGCGTGGCACGCAGCGACCCCGGAGGAATACCACAGACATATAGCGGCTGTTGTCAGCGCAGGACCTAACATAATAATAGATGACGGCGGCGATCTTGTGAACATGATACATAAGGAATATCCCGAGCTTATCCCGGATGTTTTCGGCGGCTGTGAGGAGACCACAACGGGTATAATCCGCCTTATCGCTATGAACAGGGAGCGGGAGCTCAAATTTCCGATGGTGCTTGTCAATAACGCAAGGTGCAAATACCTGTTTGATAACCGCTACGGCACAGGTCAGTCTGTTTGGGACGGCATAAACAGGACCACCAACCTTATCGTTGCGGGCAAGAATATCGTTGTTGCAGGCTATGGCTGGTGCGGCAAGGGTGTTGCAATGAGAGCAAAGGGTCTTGGCGCAAAGGTCATCGTCACCGAGATAGACCCTGTCAAGGCGATAGAAGCCGTTATGGACGGCTTTACCGTTATGAAGATGGAGGATGCCGCAAGGGTCGGGGATATGTTCATAACCGTCACAGGCTGCAAGGATGTTATCACCGGAAAAGCCTTTGACAATATGAAGAGCGGAGCGATCCTTTGCAATGCAGGCCATTTTGACTGTGAGGTCGATGTTGCCGGGCTCAAAAAGATAGCAGTGGAGGAGTTTGAAGCAAGAAACAACATCCAGGGCTACCGCCTTGCCGACGGCAGGGAGATCTTCGTTATCGGTGAGGG
>DFEO01000142.1:0-15637 GCA_002368715.1 Ruminococcus sp. UBA3800
AGGCTGCCGGCGCTACTGTTGAGCTCAAGTAATTGGTGCTCGCCGCACGGCTAAACCACGCCGTACATTGAGCGTGCTTTTCACTTTGCTCCCGCTGATACAGCAGAGCACAGGTGGAAAGATCGTAAAAGCAAATATAAAGACCGTCCGTGTGGGCGGTCTTTTTTGCTGTTGTTATTAAAAATCCTCTGCGGCTGCTTTCTCTGCCGTTATGGCGCTGCGGTAGCCCTGCATAAAGCGCTCGAAGCCTTCGGTCTCTTCCTTGGTCGGGGCGATAGTGCTGCCGTTTGCGTCTTTAAAGATAACGCCGTCAAGAAAATCGGGGAGAGATATCTCCCTCTTTTTGCGCTCGAGCATATAAAGCCCCAGCACAGCGGCTCCCCAGGGGCCGCCCTCGCCGGCTGTTTCCATAACTGTCACGGGTGCGCCCATAGCTGCCGCAAGAAAGCGCTGGCCGACGCCCTCTGTCTTGAACAGGCCGCCGTGAGCCGTAAGGCTCGACACCTTGGCATTCTCTTCCTTGAAAAGGATATCCATCCCCATTTTTACAGCTGCAAGCGAGGAATAAAGGTGGCTGCGCATAAAGTTTGCAAGCGTGAACGCCGCATCCGGTTTTCTTATGAACAGAGGTCTGCCGCTCTCGAGCCCTGTTATGGATTCTCCCGAATAATAGCCGTAGGACATAAGTCCGCCGCAGTCGGGATCTCCCGAAAGGGAAGCTGTGTAAAGCTTCTCGTATATCTCGTTATCTTCTGCCTCACGGCCGAAAAGGGCGAGCGCTTCTTTAAAAAGCCTGACCCAGGCATTGAGGTCGGAGGTGCCGTTGTTTGCATGAGACATAGCCACGGGAGCACCGTCGGGCGTTGTGACCATATCTATCTCACGGTGGAGCTTTGAAAGGTTCCTGTCAAGGACCAGCATGGCAAAGGTGCTCGTGCCTGCCGAAACGTTTCCGGTCGTGGGTCTTACTGCGTTGGTGGCGGTCATTCCCGTGCCTGCATCGCCCTCGGGCGGCGCAAATGGCGCTCCGGGCTCAAGGTCGCCCTGCGGATCGAGAAAGGCTGCTCCCTCCTTTGTCAGGAAACCTGCCTGTTCGCCTGCACAAAGGATACGGGGCAAAAGCATCTCGGGGTCCTTGTCAAAGCCTTTTGCGCTCAGCTTTTGACGAAGCTTCTGCATCATAGCCTTGTCATAGCACATATCCACGGAGTCTATCGGGAAGATGCCCGAAGCATCGCCTATGCCGACAACATTTTCTCCGGTCAGCAGAAAATGGATATAGGAGCTGAGAACGGTCACCTTGGAGATCCCGGTCACAAAGGGCTCACCGTTCAGCACCGCCTGATAAAGGTGAGAGACTGTCCAGCGAAGCGGTATATTGAACCCGAAGGCTTCGGTCAGTTCGTCTGCGGCTTTGCCTGTGTTTGTGTTTCTCCAGGTACGAAACGGTGTCAGCAGACCTCCCTTTTCATCAAAGGCGAGAAAGCCGTGCATCATTGCACTTATTGTCACGGCGCCAAAGCATGTGAGCGTGACTCCGAAGCTGTCACGCACAGCCTTTTTGAGAGAAGCATAACAGCCCCTTAGCCCATTATGTATCTCATCCAGCGGATAGCTCCACAAGCCGTCGGTAAGCCTGTTTTCCCAATCATAGGTCCCCACGGCGATAACATTTGCCGAAAGGTCTGTGAGCACAGCTTTTATCCTTGTTGACCCGAACTCGATGCCGAGCGAGGTCTGTCCCTGAGTTATTGTATCTTTTATCTGCATATAAAGCTCCTTATTCCGTCTTCTGACCGTAATAGGCATTAGGGCCGTGCTTTCTCAGAAAATGCTTGTTCTGAAGAGCCGAAGCGGCAGGTGCGGCAGCAGGATTTATCTGAAGTGTAAGCGTGCTCATCTTTGCTACCTCTTCCAGCACGACCGCATTATAAACAGCCTGTGCGGCATCTCTGCCCCAGGTAAAGGGTCCGTGGCTCTTGCATATAGCGCCCGGAACATAGACAGGGCTTTTGTTTGCAAAGGCCTCGACGATAGCTTTTCCTGTGTTGTCCTCATACCTATCCTTTATCTCGGCTTCTGTCAGCGCCCTCGCACAGGGTATACTTCCGTAAAAGGTGTCGGCGTGGGTGGTGCCGAAGCAGGGGATATCCTTTCCTGCCTGTGCCCAGGCCACCGCATAGGTCGAATGGGTGTGGCACACACCGCCTATGGTCTGAAATTCCTTATAAAGTCTGAGGTGTGTCGGTGTGTCGGTGGAGGGGTTTAGCCTGCCCTCGACAACGTCCCCGTTCATATTCACGACAACCATATCGTTTGCCGACAGCTTGTCATAATCGACGCCGCTGGGCTTGATAACGAACAGCCCCAGCTCACGGTCGATACCGCTGACATTGCCCCAGGTAAAGGTCACAAGACCGTGCTTTACCAGAGCCATATTTGCTTCATAGACTTCCAGCTTCAGTTTTTCCAGCATAGTTTTCCCTCGCTTTCATAAAATGCCGCCGCTCGGGCGGATGGATCTTAAAGAAAAGACACCTCTGCCGTGATACAGCAGAAGTGTCTTAAAAAACAAGTCTTCTATATTGCCGACCTTAGGCTTGGCAATTATGTTTTACTTGACCATAGCAAGTGTATCTCTTGCAATGAGAAGCTCCTCGTTTGTGGGAACGACCCAGACCTCGACCTTGGAGTCGGCAGCAGATATCTTCTTGATCTCGCCTCTGCACTTATTAGCCTCTGCATCCAGCTTGATACCCAGCCAATCAGCATCTGTAAGAGCATCTCTTCTTACCTCGGGAGCGTTCTCTCCGATACCGCCGGTGAAGATAACAGCGTCAACACCGTTCATGGCAGCAGCAAAAGCGCCTATGTATTTCTTGATCTGATAAGCCAGCATCTCACAGGTAGCCTGTGCTCTCTCATCACCCTCAGAGGCAGCCTTCTGGATGTCTCTGTTGTCAGAGCTTATGCCCGAAAGACCAAGGAAGCCCGACTTCTTGTTGGTATATTCGGTCATCTCGTCGGGAGTAAGACCCAGCTTCTTCATAACGAACAGGATAGCCGAGGGATCAACGGCACCGCATCTGGTTCCCATAACAAGACCGTCAAGGGGTGTGAAGCCCATTGTCGTGTCAACGCTCTTGCCGCCGTCAACAGCCGTTATGGACGAGCCGTTTCCGAGGTGGCAGGAAACGATCTTGAGATCCTTTATATCCTTGCCCATAAGCTCGGCAAGCTTGGCTGTAACGAACCTGTGGGATGTACCGTGGAAGCCGTATTTTCTTACGTGCAGATCCTTGTAGCAGTCATAGGGAAGACCGAACAGATAAGCCTTTCTCGGCATAGTGGAGTGGAAAGCTGTATCGAAAACAACGACCTGGGGTGTGCCCTCCGGGAGGACCTCCTTGCAGGCTCTGAGAGCCAGCGCATGGGGGTGGTTGTGAACGGGAGCCAGCTCTGCCAGGCCGTCGATCTGGTCGATGACCTCGTCGGTCACCAGACAGGTCTCCTTGAAGATCTCGGCACCCTGGACTATCCTGTGGCCGACAGCAGCGATCTCGGACATAGAGTCGATCACCTTTGTCTCGCCTGTGGTGAGCACCTCGACCAGCTTTTCAAAAGCCTCTGTATGTGTAGGGAACGAGCAGTCAGCCTCCAGCTTTCTGCCGTCACCTGTTTTTGCACTTATGTGGCCGTCAACACCTATCCTGTCGGCGTTGCCCTTTGCTATAACGCTCTCGTCTGTCATGTCAAGAAGCTGATACTTCAGCGAGGACGAGCCCGCATTTACAACTAGAATTTTCATTTTGGAAATGATCTCCTCTCAAATTATTTGACCTGTCCGCTTGACTTGGCGGACAAATTGTCATATACTATAAGTATATCAGCATTTGTCACTGATTTCAAGAGGTTTTAATTTTTTTTACATTTTGCACAGTTTTACCTCGCCGTTTCTGTGGGATAAACAAACGCCCGTACCTTATCGGCAGCAAAAAGGGAGCAAGGATATGAACATAGCAGGTATAATAGCTGAATATGACCCTTTTCACATCGGCCACGCCTATCACATCCGCAAAACGAAGGAGCTGGGTGCCGATGCGGTCTGCGTCGTTATGAGCGGCGATTGTGTCCAGAGGGGTATGCCTGCGTTTTTTTCAAAATTTGACAGGGCGGAAGCTGCTGTGAAAAACGGTGCCGATCTTGTGCTGGAATTGCCTGTCCAGTATGCGGCGGCAGGCACCCCGGTGTTTGCAGGCTATGGGGTCAGGCTGTTGGCGGAGCTTGGGGAGGGCGTTATAAGCAGCATCTCCTTTGGAAGCGAGACCGGCGACATAAAAGCCCTTGAAGCCGCAGCGGAGGCTGTGGACTCTGTTTCCGACAGCGAAGAGGTAAGGGAGCTGATGCAGCAGGGACTTTCCTTCGGAAAGGCTGTGACCAAGGCGGCAGGTCAGGCCGGAGAGCTGCTGCTAAACCCCAATGATCTGCTGGCATCGGAATACATAAGGGCGGCAAAAAAGCTTATGCCGTGGGCGGCCTTTACGGTGGTAAAGCGCATGGGCGCATACCACGGCTCGGATGAGGATAACGAAGAGGCTATATCGGCATCAAAGATAAGAGCAGGCTTTCCCGACGAGACTGTTTTGAGATACATCCCGGAGCAGTTCCATGAGCTTGCCTGTGTTGATTATGAAAAATACGATTCCTGTGCATACTTTCAGCTCATAATGCACCTGAGCCCCGATTTTTTCCATAAGATCATACTGGATCTTCCCGACGGGAGCGAGGCGCTGCTGGGAAGGCTGCTCTCTGTGGCAGAAAGCGGCTCCTATTCGGGAGCAGAGGAGTTTGCAAGGGCTGTCAGCTCAAAGAATATGACTCTTGCAAAGGCAAGGCGGATAATGCTCGGAAATGTTCTTGGTCTTCGCAAGAGCGATATCGGCGCAATACCCTTTGGCAGGGTGCTGGCGCTAAATGAAACGGGTGTGAAGATACTTGCCGAGGTGAAAAAGAAAAAGGGGCTTTACTGCCGAACGTCACTAAGCGACCTGAGAAAGCGTTCGCCGTTTGCAAAAAGATCGGCGGAGCTGATGCTCACGGCTTCAAGGCTCAGGGAGTTCTGCACCTATGGCAAGGTGGTCTCGAACGAGCTGACAAGAAAGATCGCAGTGATGAGGTGACGAAATGAACAAAAAGTTCTTTATCATTGCGGCAGCTGTGGTGTGCGCTGTTGGGGCTGTGCTTTTTGCCGTATCCCATAAAACAGACCTTCGCTATAACGACTGGTTCGTTATAGGGAGCACCGAGAAGGAGATAACAGACAGATACGGCTCCTTTGACAAGGAGTATGGCAGGAAAAAGGGATACTATGTCGGTGACGATGACGCAGCGGTAATGCCGAGTCACCAGCCGATGTATTACTGGATAACTTTCGATGACAGCGGCCTGGCAAAGGCTGTTGAGAAGCAGACGAACCCGGGAGGTTGAAACTTTGAAAAAGCTGGCGGCTTTATTTATTACGATCACATATTGTGTCATGGCAGCGCTGCCGGCTTTTGCAGACGCTTATGACCCCAGAGGCACAGAGCGCATATCCGCTGTAAGGTCACAGGGGACCAGCGGCTCCTGCTGGGCTTTTGCAGCACTTGCCTGCGCAGAGGCAGACCTTATCTCTCAGGGAAAAGAGGGAGCAGGTGTCGATCTGTCCGAAAGCGCATTCGTTATGAGCTCGGGCGCTGAGATGCCTTTTTCTCAGGCAGGCAGCGCTGCTTTGGCACAGCTTCTTATGGCGCTGCAAAAGGGTGTCTGCTATGACGAGTTCGAGCCGTTTTTCGGTAATTGCCAGCAGTCGGCCGTGGTGTCTGCCGAAAAGATGAGGGTGTGCGAATACGGACTTTCCGAGTCTTATGAGATAGCTCCCGAAGATGTCAAGGCGCAGGTGAAGGAGCACGGTGCGGTGTATGTGAGCCAGTATTATAACAAGGCTTACTTATCCGGAAACGGCAAAAGCTACTATTGTCCCGTGCAGGATGTGAAGGTGAACCACGCTGCAGCTGTTATCGGCTGGGACGACGAATATTCGAGGGAGAATTTTAAAGACCTTCCCGAAAACGATGGAGCGTGGTTGATAAAGGGCTCCTGGGGAGCACAGGTTTCGGACGACGGCTGCTACTGGGTGTCTTATGAGGACAAGGGGCTGTCGGGCTTTACGGTGTTCGGGATGACTGAGCCTGCCGACAGCGTTTACAGCCGTGCAGCCAGGCTGCCTGCGGTAAACCTTTCTGCAAATGGCGAGATAAGCGGAGCGAACATTTTTACAGCCGAGAGCGATATCACTCTTGACAGAGCAGGCTTTCTTTATCTGTCAGACGGTGAGGCGGACTACGAACTGACCGTCTGCACCGGGGTGTCTTCCTCGTCCCCTGTGGGAAAGACCGCCGCAAAAGCGAGCGGCACCGTGACCTCAAAGGGTTTTTTCACTGCTGACTTTGACCCTGTGACCATAAAAAAAGGCGAGCGCTTTTCTGTCAGCGTAAAGCTTGTCGCAGACACGCCCGCTCTTGCTGCCCAGAGG
This sequence comes from Ruminococcus sp. UBA3800, assembly GCA_002368715.1. Classification (GTDB taxonomy): domain Bacteria; phylum Bacillota; class Clostridia; order Oscillospirales; family Ruminococcaceae; genus Hominimerdicola. Next base: position 6,575 of record DFEO01000142.1, read on the forward strand.
GGCAAAGAGAGCACATCGGGAGTGTCCTTCGTTAAGACCACGGGCAGCTGGAGGGACCTTTCGGCTGACAGCCTGAACGCATCGACACCCTATATTTTTGCTTATGCTTCCGAGCAGGCACAGCCCTACCGTGAGCAGCTGAGAGCGGTGATAAATGATAGTTTTGCAGATGCTGCTTGTGAGCGTGAAATGGTCTATGCACTGGAAAAATATGAGGATGAAAGCAGCAGCGCAAGAGAGCTTAAAAACGCCCGTGACCTTGTTCTTTCGGCTGCGGCCGAGAATGACGAGGACCTTATCATAAGGTCGGTGAGCGACTGGCGAAGCTTTGCAAAGGCCGTGAGCAGCGGTGATGATATGCTCGGAAAAACGGTGGTGCTTGCGGCGGACATAGACTTCGGAGGAATGAACATAGCTCCTGTCGGCAATGACGAAAACGGCTTTGCAGGGATGTTTGACGCAAGAGGCCACATACTGAAAAACGCCGTCATCGACAGCGGTGACAGCGAGTATTCGGGTCTTTTTGCAAGGCTTGAAAAAGGAGCATCGGTCATTGGCACGACGCTTGAAAACGTCCGTGTGCTCGGGATGACATCGGGCGGGATCTGCGGGATATCGGAGGCCTACGAGATAAAGCGCTGTGCGTTTTACGGCAGCGTTACCGGGGCTGACAGGGCAGGGCTCCTGGCAGGGGCATCTGAGGGGACCGTGTTCACAGACTGTATAGCCGGCGATGAGCCGTGGCTCTCACAGAAAAACATTGTCTGTGTTATGACCCGGACGGACGACACCGACAGGGCTTTGTCACTTGGCTGGGAGCTTCGTGACGGCGTTATGACCCAGCCGCTCTCTGTTCTCGGACGTGCCTATGGTTTTGGGTATCTTGGCTCCTTCACCTCGGGCAGCACCGAATATCTGCGCATCTCCTGCGGCATAATGGAGCGCCTGCAAATGGCGGTGATAAAGGCAGCAATTGATGAGCTGTTCAGGCCGATATGCAGCAGAAGGATATATCCCATATATATCTGACAGTCTAACAACTGTAAATATATAAATACAATATGCGGTATTTGCACAGCTTTGCAAATACCGCATTTAGTTATACACGTCTTCTTTTCATTTTCTTTTTGTTCGAGTACATATCCATGTCGGCACGGTTGAAAACATCCGCCAGCTCAAGGTCACGCTCTCTCTCAAAATCCGCAATTCCGCAGGCAAGCGACGGCTTGCCGTCCGAGCGCTGTCTCGACATCTGAGCACGCAGCGAGCGGATGATGTTGCGCCTGTTGAAGTGATCCTCGCCCACAAGTATTACAGCGAACTCGTCTCCGCCGATCCTGAAAACAGGACTGTGCTTGAACTTCTTGCATATCTCGGCACAGGCACCCTTTATGCTCTCGTCACCGACATTATGCCCGAGCGTGTCGTTTATCATCTTCAGCTCATTAAGATCACACACAACGATCGAGAAATCGTTCATTCCCCCGTCGCTGATCTTACGGTTTATCTCGGCCTCATACTGAGAGTAGGACATCTTGTTCTTAACACCCGTCAGCGAATCCCTTGTCGCCATGCTCATCGCTGTACCCAGTGCCTTCTTGGCTTCGAGTTCACGCCTCGTAGATGAATCTACATTGCTTATCCCTATTATGATATGCTCCTCATTCCCGATAGGTCTTACTGCACGCATATTCATATAGGTCGGTTTCCCGTCGCATATCAGCCTGTAAGTCTGGGTATAGACATCATCCGTGTTGACCGTCGAAAGAAAGCTTTCTTTTTGCAGCTGCTTCTGAAGCAGCGGAAGGTCATCGGGATGTATCTCGTATTTCATATTTTCCGAAGCAAACGGAAGAAAGCTTTCACCCAGCTTTTTTGTGTGAAGCTTTTCATTCTGGTCTCCGACCACATATTCTATAAACTTCTCCGTAACGGTATTTATATAATATATAGCCTCATACCTGCTCGCAAGCCCCTCGGCGATCTTGCGGAAGGTCTCGTTGCGCTGGTTCTCCTCCACCTCACGGCGAGTCTGTATATCGACATTTCTTACGCCCACAAAGATATGTTCCTTGTCGGTCATCGTTGCCTTCAGATTATAGTAAAGCGGTCTGTCCTCAAGCACCAGGCGATAGTCCAGAGTAAAGGAGGACTTGCAGAGAGTATCGAGCAGCTTCTCCTTTCTGAGAGATGCCACGAACCTTTCACGGTCTTCCTCGTAAACCAGCTTTCCTGCGTTTATAACAGTATCTGCAAAAAAGTCATCGCCCCTGCTTGCGATAGTGAGCGAGTCTTCTCCCTCTTTCGGCACATATTCAACATAGCTGTTGTCGGTGATGCTTATATAATAAACGCTGGTATAGTCGCTGGCAAGCGACCTTGCAAGCCTTGTGAAGGTCATATCCCTGCTGCCTGTCTCGTCTGTTTTTTTATGTCTTACAGCGGTGCCTCTCTTTTTAAGGGCCACCTTGACTGCTGTTGCTGCCGCAGCCGCTGAGGCTGTACAAATTATCGCTTTTGATCTGCTCATATTCTCATCTCTTTTCGTGGTCAGGGAACGGTCAAAACTGTATGAACAGCCATTACGAACACGATGGCGATTACCTGTTATCATTTTACCATAATATATTCACAATGTCAATAGAAATTTTAAAACTTTGTATCCAAATTGAAACAAATTGCACAATGATGATAAAAACAAACAGAACAGTGGTCTTCAGGGCGAACGACTGCTGTTCTGTCTGCTGATCTTTTTTTTACGTCATTACCGTACTGTCTCACTCGGAAATTATGGCTGTTCCGCTGTTGTCTATGCCGAACTCGTGGACCGTCCAGCCCGAAAGCCCTGCGTTGTCCAGCGAGAACTTGACCTTGCCTGCAAAAAACTCGTTCTTGTCGTCAACTATCGCCATGACAGTGGGGCCTGCGCCGCTTATATAAGCTGCATAGGCGCCGTGAGCATAAGCGATGTCGAACACCTCTTTGCAGTTTGGTATCAGCGCCATCCTGTATGGCTGGTGGAGCTTGTCGTTCACGGCTGTTCTCAGGTTCTCATACTTGCCTGTCAGGAGCGAAGCCGAGAAAAGCGCCGCCCTTGAAAGGTTGAACACAGCATCCTTGTGAGACACCTCTGCCGGAAGACAGCCTCTTGCGTCCTCGGTTATAAGCTTGAAGTCGGGGATCAGGGCAACGAATTTGAGCTTGGTATAGACCTCCTGCTTCACCCATTCCACACGTCTTCCGTCAAAAACTGCGGTGACTATACCTCCCAGCAGAGCGGGAGCGGTGTTGTCGGGGTGGCCCTCTATCTGTGCCGCAAGGTCAACAAGGTCGTCCTTGGTCAGCGGGTCGCCCAGGAGCCTGTTGGCACCGACCAGACCTGCGATAATGCAGGCGGAGGAGGAGCCCAGCCCTCTTGCCATAGGGATATTGTTTGTCTGTCTCAGTTTAAGCCCTTTTAACTGCTTTCCGCAGACATTGAAAAGATCCTTTGCGGAAATATATATCAGGTTCTTTTCGTCGGCGGGCACATCCAGCCCGTCGGTCGAAGCGATATCGACAGTGTCGCTCTCGCCTATCTCGACATAGTTATAAAACGTGAGCGCCAGACCGAGCGCATCAAACCCTGCGCCCAGATTGGCGGAGGTGGCAGGTATCCTTATCTTTATCATAGCTGCTCCTTTCATATCTCGGGGTGGAGCTTGAGTATCTCGTATATATGCCCGATATTGCCCTCGCCTGCAAAGCGTGACATATCAAAAAAATTCTCCGAAACGGACATCCATACCAGCTCGTTCTCTTCTCCCGATACCTGTTTTTCTGTTTTCAGCCGCCCTGCATATATCTCCACATAGCAGCCGTCCAGCGGATAATCAAAGCTCATCAGTCTCACGATGCCGATATCATCCCGTGTGAGGGCTGTTTCCTCAAAAAGCTCCCGATATGCGGCATCAAGGTGATCCTCGCCCGCTTCTATCTTTCCTCCCACAAGGTTATAAAGCCCCTTATAGGGGTCTTTCAGTCTTTTGCACATAAGCCAGCGCTCACCGTCGGGGTGAAGCACGGCTATGCAGTTGTAGCCCTGCATATCATCAACTCCGGTATTTAAGAAAATTCAAGCTCCTGCATAACAGGAGCTTTGATATCATCCTTGCGATCCTGACCCGGCAGATCAGTATATCCTTATCTTGCTTGCTATCTCTGCCGAGTGGGAGAGTATAGTCAGGTTTGAAGCCAGATCTGCCTCTTTCATAACAGGTGTTATGAAAGCAAGCTCGTTTTTCGGTCTGCCCGAACGCTCGATATACATAAGCTTTCCGAACATCTCCGAAAGAGCGCTCTTCATATTCTCGGCATCATCTGCCTTTATCCTCACATAAGCTGCGGTGGACATTTCCTTGTAATCAACTACGAATTTCTCGTTGTCGCAGTCATCCCAGCCGATAGCGACAGGTCTTTCCTTATGCCTCAGACAGTCGATGATATCTCCCACAACAGCCGAAGCGGTGGGCAGCTTTCCTGCGCCCTGACCGTAGAACAGCACATCGCCCACACCGTCGCCTGTGACAGTGATAGCGTTGTATACATCTTCGACATTCGCAAGCATATTGTTCTTTGCCACAAATCTGGGACAAACGATAGCGCTCACTCTGCCGTCCTCGAGCTTTGTCACCGAGCCGATAAGCTTTACGACATAGCCTGCATTTGAAGCATACTCTATATCATCGAGAGTTATATGAGTGATGCCCGAGCAGTGAACATATTCGGGATAGATATGCTTGCCGTAAGCAAGAGAGCCGAGTATGCAGATCTTTCTGCAGGCATCCTCGCCCTCGACATCAGCTGTGGGGTCAGCCTCGGCATAGCCGAGCGTCTGAGCCATTTTCAGCGCATCGCTGAAGGAGAGCTGATCCTTTATCATCTTCGAGAGGATAAAGTTCGTGGTGCCGTTTAGGATGCCCGAGATCTTGATTATCTCGTTTCCTGCAAGACACTTGCAAAGCGGTCTTATTATCGGGATACCGCCGCCCACGCTTGCCTCGAACAGATAGCTGCAGTTGTGCTCCTGAGCGATCTTTAAAAGCTCGGCACCTTTGGCAGCCACCAGCGCCTTGTTTGAAGTAACGACGCTCTTTCCCTTTTCGAGCAGTCTTTTTGTATAGTCATAAGCAAAGGTCGTTCCGCCGACGACCTCAGCCACTACCTCGATCTCGTCATCGTTGAGGATAGTGTCAAAGTCGTGGATTATCCTGTCTGCAAACGGGGAGTTCGGAAAATCCCTCAGATCGAGTATGTACTTTATATCACAATCCTTGCCCAGCTTTTTCGAGATGGACTCCCTGTTCTTCATAAACAGCTCGACCGTTCCCGAACCGACAACTCCGTATCCTATCACTGCTACATTCTGCATTTTAATTTCCTCTTTTCTTTTTATTTACAAAAACCTATTCGCCCGAAATGATCTTCACATCAACGACACCTCTGACCTTGGAAAGCTCGTCCCTCAGTCTTGCTGTACCCAGGACCTCATGCTCGAAGCGCACCGAGAAGGTGACGGTCGCCACCGAATCTATCGGGATGTTCTGGTTTATGGTCAGTATGTTGGTGTTGAGCTCATAGAGCTTCGAGATTATCGAAGACAGAACACCTTTTTCGTCCCTCAGTATGCAATAGACCGAGATGATGTTGTTGGTCAGCTGCTCCTCATAATTGAACACCGAGTCCTTATATTTATAGTATGCGCTCCTGGAAATGCCTACCTTGCGGCAAGCCTCCGAGGAGGTCAGCGCCTCGCCTCTTGCCCTCATACGCTTGGCATCGAGCACCTTCAGAACTATGTCTGGCAGCACTTCAGAGCTTACTATTACCAGCTTTTCGACCTTGTCGTCCATATCGGAATCCACCTCCGGGAAACAGATGTGTGTGTGTCAGAAACAAAGTATACCATTTTTTTGTCTTCTTGTCAAGTACATTTGTGCTCGTGCGGCACACTGGAAAGTGTTTTTCGGGGTGCCCGGACGTTTTTTGTGGGCAGGTCAGGAAGGTTTTGCCGCAATTGTAGATAGTTTTTTCGGCTCAGAGGGTGAGCGTTAGGACATTATAAACAAAAAATATATAAAAAATATTAAAAGATAAAACTTTTTGTTGCCAAGGTCCTCAAAAAGTTGTAGAATTATGCTAAGTTATTTTGGGGTATGGGGCAGTTGTGCCTGTTCGGAACCGGGAGGCGAGTTTTTGGTATGGATATGATAAGTCATATACTTCAGCTGGACAAAGAGGCTGAGGAGCGGATAAACAGTGCTTTGGAGCAGAGCGAGCGCAAAAAGCAGGAAGCTCTGGAGCAGCAGAAGCAGATAGAGCAGCAGGCAAGGGAGTCTGCCGAAAGGACAAAGGAGCAGATCAGAGCCGAGACTGACAAGTCGATAGAGGCTCAGACGCTCAGGGTCAGGACAAAGCAGCGCACCAGCATAAAGGCGCTTGACGATGCATTTGAGAAGGAACATGAGAGCTGGGAGAACAGTATCTTTGAGGAGATAGTTTCTGTCTGCTGAGACAGGCTCTTCCGAAAGAGGGTGAACGAATGCTTAAAGGATATTCGATGAATGCCACCGTTGCAAAGATCAGGGCCATCCACGGCACGATGTTCACGGCGGCACAGTATCACGAGCTCCTTTTGAAGGGCAGTGTTCCCGAGTGTGCGGATTATCTGGCGCAGTCGCCGAGGTATAAGGACGTTTTCAGAGACACTGACCCAAACACCATACACAGAGGGTATCTTGAAGAGCTTTTGCACAAGCAGATGTTTGACACCTATGTGCGCATCTGCTCGTTCCAGCAGCTGGATCAGGTGAATTATTACCGCTTTCTTATTGACAGGGGCGAGATAGACAGCATCCTTCTTATGATAAACAATATAAACTCGGGGCTTGAAAATTCGTTTCTTGCAAATCTTCCCGGACATATGATAAAGCGTGCCGGGATAAACGTGCTTGAGATGAGTATGGCATCAAGCTTTGAGGAGCTGCTCAGGGTGTTAAAGGGCACACCTTATTATAAGCCGCTTTCAAAGGTCAGGACCGACGCCTTTGGAAAGGCTGAATATACGGACTGTGAGCTGGCGCTGAGAAAGGCTTATTTTGAAAGGCTCATCAGTGATGTCGAGAAGGATTTTCACGGAACAGAGGAAAAAGAGATAAAGGACATTATCTATTATGAGATAGATACGATGAATATTATCAATGCTTACAGGATGAAAAAGTATTTCGGTTACAGCAGCGACAGGATAAAGCAGAGCATTATAACCGTGAGAGGAAAGCCTGTCGGAAAGCTTGCGGAGTATTTTGAGCTTGATGACCCCGACCGTATGATGAGCTGGATAAGCCGCTCTAAATACGCAAAGGCTCAGCGTGATACGGACATTATCGAAACGGTCATAGCTTCCTCGAGATTTCGGTGGCTGAACCACGTTTTAGCATCCACTGTCAGCGCTCCGGTCGCACTTTATGCGTTCGTGAGGCTGTGTGCAGTGGAGATATCGAATATAGTAAGCATAATCGAGGCTGTCAGATACGGCGCCGACGCCGCTTCGGTCGAGAAGGATATGCTGATAATATAAAGAAAGGTAACGGGTGATATGGCGATAGAAAAAATGTCTCTTGTCAATATCCTGGGCTCCATGGATGAGCTCGATGCCGCACTGGAACGGTGCTGCCGCAGCGGCGGCTTCCATATCGAGCCGGCATTCTCTCCCGGAGAGGCGAGAGGAAGGCTTCTTAATGACAAGAACTGTTACACGGCACTCCTGAAAAGGACTGCAAAGCTTGCTTCCGACTGCGGAGTGACACCTGTCGAGACCGACTGCCGTTCGCTTGAAGGCGAGAGAGCGGAAGATCTTGAAAAAAGACTGGAGTCTCTCGAGCAGGAGCTGGATGTCATAAGACAGACCATGCAGGATGCGGACTCACGCATCTCGGAGCTTACGGCGGCGGCAAAGCATATAAAGCACCTGAAAGGAATGAACAGCGATTTCCAGCAGCTGTTCTCCTGCAAGCACGTAAGCGTCAGGATAGGAAAGCTGCCCATAGGCAACTATCCGAAGCTCGAGTATTATAACGATAATTTCTTCTTTGTTGCCTTTGAGTCTACAAAGAATTTCTGCTGGGGAATGTATTTCTGCCCCGAGGATGACAAGGAAAGGGTAGATGATCTTTTCAGGAGTATGTATTTTGAGAGGGTCATGCTCCCGAGATACGTTTCCGGTAATGCGGACGAGGCTTCAAAGAAAATAGCCGACGAGATCGCACAGCAGGAAGAGATCGTCAAGAAGACCGAAGAAAAGCTCGGCGCCTTCAGGAAAGAGAACGAGGAGAGGATACAGCAGCTGTTTTCAAGGCTTCTGTTCCTTAACCGCAGCTTTGACCTGAGAAAAAAGGTGGGAGCGGTAAGCTCAGGCTTCGGAGCAAAGCACTTTATAATAAAGGGCTTTATAATGAAGAAGCAGGAAAAGGATTTTGCAAAGCTGTTTGACGACCTTGAAACTGTGGACGTTTCGTTCCTGCCGCCTGATGCGGATTCGGGCTGCACACCGCCTACGGTGCTCAAAAACAGCTTCCTTACAAGGCCTTATACGATGCTGGTGGAGATGTACGGTCTGCCTGAATACGGCGGGATAAACCCCACAGCCTTCGTGGCGATAACATATACGCTTCTGTTCGGTATAATGTTCGGCGATCTGGGACAGGGTCTGGTGCTGCTGCTGGCAGGTATACTGCTCGGCAAAAAGCTGGGGCCGAAGGCCGGCGGCATAGTTCGCAGAGTGGGTCTTTCGAGTATGCTCTTCGGAACGCTCTACGGCTCGTTCTTCGGATATGAGGAGCTGCTCGATCCTGTGTTTGAAAAGCTGGGGATAGATTTTCTGCCGCTGAAGGTCTTCAGACAGACGAACTTCATCCTTGTGACTGCGGTGGGTATAGGAATAGCGCTCATTCTTATCTCGATGCTGATAAATATCTATTCGGGCTTTAAGAAAAAGGATTACGAAAAGGCGATATTCGGCTGCAACGG
>DFEO01000142.1:15774-18384 GCA_002368715.1 Ruminococcus sp. UBA3800
TTCGTTATCTGCCTGATAGTTATACCGCTTATCTGTATATTCTGCCGTGTGCCGTTTTCGGCTGCGGTCAAATATAAGAAATGGCAGCTCTCGGAGGACGGCGAGCCCATGACAGTGGGCGGCTTCATAGTCGAGAACTTCTTCGAGATGTTCGAGTTTCTGCTAAGCTATGTTTCAAACACGATGTCCTTCCTCAGAGTAGGAGGCTTCGTTCTTTCCCACGCCGGAATGATGCTTGTGGTCATGACACTTATGGACGGAATGAGCGCTGTCGGAAAGCCTGTGGTGCTCGTTATCGGAAACCTGTTCGTTATGGCTATGGAGGGCATGATAGTGGCTATCCAGATCATAAGGCTGGAGTTCTACGAGATGTTCTCGAGATTCTATGACAGCGGCGGAAAACCGTTTGAACCGATAGACCTGAGCTTTTCGACTCAGATCGAACAATAATGGCTGGACCTGATTTTATGGAGGAATAATTATGCTTATTTATTTTACATTACCGCTTATCGCACTCGCACTTTTACTGGTGCCTTTCATCTTTATGGCTAAGAAGATCAAAAACGGAAAGTCGCCCAAGGGCGCTTTCATCGGAAACCTCTGCACCTTCGGTGCGATAATGCTGGCTGCTATCATAGTTCCTGTGGGCGGTGTCGTTCACGCTGCTACCGAGGAGGGCGTTAAGTCTCAGCTTTCGACAGGAACAGGTCTTGGTTATCTTGCGGCTGCTCTTGCGGTCGGCCTCTCCTGCGTGGGCGCAGGTATTGCGGTCGGCTCCGGCACACCTGCCGCTATCGGCGCGACCAGCGAGGATCCCAAGAACTTTGTAAAGGCTCTTATCTTTGTCGTTCTCGGTGAAGGTATCGCTCTTTACGGTCTGCTCATCTCGATCCTTATAATCTCGAACATCGGCTGACGATATGAGATTTTTTCTTATCAGCGACAATATAGATACCCAGATGGGGCTTCGCCTTGCGGGTATCGAGGGCGTGGTCGTCCACGGCGAGGAGGAGGTAAGCTCCGCACTCGATGAGGCGATGAAAATGGAGGACGTGGGAGTTGTCCTTATGACCGACCTTGCAGTAAAGCAGTGCAGGGAAAAGGTCTATGAGTATAAGCTCTCGGTGCGCCGTCCGCTCATCGTCGAGATACCCGACAGACACGCCACCTCGAAAATATCGGATACTATTTCCCGCTATCTTTCCGAGGCAGTCGGGATCAAGCTTTAAGGCTCTAAAGGAGGGCTTATCAATGGTACTTAGTGAGGCACAGAGACTGGAGCGCTTTGAAAACGCTGTCTTTGCGGATGCCGACAGACAGGCAAAACAGATAACTGACGAGACCGAAGAGCAGATCGGGCAGATGATGAAGGCCGCAGAGGACAGCGCTGGTCAGATCGAGGATAAGCAGATCAGGACCTTTGAGGCCGCTGAAAGCGAGAGGATGCTCAGAGAGATCTCGGCTCAGAAGATAACCTGTCAGAGGGCGGTCCTCGAGCACAGGGAAGAGCTGATAAATAACGTGTTTGACAGCGTTAAGAACAGGCTTGCGGCTTTCAGGGCATCGGGAGAATACAGGGACTGCCTTAAAAAGCAGGCAGAAACCGCAAGAAAGGCGTATCCGGGGGTCAGTGCGACGGCGTATGTCGCTCCCGAGGATATGAAGTATGCCGATGCATTCGAGGGCTTTGAGGTCAGAGAGCGTGACAGCATAGAGCTGGGCGGAGCTTTCTTTGTGTTCGATCAGAGATCGGTCGTTCTTGATATGACTTTCGATCAGGCTTTCGAGGATCAGAGAGCCGATTTTGCAAAAAGGAAAGAGCTTGCGCTCTGACCGTCCTATCATTTAAGGAGAACCTGAAATATGGATGTAATCTATTCTATAAACGGACCTGTCGTAAAGGTTGCGGACACCAAGACCTTTGCGATGCAGGAGATGGTCTATGTCGGAAACAAAAGGCTCATAGGTGAGGTCATCAGGGTCGAGTCCGGCTTTACGACTATACAGGTCTATGAGGGCACGACGGGTCTGAAGCCCGGCGAGCCTGTTGAGGCAACGGGTGCGCCTATGTCGGCGACTTTGGCACCGGGAATAATCACCAATATCTTTGATGGCATCGAGAGACCGCTGAGAAGGCTCTCCGAGCTGTCGGGAGCGTTCATTGCCGACGGTGCTGCCACAGAAAGCGTGGATACACAGGCCGAGTACAGGGTGTATATGAACGTGAGCGTGGGAGACCACGTCAGTGCGGGAGATATATACTGCACCTGTCCGGAAACGCCCGTTGTCGAGCACAGATGTATGGTGCCGCCGCTTTCCAGGGGCGGAGAGGTCATTTGGGTGGCAAAAAACGGCGATCACAAGGTGACGGATACCGTGGTGAAGATAAAGGATGCACAGGGCAGGATCGAGGAGCTCTCCCTTATGCAGAAGTGGCCGATAAGAACGCCCAGACCCTGTAAGAGAAGACTGCCGATAGACAGACCTCTCGTTACGGGACAGCGTATAGTTGATACTATACTGCCTATCGCCAAGGGCGGCACAGCCGCTATACCCGGGGGCTTCGGAACAGGAAAGACCATGACCCAGCACCAGCTTGCAAAGTGGTGC
>DFEO01000073.1 GCA_002368715.1 Ruminococcus sp. UBA3800
TGATAACAGCTTTGGGGGCGGCGGACTTGTTCTCGCCACGAACGAAAGCCGTAACATCAAGCCCTCTGTCAACAGCCTCTTTGACGATGAGCTGACCTGCCTTGCCATTTGCACAAACTACTGCGATCTTCATAATAAGTACCTCCTGATTATAACATGATTTTGGTGATTTGTAAAGTTGTAAACATTTCAGTTTCAACTTTCTGATATCAGTATATCATGCAAATAACAAGTTGTCAATAGCAACATTACAACTTTGGAAGATTGCATAAAAATGGTGGGATAGTCATGCGCACAATAAACAAATCTGAATTACCTTATTTCAAGCAGAGGTCGGCTCTGCGATCCCGTGTTCCGCTGTATTGTCTGTTTCGTGTTAGCTTAATGGGTAGAAAGCTTCTGTGGGACTACCCCTGCTTTTCTGGGGCGGTCATTTTTTGGCACCAAAAAAGCACCCCGACCTTAGCCGGGGTGCTTATCATATCACGATGCGGATATTACTTAGTTCTCTTCTTGCTTACAGCGATGCCTGCGGCTGCGATAGCAGTGATGGCCATAGCGGCTGCTGCTGCGCCTGTGCCGGGGTTTGTTGTGGCTGCGCCGTTTGCTGCCTTGGAAGAGCTGTCTGCCTTGGAGCTGTCAGCCTTGGAGCTTGAATCAGGCTTCGACTCTGTCTCGCTCTCGACAGTGCTCTCGGACTCGCTCTCCGACTCGCTCTCCGACTCCTGAGGTACGAGCTTCGGTATCACTTCTTCCTGAACGTGCGTCGGGTCGTTCTTGCAGACTCTTCTTTTCAGACCGTCTGCTTCGGTGGTAGCTTCGGTGACTACCTCCCACTCGCCCCAGTCATGGTCGGTCGCAGGGATAACGAGATCCTTCTCGTCAACAATGCCGTCCCTGTTCAGGTCCTCGACCTCGTAAACTGCGTACTGGTCATAGAAAATCTTGGCAGCTTCCGGAACATAATCCTCGGGAACTATGCCGTCGGGGAACTGACCCTGGTCAACAGGCAGGGGATTTGCAAGCTTGTAGTATTCCTGAACGCCGTCCTCCTCACAGGTAGCAGGTTTGACCTCGGTCTTTACGGTCTCTCTTACGTGGTAGTAGGTGCCTGCGCCAAGAGAAAGCTCAGCGTAGTCGCCGTCGCCGCTGATGATGCCGTCCTCCTCGGAGCCGAACTTTACCCAGCCGTTATAATTTTTGTTTTTGTTATAAAGCGTCATATTGCTGACGACAGGTAAGCTGTCCGGCAGAGTAAGTACACGTACTCCGGATTCATAGAAAGTAGAACCGTTATTAACATTAGCCTCTTCGTTCCAGCTGAAGCCGCTGAGATTGATCTCTTTCAGGGATGGTGTATTTTGGAACATCTCGTAAAGATCAATATAATCGGATTCGCTGTTGATCTCAACACTTTCGGGGAAGAAGACATTCTCCAGATCATAGCATTCATAGAACATATAAGAATAATCATAACAGTTTGACAGATCCCATGAAGAAAGGTCTATCTCTTTGATAGCGTAGCAGCACTCGAACATATCATCGCAGGTCTTGTTCTTGGAAACATCCATACCCTCAACATTCACGCTCTCAAGCTGTGGGCAATCTGAGAACATATCCTCCATATAGGTGCAGTTTCCGGTGTTGGCACCTGCCATATTTATCTCTTTCAGGTTATCACATCCTGAGAAGAACTCGTACATATACTCAACTTCTGAAAAATCAGCCTCGGAAAGGTCTATGAGCTCAACAGAATCCCAATTGTAAAAAGCATCTTCCCAATAGTCGCCTGTAAACTTTGCGCCGTCAACAGCAACAACGTACTTTACACCGGAAGACTGGTAAGAATCCAGTTCATCAGCAGTGATAGGGCCGCTGATAGTCAGGGCGCCTGTTATCTCGTCGAACGAGAACGAATCGGTATCAGCGCTAACGCTGAAAACAGTCGGGCAGGCAAGAGCTAAAGCTACAAGCACTGCCGAAAGCTTCTTTAATGTCTTCATATTTTTTACCTCCGCTATAGTCTAAAACAGGTATGCGTCCATACCTTTGCGTAAGTATTATAGCACGGTTTTTTCATTTTGTCAACAATTTCAGCACAGTTTTTTCATTTTATCAACAGCATATCAAAAGACCTCCGCAAAAAGCGAAGGCCTTTGTCTGTCAGTGTATATCCACATAATAAGCAGGGTTTGTGACATAGCCGTTATAGCGTATCTCAAAATGCAGGTGGTCTCCTGTCGAGAAGCCTGTGGAGCCCATTTTTCCGATAACGTCTCCTGCCTTGACTCTGTCGCCTATGGTGCAGTCCACTTCGCTGAGGTGGCCGTAAAGCGTCACAAAGCCGCCGCCGTGGTCAACTATGATGAAGTTGCCGTATCCGCCGCCGCAGCCGCACGAGCCGTCCTTGCCGTAGTCGTGGGTGCAGGTGGTGTTAGTCCTTATCACAACGCCTGCCTCGCTTGCGCATATCTTCATCCCGTGGGAGCCGCCTATATCTATACCCGTATGATAAGAGCCCCACCTGGGTCCCACACCGTAGGTGATATTATAGCTGTCGGGCACAGGCCACTTGAAGTAATACTCGGGCTCGTACTCGTCGATAGACTCCTTGTTCTTTACCCTCTCACGGTAGTCGCTTCGCAGCTTTTCGAGCGCCTCGTCAGCGAGCACCATTGTTGCAAGTATCTCATTGTCTCTTGCTGTTCCGCCCGTTCCCGAGGATTTGAGCACGTCCGAAAGCGTCCCCTCAAATGACAGCCTCTCGTTGTCATAAGCCTCGTTCTGCTTCTGGAGCTGCTTTGTCGAAGATTCCAGCTCGGCCTGCGCCTTTTTGCTGGAAGCATAAAGCTCGGTCAGCTCCTGTCTCTGGCGGTTATATTCCTCTTCCTGCTTTTCATATTCAGCCTGCTGGGCGTCCAGCTCTTTTTCCAGCTGCTCCAGCTCGGCCTTCATTTTATAAAGCCTGTCGATCATGCTGTCGTCGTGCTTGGCCACACGCTTGATAAGCTCGAGCCTCATAAGCACATCATAGAAATCGTCCGCCTGGAGCACCATATCCGTATAGCTGCCGTCGCCTGCGATATACATAGCTCTGAGTCTCTTCTTGAAATCAGAGATCGAGCTGTCTATCTCCAGCTGTTTTTTCTCGATATCACGCTGATTGGTGTTTATCTTCATTTCGAGAACGGTCATATAGGTGTTCAGGACCTCGATCTCGTCATTGACAGCCTCGATCTTGTCCATAATAAGCTTCTGCTTCTTTTCCTCGTCCTTTATCTCTTCGGCGTTCTCATCGAGCTGTTCGTTTATCGCTCTCTGCTTTTCCGATATCTTCTGCAGCTGCTCCGCATAAGCAGTCAGATCGACACCGCTTGCCTCTTCCTCGGCACTGCTGTCGTCGGCCGTGCCGTCATCTGTCGTGCTGTCATCTGTCGTGCCGTCGTCAGTCACCTGGCCGTCCGTCTGCTGATCGTACAGCCCCGTGTTGTCCGTCAGCTGCTGCTCGGGGATATACCCTCCCGCAAGCTCGCTGCCGTCGCCGTAATCGGCCTGCTGAGCATAGCCTGCGGCTGTCTGATCCGCAGCATACTCCTCGGCACCTACGTGCTGTTCATGCTGCGAGCCTTTGGCTATCCCCATGGATATGAGCGCTGCGCACAAAAACGAGATAAATTTCTTGAAGCTCAAAAGCCTGTTCATAATTAGCATTTACTCCTTTGGGAACTTAAAACGGCGCTGCCGGCTATGTATCAGACATAGTCCTCCGGATTCTGTGCAACTCCGTTTATACGGACCTCAAAGTGCAGGTGGTCACCGGTGGAATGACCGGTGGAGCCGACTATGCCGAGAACATCGCCCTGATTTACGTGCTGGCCCTGCTGAACGGACATATACTGTGAGTGTCCGTAAAGGGTCCAGTAGCCGTTGCCGTGGTCGATGATACAGTAGTTTCCGTATCCGCCGCCGCAGCCGCAGGAATAGTTCTTTCCATAGTCATGGTTACAGGTATTGCTTACGAGAAGAACGGTGCCTTCTGCCGCAGCCACTATCTTTGCGCCTCTGATGCCTGGCGACCAGATGTCGATGCCCTGGTGATAAGCTCCCCATCTCCAGCCGACGCCGTAGGATATGTAATAGAATCCCGGGCATGGCCAGGTGAACATTGACTTGTCCTTATAGCCGTAAGCGGCATTGCTTGTCGAACCCTGGTTGGTGGTGGTGTTTCCTGTATCGGCGCTGGAGCTCTGAGAATTGCCGTTTGCATCCGCACCGCCGTTATTTGTGCCGCTGTTGTCGGTGGTCTGCTGCTGGGCTGCCTGCTGCTGTCTGAGGCGTTCTGCTTCCTCCTCGGCTTTTCTGCGGGCTTCCTCCTCGGCTTTCTTTCTGGCTTCCTCCTCCTGCTGCTTTATAGCCTGCTGCTCTTCATAAAGCGCCTGGATCTGAGCCTCGAACTCTGCTTGCTCCTTGTCGATCTGCTCCTTGTTTGCTTCATAGACCTGTCTGTCGATCTCCAGCTGGTCGATAACGGCCTGGCTCTGAGAATAGAGCACATCGAGCTTTTCCTTCTGAGACTTATGATACTCGACCTGTTCGTCAAGATCGGCCTTCTTTGCCTCCAGCTCTGCCTTGTCGGCTTCAAGCTGCTTCTCATCCGCCTCATACTGGTCCTTCAGCTCGCTGAGCCTGTCGATCATCGAGTCGTCATGCTCTGCGACTCTCTTTACCAGCTCGATCTTCATAAGCATATCATAGAAGTCCTCAGCGCCTATCAGGATATCGGAATAAGAACCGTTTCCTGCGATATAAAGCGCTCTGAGTCTCTGCTTGAACTCATCTATGCCTGTTTCGATCTCCGTTCTCTTGTTGCGGATCTTGATTTCGCTTATGCCGATCTGCTCCTCAAGTGATGCGATCTCGGCATTGAGCTCCTGAATGGACTCCTCGAGAGTGCGGATAGTCTCCTCGACAGTTTCGATCTGCTCGTTGATAGCGTCCTGATTTTCCTGTTCCTTTGAGATATCGTCCTTTGTTGATGCGATCTTCTCGTCCAGTGCCGACTGCTTCTCTTCGAGAGCGTCCAGCTTTTCCTGGGCAGAGGAGATCTTCTTCTTGTTTTCCTTGATAGCGTCACTTTCGGCAAGGACTGTTTTCGAGTTGCTGAGCACCGGTACTCTGCTGTTTGCAACAGTACCCAGCGCCATAACAACAGCAGCTGCCGCCGCAAGCGCACGCTTCATTCTGAATGTTCTGATTGTCATAATGATCCTCCGATGCCGACCGAATGTCTGTGTCTGTCACGGTCTGATCCTATCTTTACACTAAGGGCAAAAAGCCCAAATACAAACGGCAGTCCAAGAAAAGACTGTTAGCTGTTCCCCCGACTGCCGATGTTGTCTTATACTTTCAGGTGCTTGCCCGTGCTTATGGATGTTCCGATAGCGCCGATGACAGCGCCTGCGCCTATGTATGCCAGTGCAACATAGAGGTAAAGGTCGCTGAACTTATAGAGGTTCTGGACTCCCAGCACCTTCCATAGACCGAAGTCATTGTTGAACACGTTATAAACACCCTCGTAGGAGAACTTTGTCAAAAACAGAGCGCCTATTGCGGCGATTATCCCGACTATCATACCCTCTACGAAGAAAGGTATCCTGATGAATGAGTTTGTTGCTCCGACATATTTCATAATGTTTATCTCTTTACGTCTGGAGAACACGCTTGCTCTTGTCGTATTGGATATGATGACAAGGCTTACGATAACGAGCGCCATTATGACCGCAAACCCCACGATCGTGAGCACTCTTCTTATACTGATGAGGAAGTCGGCCAGCTCGGTAGGCGACTGTGTTGAGTCAACGTTCGAGAACGTTTCTATCTGAGTCGTGGTCTCACCCATTCTCTGGATATCCTTCACAGTGACCTTGAACGTATCGGGGAGGGGATTGTCGTCTGCATAATCGAACAGATCCCTTTCCTCCTCGGTCATATCCTTAATCATATTTTTCCAGGCTGCTTCCTTTGAATAGAAGGAGACTGAATTGATATTGACTGCTGCTTTAAGATCCTGCTCGAGCTTATCTATATCGGCCTGGCTCGTGCCGTCCTTTATAACGACAACGACCTCGCTCTTGTTCTCTATCCCCGAGATGATCTTTGTCAGGTTCATCTCAAGCAGAACGGCAACGCCGACCATAAGCAAAGATACGAGCAGTATACAGAACGACGCAAAGGTCATCATCCTGTTTTTCCAAATTCCCTTGACACCCTGATTGACGAGGTATCTGAAGCTACTTACTTTCATTTGAGCCCTCCACCACCTCATCAAAGGCGATAGAGCCCTTGTTGATGTTGATTATCCTTCCGCCGAAATAACGCACCAGATCGTGCTCGTGCGTTACCATAAGGATCGTGGTGCCGCACTCGTTGATGCCCTTTAGCAGCTCAACTATCTCATAGGAAAGAGCGGGATCTATATTTCCCGTAGGCTCGTCGGCGATTATCAGCTTGGGGTCATTGACCAGCGCTCTTGCAAGCGCCACACGCTGCTGCTCGCCGCCCGAAAGCTCTGTCGGATAAGCCTTTGCCTTATCCGAAAGTCCCACCAGACTGATAACATACGGAACTCTGCTCCTGATATACTTGGCCGGAGCATCTATAACTCTCAGCACAAAAGCCACGTTCTCGTAAACAGTCATCGTGGGTATAAGTCTGAAGTCCTGGAAAACAACGCCGATAGTACGGCGAAGCTTCGGGATCTTGCGTCTTCTTAGTTTTCTCAGGTTAAAGCCGTTGACAAGGACTGTTCCGCTCGTTGCATCTATCTCTTTGAGCACGAGCTTTATCAGCGTACTTTTTCCTGCGCCGGATGCACCGACTACGAATGCAAAGTCGCCGTCGTTGATCCTGAGGTTGACTTTGTTCAGAGCATCCACACCGCTTGAATAGGTGACGGATACGTCTTTAAACTCTACCAAATTTTACACCGCCTTAGTTCTTGGGAAGAAAAGTCCTCCTGCTCACGGCGAAGATCAGAATTTGACCGGATTAGCGGAAAGATATTTCTTTACCATCAGGGCGATCTTGAAAATGATCGCATGGTCAAACTCTCTCAGGTCAAGGCCTGTGAGCTTCTTGATTTTTTCAAGCCTGTACACCAGAGTGTTCCTGTGTACGAACAGCTTTCTCGAAGTCTCGGAAACGTTGAGGTTGTTTTCAAAGAACTTCTGTATTGTGAAAAGAGTTTCGTGATCGAGAGATTCGATCGAACCCTTTTTGAACACTTCCTTCAGGAAAGTCTCGCAAAGCGTTGTGGGAAGGTGATAGATGAGCCTTGCAATACCGAGATCGTCATAGGATACGATATTCTTGTCAGTGTCGAACACCTTGCCGACCTCAAGAGAGATCTGAGCTTCCTTAAAGCTCCTTGCAAGATCCTTCACTCCCTCAACAACAGTTCCTATACCCACATTCACTCTGGTATAGAACTCGCTCGAAAGTGTGTCCGAGATAGAGCGTGCCAGCTTTTCCAGGCTCTTCGACTCGATGCCGTTTGCCACTTCTTTTACAAGCACGATATCGCTCTCGGTGATATTGAACACAAAATCCTTGTTCTTGTCAGGGAACAGGTTCTGTATAACATCATAAGCCGATACATCGTTTGTGGAAACTATCCTTATGAGCAGAACGACCCTCGAAATGTCCGAGCTGAAATGCAGCTCTCTTGCCTTGACGTGGATATCTCCCGGAAGAACATTGTCAAGTATGACGTTCTTGATAAAGTTGTTGCGGTCATACTTTTCATCATAATACTGCTTGATACTGGAAAGAGTGATAGCAAGAATGCTTGCATACTTGGCTGCTACCTCGTCTGTGCCTTCGACAAACACAGCATAGTCAGGCTTCATATGCGCACCGAAAGGCTTGTAGGTATAGCCGTCACGGACGAATATGTCATGTGTGTCGCCAAGATCAAGAGATACGAACTCATTGGTGAAGCCGACCTGCGAAAGCTCGGAACAAGCAATGATCGTTGCGTTCTCATCGATAACACCTATAACACAGTCGATAGTGTCACGCATCTGATGTACTACGCTTTGAAATAATCTGTTTGACATGTTTTTTCCCCTCTTACCTGCATTAGAATTTTCTGTCAGGGCTGATGCCCTTTCTGACTATCCTGATTGCCTGCTCCGCAGACAACAGTCCGTATAGAATCATTATAACAAAAAATCTTACTCTTTGCAAGTGTTTTATAGTGAAATTACGCAAAAAAACTTTTTCCAGCCATTTTT
Organism: Ruminococcus sp. UBA3800; assembly: GCA_002368715.1. GTDB lineage: Bacteria > Bacillota > Clostridia > Oscillospirales > Ruminococcaceae > Hominimerdicola. The sequence continues at coordinate 8,295 of DFEO01000073.1, forward strand.
GCGCCCTCACTGACGATCTAGATATTACAAATTGTAACACATTTCGGCTTAAAATGTGTGAATATTCTGTTAAAAACCGTTATCTGACATTTTAGCTTAGCTGTAAACCACGATATATTGTTGTTTGGAGTAACCAATTTGTAATTATTAAATTTTTTGTTAATATGTACAAAACCGGGCTTGCTCTTTTGTATAAATGTTCATCCGGGCAGTTTCTGGAAAGGGTAGAATGGTTATTTATTATCCTTGAAATTTTAATAGTTATGTGATATAATACCAATATTGATCGTGCTGATAATGGCGGACGTGTTTTCCGGGGCTTTGCTGCCGGGTGCGTCTGCTTGGAAAATCTGTTTTGAAAAGGAGTTTTTATTATGCTGTCGGATATCGAGATCGCAAAGCAGGCAAAGATGCTGAAAATCGGAGAGATCGCCCGTAAGCTTGGAATAAGCGAGGACGAGCTCGAACCCTACGGACACTACAAGGCAAAGCTTTCGGAGAGCGTTTTTGAAAGAACGAAAAACGACCCCGACGGAAAGCTCATCCTTGTGACCGCAATAAACCCGACACCTGCCGGCGAGGGCAAGACCACTGTTTCGGTCGGCCTTGCGGAGAGCCTTAATAAGATAGGCAAGAAAACTGCACTTGCACTCAGAGAGCCATCTTTAGGACCCGTGTTCGGCATCAAGGGCGGTGCCGCAGGCGGCGGCTATGCACAGGTGGTGCCTATGGAGGACATCAACCTTCACTTTACGGGCGATATGCACTCTATCACTGCGGCAAACAATCTTCTCTGTGCTCTTATCGACAACCACCTCCAGCAGGGAAATGCGCTGAGGCTGGATCAGAGAAGGATCCTTTTCAAAAGATGTATGGATATGAACGACCGTGCTCTCAGGCAGGTGGTCATCGGCCTTGGTTCAAAGGCAAACGGTGTCCCCCGTGAGGACGGCTTCCAGATAACGGTCGCTTCCGAGATAATGGCGATCCTCTGTCTTGCGAGCGACCTTGCCGACCTGAAAAAGAGGCTGGAGAGCATACTTGTGGGCTATGACCTTGACGGCAACCCCGTCTATGCAGGCCAGCTTGGCGGCTGCGGCGCTATGACTGCGCTTCTGAAGGACGCACTCAAGCCGAACCTTGTTCAGACGCTGGAGAACAATCCTGCTTTCATCCACGGCGGTCCCTTTGCAAACATCGCTCACGGCTGCAACTCGGTGAGAGCCACAAAGCTTGCGCTCAAGCTCTCTGACTACACTGTTACGGAAGCAGGCTTCGGCTCCGACCTGGGTGCGGAGAAGTTTATGGATATAAAATGCCGCATGGCAGGACTGAAGCCTTCATGCGTCGTTCTTGTCGCAACCATCAGGGCGCTGAAATATAACGGCGGAGTGCCGAGAGCAGAGCTTACGGCCGAGAACGTTGAGGCGCTCGAAAAGGGGACCGTGAATCTCAGGACACATATCGAGAATATGAGAAAGTTCGGCGTTCCTGTCGTTGTTGCCATAAACCGCTTTGCTACCGACACCGATGCCGAGATAGCAGTCATCGAGAGAGTGTGCGGCGAAATGGGCGCACAGGTCTCGCTGACCGAGATATTTGCAAAGGGCTCGGAGGGCGGTATCGACCTTGCCAACAAGGTGGTCGCAACTATCGACAGCTGCGAGAGCAATTATGCTCCGCTCTATGACGAGAAGCTGCCTATCAAAGAAAAGCTCGATATCATAGCAAAACAGATCTACCGTGCAGACGGTGTGACCTATACATCACAGGCCGAGAAGGCTCTTGCCGAGATCGAAAAGCTGGGCTTTGACAAGATACCCGTGTGCGTTGCAAAAACACAGTATTCTCTTTCGGACGACCCTGCAAAGCTTGGCAGACCCGAGAACTTCAATATCACCGTAAGGGATATTAGAGTGTCTGCCGGAGCAGGCTTTGTGGTGGTATATACGGGAGATATCCTCACTATGCCCGGACTTCCCAAAAAGCCTGCGGCTGAGAGCATCGACTGTGATAACGAGGGAAATATATACGGATTATTCTGATAGTTTAAAAACGGGCATCCTCATTTGTCGGGGGTGCCTGATATTCCCGTTTTTGGGAGGGTGAGAAAAGTTGGGACAGCTGCTTGAAAAAACAGCCGCAGATACCGCCGCACAGGCATCGGACGCACAGGATCAAAAACAGCCGGAACGAAAAAAACGCTTTCGCTTGCCGGGACAGCTTGCAGCGGCGCTGATAACAGCCGGCGTTATGGGGCTGTTAAATATCATAGCCTGGCAGAGCACGGCCTTCTGCGACTTTTATACTGCCCATATTTTTCCGCTGTGGCGTGCAACTTACGGACGGCTGACATCGCTTGTGCCGTTTTCCTTCGGAGAGCTGCTGCTGGTCATCGCAGTGTTCGGGCTGCCTGTTTCGCTGGCGGTCATGGCGGTGCTCCTTATCGCACGAAAAAACAGCCGCAAAAAGACCGCTGCGGTGTTTGGCTATGTCTACATATGGATACTCGTGTTCGTCCTTTCGGTCCAGACTCTCAACTGCTTTATCCTCTATCACTGCTCGTCGTTTGCAGAGATAAACGGGATCCCCGTCGGGGGGTATACGCATAAGCAGCTCGAGGAGCTGGGCGACGCTCTGACAGTTAAGCTGAACGAGCTGAGCACACAGGTAGAGCGTGACAGCGATGGGCATTTCGTCCTTACGGCGGATGTGGACAGGACCGCTGCCGAGGCGGTGGAAAAGCTTGGGGACGAGTTTAAGAACCTCGGCGGATATACCGTGAGGCCAAAGCCCGTTTTCTTTTCTTTTTTTATGAGCCAGATGGATCTTATGG
>DFEO01000160.1 GCA_002368715.1 Ruminococcus sp. UBA3800
TCGGAACCGCCCTTGCCGCCGCCGATAGGAAGACCGGTAAGGCTGTTCTTGAAGACCTGCTCGAAGCCAAGGAACTTGATGATTCCGAGGTTAACGGAAGGATGAAGTCTGAGACCGCCCTTGTAAGGTCCGATAGCAGAGTTGAACTGTACACGGTAGCCTGTGTTTACATGAGCGTTGCCATTGTCATCTACCCAGGGAACACGGAACTTGATCTGTCTCTCGGGGTTGCAGAGTCTCTCGAGAAGAGCATCTCTTCTGAATTTCTCTTCGTTCGCATCCACGATAGGACGGATAGAATCGAGTACCTCTCTTACTGCCTGATGGAACTCAGGCTCACTGGGATTCTGAACAGTTATCTGTTCAATGATTTCGTCTACATAAGACATAGCTATTCCTCCATTTTCATTTACGCTCACACCTTAAATCATACCTCAAAAGATACGATATAGTCAATGTAAGCAAACCGTTAAATTTCCGACGATCATCCGATAATAAACCGACCTGACAAAACGCAGCATCAAAGATACATTTGTGAGCGTATTCATTATTATTTATGCGCTTTGTCAGGTTATCGGCAGATCATCTTTTTACCTGTGACGGGAGCTCGCCTGTCATGCGTTTGAACACCTTTGAAAAATAGTCTGCCGAAGCATAGCCGAGTATGTCGCTTACTTCGTTCACCTTATAGTGTCCCGAGGAGAGCAGGAGCCTTGCATAATCTATGGACAGGCTCTTGTAGAACTTCCCGAACGAAAGCCCTGTGCGTCCCTTGAAGCAGCGGCTGAAATAGTCGGTGTTCAGCCCGAAAAAGTCCGAAGCCGCCTCTACCGAGAGAGCAGACCCCTGTGCGTCGATCAGCAGGTCACGAAGCCTTTGCCTGAACGGGTCGCTGCCGGCTTTTTCCGGGATCTTTGCCATTGCCGATTCCATAGCCTTCAGGTATTCCTCGTTCATTATCTTGCGTCCTATCTCCTGACCCACCCTGTAAAGAGAGGCTCTTATGTCCTCCTCCATAATGGGCTCGGTGAGGTAGTCCACAGCACCCTGCAAAAAGCATTCACGCATATCCTTAGGATAATCCACCTTGCTTATCACCACGGTCGGGATGTTTGCGCCCAGCTTTTGCAGGCGCTTCAAAAGGTTCACCGCAATAACGGCGGTCGGTCGGTTGATACAGAGGAACATATCATAGTCCTTGTTCACAGCCGCAGCAGCAGCTTTATTAAGGTCGGACGTATGAGCTGATATCTCATAGCCGCACTCTGCAAAAACATCCATGCTGCGATAATGAGGGACATCGAAATTCATATTGTCTACCACCAGTACACGGTACTTCATCTGTATCACCTCACCCTCAAAAATGCACAATGGGGCTGTCTTACTTTAAAAGTAAAACAGCCCCATTGCCTGTAAAGAAATTACCATATCAGGCGGATAAAGTCAATTAACAAAGTATGAATACGACTCCAAAAGTCGGTTTTAAACAGGTGAAAAGTCGGAAATATAATGTATTTACCCGAGGCTATCTTCTGATATTCTCATTTCATACCGATCCTTAATGGCTCCGTGCTCGACGTCGGTAGGATAATTTCCTGCAAAGCAGGCGTCGCACAGGCCGCTGCTGCCTATCAGCTCGCAAAGCTTGCCGGCAGGCAGATAACCGAGGCTGTCAGCGCCCATTATCGCTGCTGTCTGTTCGGGGGTGTGGCTGCTGGCTATCAGGCAGTCCTCCGAGTCGATATCGGTGCCGTAATAGCAGGGGTGGAGAAACGGCGGTGCCGACACCCGGAAATGTATCTCCTTGGCGCCTGCCTCACGCAGGATAGAAACTATCCTTGCGCCTGTTGTGCCTCTTACAATGGAGTCATCCACCAGCACGACCTTTTTGCCCCTGACTGTCGAGCTGACGGCAGAGAGCTTTATCCTCACCTTGTCGGTGCGCTCGGACTGGCCGGGCGAAATAAACGTCCTGCCTATATATTTGTTTTTTATAAGTCCTATACCATAAGGTATGCCCGATTCCTGAGAGAAGCCGAGTGCTGCATCCAGCCCCGAGTCGGGAACGCCGATGACTATGTCGGCGTCGGCAGGACAGCTCTTTGCGAGGATGTGTCCTGCTCTCAGTCTTGCCTCGTGGACAGACACACCGTCTATCACCGAGTCGGGACGGGCAAAGTAGATGTATTCAAAAATGCAGGTATGCTTTTTCTTCAGTCCGCAGTGCTCCGTCATCGACTGGACACCGGCCTTTGAGAACACGAGCATCTCGCCGGGTTTGATATCCCTTATGAACCTTGCGCCCACCGCCGACAGAGCGCAGCTCTCGGATGCAACGACATAGGTGCCGTCGTCTGTTTCGCCGTAGCAAAGCGGGCGGAAGCCGAAGGGGTCACGGGCAGCGATAAGCTTTGTGGGCGACATAACGATAAGCGAATACGCTCCCTCGATAGTGTCCATCGTCCTCTGGACAGCCTCCTCGATAGAGCCGCAGCGAAGTCTCTCTTTTGTGATGACATAGGCTATGGTCTCAGTGTCAGAGGTGGTGTGAAAGATCGCTCCCGAAAGCTCAAGCTCGGTCCTCAGCTTTGCAGCATTGGAAAGGTTGCCGTTGTGTGCAATGGCCATACGGCCTTTCTGATGATTTACAACTATCGGCTGACAATTTCGTCTTTCGTTTCCTCCTGTGGTGGAGTATCTTGTGTGGCCGACGGCGATGTTTCCCTGCGGCAGTGAGGAGAGCGTCAGCGGATCGAACACGTCCGAAACAAGACCTGTATCCTTGTGCGCCTTCAAGACCCCGTCATCGCAGACGGCTATGCCGCAGCCCTCCTGACCCCTGTGCTGAAGGGCAAAAAGCCCGTAATAAACCGTTTCGGCAAGACGTGCTTTTCTTGGTGACCATATACCGAAAACTCCGCATTCCTCATGGATACTGCTCATAATAGATCCTCCTTGGAAAAAACAAAAAACGTCCGCCAAGGGTCAGTGCCCTTTCAAGCGAACGTCATCGTCACAAGTATTTACACCTATATTTTATCGCAAGAAATGCCTCTTGTCAATGGGTTTTTCGTTCTTTGTTATCATTCAACAAACTTTTTTCCCGCAAAGCGGACTTTGGCTGTTTAGAATAACAAAAATGAGAAAACGCTATTGACAAAAACGGGATCGTGGTGTATACTGGCCTTGCAAACAGCAAAGGAGCTGACGGTCGTGAAGATTGTCGGCTCTTTCTTGTTTACAAGCGCTTG
>DFEO01000130.1 GCA_002368715.1 Ruminococcus sp. UBA3800
TTATATGTAAAGCCCGAGTTTTCGGGCTTTTGCTTTATTTGAAATCATACCGTTTCAGGAGGGTCGTTATGGAAAGAGAAATAAAATTCGGTATCTCGGCCACAGCTATCTGCGGATTTATAATGGCACCGCTGGGACTGTTTTTCTGCATTATGGGCGTGCTTATGTACTTTGTTTTCAAGCAGCATCCCGAAAACCTTGACGGTGACCCACTTATTTTTCTTTTTACTTTCCTTGGTGTGGGAACATCATTGCTGATCGTCGGGTGTATTCTTTTGTATATCGAGCTAAAAAAACGCAGTAAGATCAGAGAGGCCGTTGAACACGGACAGTATGTCGTGGCTGAGTTTATAAGTGTATCACAAAAAACGAATGTACGGATAAATAACCATAACCCATATGTTGCAGACTTCGGGTGGTTCGATCAGTACAGAGGTGAGATGCACATATTCCACAGCAGACCTCTTTTGTATGATCCGACACAGATGCTCGTGGGAAAGAGCGTCAGAGTGTTTTTACACCCAAGTGACCCTTCAGCCTATTATGTAGACATAGATGAAGCGATGCCCAGAGTGACCATCCACTGACAGGTGTTTTTCCGACATTAAAAGCTAAATCTGCAAACAAAACTGCATATTCTTGACAATTGCACCTGCTTATGCTATAATAACAGGTGCGATTGTATTTGTATGCACTTTTGCATCGGAAGTTTATGATCAACACCGCTTGACAGGAGTTTGATGATTTATGAAGAAAAGTCCGTTGCTTGTCGTTATGCTTACGTATAATGATATGACAGTGGAAAACGCCTATGAGATCTTTGAACAGTGCAAGGATTCAAAGGCTGAATACTGGGGATTCAAGGAAGAGCCGCTGCCTATCGAAGATATGAAAAAGCTTTTTTCTTATATGAAGCAGTGCGGCAAAAAGACCTCGCTGGAGGTCGTAGCTTATACGGAAAAAGAGTGCATCGAAGGCGCTAAGATGGCTGTCGAATGCGGATGTGATGCACTGATGGGCACGATTTACAGCGATGAAGTATTGAAGATATGCAAAGAGAACGGTATGAGTTATATGCCGTTCGTGGGACAGATAAAGGAAAGACCTTCCGTTCTGGAGGGTACTATCGACGATATGATCGCAGAAGCAAGGGAGTATATCGCTAAGGGAGTTTCCGGAATAGATCTTCTGGGTTACAGATATACCGGTGATGCTGTTCTTCTGAACAAGAGGTTTGTTGAAGAGGTGGATGCACCTGTATGTATTGCAGGAAGTGTCAACAGCTTTGAAAGGCTGGAGGAGATAAAGGCAGCTGACCCCTGGAGCTTTACTATCGGCAGTGCTTTCTTTGACAATAAGTTCGGCGCAACATTCAAAGAGCAGATCGACAAGGTCTGCGACTATATCAACAAATAACAGCAGGTGAAAAGATGTTAGGCAAGTTTTATCCTTACGAATATGCAAAAAGCGTTTTTGAGATAGACTATAACAAGCTGTATGATAAAGGCTTCAGAGGCATAATTTTCGATATAGATAATACTCTTGTACACCACGGCGATGATTCGACAGAGGCTGTGGACAGGCTTTTTGTGGACATACAAAAGGTCGGCTTTAAAACACTTCTTCTCAGCAATAACGAGAAAAACAGAGTTGAGAGGTTCATCAGAAACATAGATACAGATTATATCTGTGATGCTGACAAACCGAACCCCGGATGCTATTTAAAAGCTGTTGAAAGAATGGGACTCAGAAAGGATCAGGTCATCTGTATCGGAGACCAGATTTTTACTGATATTTACGGAGCCAACAGAGCAGGACTTGCAAGCATTCTGGTCAAGTATATCAGAGTCAAGGAAGAAACAATGGTGGGCAAGAGAAGGCTTGCCGAGTATCTGATGCTTGAGAGCTGGAAAAGAAACAAAAAACAGTTCAATAGAATAGGTGATATCTATCCCGAGGGAACAGACCCGAAGAGTCTTGTGACAAGAGATTTTCTTTTCTGCGAGATAAGCCCCGGAGCTTATGCGATATCTGAGGCTAAAGAAAAAACAAAGAGATATATAAAAGATATCAGATGCAAGGATGTTATAGCCAGGACGAAATGCAAACACAGATATCCCAATGTTGTTTCGACCGAGTCAAACGGACTTATAAAGGTTGGAAAGGACATTGATCCTCAGCTTCAGGAAAACAAGGCTGTAAATATTGATCTTGCCTGCAAAAAGATAAACGGGATAGTTATCCACCCCGGAGAAGTGTTCTCGTTCTGGAAGTCCATAGGAAAGATAACCAAGAAAAAAGGTTATAAGGAAGGCCGTGTTATAAGCGGTGAGATAACCGAACCCGGTCTTGGAGGAGGACTTTGCAATCTTGGAAATACTATACACCGCCTTGTACTCCACAGTCCTCTTCAGGTGTGGGAATTCCACAGCCACTCGGACGCTCTTTCTCCCGACCATGGAAAAAGAGTTCCATTCTCGGCAGGTACCTGTGTTTGCTATAACTACATAGATTACAGGTTCAAAAACACCACGGATCAGGATTTTCAGCTTCTTGCCTGGGTTAAGGACAAGACCCTTTTTGCAGAGCTCAGGTGCGTAAAGGCACTTCCCTACACCTATGAGCTGTCGGAAGAGGGACACCACTTCCAGCAGGAGGACGACGGAAAATTTTACAGGGTATCAAAGATCTATAAAAATACACTTGATAAAGAAAGCGGAGAGCTTCTCAAAAAGGAACTGGTTCTCGACAACCACTCCGAGGTAATGTATGATTATGATATGATACCTAAGGAGCTCATTGAGGTTTGATAAAATGACGGTATGTCTTTTAAAAAGGCATACCGTTTTATTATTGACAATGCTTCGGCACTGTGATATAATCCATATAAGATAATTGCTCTTAAACTGTGAAAGGAGTGGTATTATGAGCAGGATTCTTGTAGCTTATTTTTCGGCAGAGGGCAACACCAGAAAGGTGGCAGCCGCTTTCTCAAAAATAACCGGCGGCGAGCTTTTTGAGATAAAGCCGGTAGAACCATATACCAAGGCGGATATCAACTGGATGAACCCGCTGTCAAGGTGCAACAAGGAAAAGATCGGCAAAAAGGATGTTCCAGTCGTTGGCAGGGTCGAGGGATTTGAAAGCTTCGACACCGTATTTCTCGGCTTCCCTATCTGGTATTACGGAGCACCTAATATAGTGAACACCTTTGTGAAAGACTATGACTGGAGTGGCAAAAAGATAGTTCTGTTTGCCACCTCCGGAAGCTCTGACATGAACAAGACCGCTGAAAAGCTTGAGCACTACCTTAACGGAGATCATAAGATAGTCGCTCAGAAGCTGGTAAGACCGTCAGACTCATCTGATGACCTGAAGGCTTTTGTGGCAGATGCTCTGAAATAATTAAAAAAGCTATACCAATCTTTGTTCTGCTTGGTATAGCTTTTTTGTTTATAGTCCTACCGAACCAGTGTAGGTCGGGAAATCAGTTTGTGCAAGCCTTACCGCATCATCAAGAGTAAGACCGTGAAAGTGCCCTGCCGCAAAGTTTCGGCCAGACTTTTTGTCGTCGATAAAGGCTCCGACCACAACACCGGGAAGAGAGCTCTCGGGAGCGTTAGGAGCGTGCTGGCCGCCCAGGTCTGTCCTGCACCAGCCCGGGTCTGTTATGTTTATGCAGACATCCGTGCCGTTATATTTTGAAGCAAGGTCCATAGTGACCTTATCCAGAGCCGCCTTGCTGGCTGAATAGCCTGCCTGTTCAGGCTCCAGCCTTATGCCGCTGGTAGTGTTGACTATCCTGCCGAAACCTCTTTTCTCCATAAGGGGAAGAAAATGATAAACTATCATCATCGGAGCGATAGTGTTTATTTTGAAGCTCTCCTCATAATCGGAGGGCGGTGTTTTAAGATATTCGTTCCTGTAAGCTATCTGTATGCCCGCATTATTAAGAACTATATCAACATCAACACCAAGAGAATCTATCTCTCCAAGCATTTTCTCGACCTGTGAAAGGTCCGAAAACTCTGCACCGACAGCATAAGCTTTGACACCCAGCTTCTGCACCTCATCGAGCACCTTGTCACAGTGTGCTTTTGTTCTTCCATGAAGGATCAGGTTGCAGCCGTGCTTTGCCATAAAAAGCGCAGCTCCGTAGCCTATACCTCTTGCGGCTCCCGTAATAAAAGCCCAGCGTCCTTTTACATCAACCATTTAAAACTTCCTCCTTTGCTTTATCGAGCGCCGCTATCACCCTGTCACACCATTGGTCAAATTCAGGGTCACTGTTTTGAAGCTCAGGGTGAGCCAGTATATTCCTGACAGTCATTGTGATTCCCTCTCTGGCACTTACCTCGCATTTAAAATCGGGAACAAGAGATCTCAGCTTCGAGTTATCAAAGACTACCGAGTTCGACTTGTCACCAATAAGTCCACCCTCATAATCATAATCGCTCATATCTGCAAGCATCCTTGACGATACATAATAAGGTCTCAGCTCGACACCCAGCGCATCAGCGATAGCACGGTAGATATCATTCCATGGAACGCTCTCATCCGATGTGATGTGGAATGCCTCGCCTATTGCCTTCCGGTTTCCGATAAGCCCCACATAGCCCTTAGCAAAATCGCTGTTATGCGTTATTGTCCACAGCGAGCTGCCGTCCCCGTGGATGATGACAGGCTTGCCGTCCATGATGCGCTTAACGACCTGCCAGCTGCC
>DFEO01000138.1 GCA_002368715.1 Ruminococcus sp. UBA3800
GGTGAACTTTGTCAGGATCAGGTCTTATTCCATTTTTCATATTCTTGCTCCTAATTGTGATCGTAAACGAGAGAAAGCCGTATTGCTCGCTCACTTGAACTTATTATACCAAACCGCCACGAAAAAGTCAATCTGTGGGTCTATCCGTGTTTGGGTGTATTCGATTGCTAAGGTAGATCAGAATTTATCTTACTCATGATCTATATCATATCTTGTACCTTGAGAAAACAGTAAGCCATCCGTTAGTTTAATATACAATGCACAAAGCAGCAAAGCACATACATATCACACAAAAACCGCTCCGCAGTATATCTGCGAAGCGGTCTGTTTTTATTGTTTTGCAAAAGTGCTTACGAAGCCTTTTCGGTGGTGAACTCGTCAGCGTAGTACTCTACTACGTCCTCGTTGAATGCCTCCATGTTTCTTACAGGTGTTGTAGAAATGTAGAGGTCATCGCCTGTCGGAGCAAAGGAACCGTCAGGCAGTACCTTTACATCAGAGGTGTAGAACAGATAGTAGAACGCACCGTCGTTGCCCTCATCTGTGGTGAAGGTCACCTTATAGAGCCAGTATACACGGTTTACTGTGCTGTAATCATACTCTGTTTCCTTGGTGAATGAAACATAGGTAGAGGAGTACTCGAATTCTGCTTCCTCAACGTCGCCTTCCACCTTGGTCAGGTATTCGAAGCTGTCACCGATGATATCGTCGTGAACTTCCTTGACCTTTGCATCAAGAGTATCCTTATAGAAGTTAACGGCTGTGCCTGCATCGTCCTTTGTAACGTACTTAGGAACATCTGTCAGCTCGGATATCTTGAAGGTCTTCTTTACAATGCCGTCTGTTGCGCCCTTGAGCGTGTAGCCTGCTTCTGCAAGAGAATAGTAGCTCTCGCAGGTGACCTCGAACTCGCCGTCCTCACCGATATAATCGGGGCAGTCAACGCTGAAGTATACATAGTCAGAGATATAGGGGCTTACAGACTCGGTCTTTACATAGGATGCTCTCACATAGGGAAGTGCTCCTGTGTATTCAAACTGGATACCCTCGAAGGGATCGACCTCCTGAAGATCCTTCAGACCCTCGACCTTATAATCCTTGGTAAGCTCATCGGAGTCTGCCGCAGCGCTGTCGATTATGTAGTATTTCTTGTTATACTCGATATAGCTCTGCTTGCCGCTCTTCTTTACATCATAGTAGAAACGTACTGTAACAGGATAGGTGTCTCCGTTTGAAAGCTCGGAGGAGTAGCTGTAATCAATGCCGTAGAGGTTGCCGTAAAGCTCGGATGAGCAGTCAACGGAAGCAGTTCCCTTGCCGTTGAAGCCGCTGAACGATACATCTATATCCTTAAACGGATCGAGCTTTGTACCCTTCTGGAGACCCTTTACGGTCACTTCAAACTCTGTGTTTGTGAGCTTGATCTTCTTGCTCTTGAGATAGCTCTCGGGATACTTTACGGTTACCTTTACCTTGTCACCGTTTTTAAGGTTCTTTGTCTTGCTTACCTTTGCGGTGATCTTGTACTTTCCGTCGCTCTCCTTGAGCAGAGCCTTTCTCATAGACTTTGCCTCGGAAAGCTTGTCGGTATCAAAAGCTTTTTTCAGTGTGCTGTTGTCAAGAGACAGATACTTGCTGACTGTCTCCTTATTCTTTTTCTTTGAGCTTCCGCCGCCGAGAAGTCCCTGGAGTGCTTCAAGATCGTCCTCGTCAACATCGTCATAATCAAGATCGCCCAGAGCGCCCTTCATCTCGTCAAGGTCGAGATACATATAAGAAGGATATGCGTTGAGCTCTGCGGTAGCTGTTCCCGAGCCTTCAAGACCCTGGAAATCCACCTTGATAAGATCCTTGGCGTCGATCTTGGTGTAGCCAAGAATGTTAATAAGGATAACCACAAGTGCGATGATAACAACGACCGCAGCTGCTGCTATACCGATGATAGCCTTGTGCTCAGCGACCCAGTTTGAGCCTGATGCCGAACCTGCCGCTGCCTGTGCCGGAACGGCATTCGGTACCGAGCCGACATTCGGGTTGGATTTCTGCGTCATTTTAGCCGCAGCATAAGGATCGTTTGCTGGTGCTGCCTGCTGAGGTGCTGCCTGCTGAACGGGAGCCTGCTGAGGTGCTGCCTGCTGAACGGGAGCCTGCTGAGGTGCTGCTTGCTGAGGAGCTGCTTGCTGAACAGGGGCCTGCTGGGGTGCTGCCTGTGGGAAAGGATTTCCGCAGCCGGCACAGAATTTAGCTCCGACATTTGCAGGCTTGCCGCAATTTGGACAAAAGATCTGATCTGCCATTACTATACCTCCAATAATCGCTTTCGGGTCAGTGACCCGAGTTATGATGCTGTTAAAAGACCGTATCAACGAATCTTTTTCACATAACAGTATACAACCAACCCTGTTAAAAGTCAATACGGCAGCGGACAAATAATGAACTTTTTGTAGGTTTGTACAATTATTTGACACAAAAAAATGCTCTTTAAGTCGCTTTTTTAAGCGCTAGAGCACCGAGGTGAGAGCAGGTGTCTGTCGGCGGCAGAGAGTTGCTATTGCCTCTTTGAGGTAGGCGCACTGTGAAGTGAGGTCTGCCGAGCCTGCGGCAGCCAGAACGTCAAGGCGCCTGACCTCGGCGCTCAGCTGATCGACCGCCAGCGAATTCAGCTGTATCGAGCCTTTGAAGGCAAAGTCCTCCCACCTGCTGTCAAAGTCCTCCACGGTGCTGCGGTCAAGGCTTCCGTCCTCGGCATCTGCGGCAATGCTGTCAAGCTTTTTGCAAAGATAGCCGCAGTCCTTTCTCAGCCCCTCCAGACAGCACACGCTCAGTGCCGTTATCATTATCAGGATAAAAATGCTGATAAACAGCCGCTTCATTTTTCAGTTCTCCTTTTCAATAAGATCGACTATCCCGTCGGCGTTGGCAGTGCAGATATAAATGCCCGAGGGTATAGCGCCACGGTCTTTGAGCTGCTTTAAAAAGCCTTTTTTATCAAGCCCCAGCGCCGACAAAGCGCTGTCGATGACACGGCCGTTTTCTATGACCATCATCGGCGGATCCTTGCCGTCGTCGTCTGTAAAGCCCATGTCCTCGTTTGTCACGGTGCGGTCGGGCTTTTTCTGATAGACCGAAAGCTTGCCGTTTGTTTCCACGACCGCAAGCTGCACCTCGGACACATCGAAAATGTTCATGCTCCTTAGCGACCCCAGCAGGTCGTCTGCCGAAAAGCGCAGCCTTTGAAGCTGTCTCTGGTCGATGTGCCCCTGCGAGATAACTATCTTTGCCGAGCCGCACACCAGCTGACGAAGCTTTCTCGAGTGAAGAGATGCGTAGGACATTATTATATCTATGCTGACGAGGGTGAAGATAGGGATTATCCCTATGACCATAGGTATAGATGCGTCCTCGACAGGGAGCGTGGCTATGTTTGAAAGGAGCACTGTCGTTACAAGCTCCGATGGCTGCAATTCACCTATCTGGCGCTTTCCCATAAGGCGTATGCCGAGGATGAGTATGCCGTAAAGGATGATGGCTCTTATGAAAACTATCAGCAAGGTGTTTGCTCCTTTCAGACTTTTTGATTATTATTTGCAAAGATGCCGGGGAATATTCCTTGAGTTTTTGCAAATACTGAATCTGTGAACTTAAAAAAAGGGAGTGGTTCTATGGCAAAGAACGACCTTTCGTTATCGCTTGAAAAAACGCTTGCGGACCTGACAGAGCTTATGTCCGATACGGCAGAGCTCAATGTTGTGAGGGGAGTGGTCTTTGATACGCCTGTGGCTGTTGTGAGTGCCGAGGGAATGGTGTCGGCTCAGCAGGTGGGCGAGCTGGTCCTCAGACCGCTTAGTGAGCTGGGTCTTGGGCACGGGGAGAACGAAAAAGTGTTTGACCTTATCACGGACAAGCTTTTTTTCACTGCTGACAGAAAGCTTGTCTACTGCCTGGAGGATATCTGCACCTTTCTTTTCTCGGGCTTTGCGGTCATCCTTGTCCGGGGCGAATGCAGAGCCTGTGCGTTAGGGCTCCAGGGGTTCGAGATGCGCTCTGTCGGTGCGCCCGAGGCCGAACAGACTGTACACTGTGCTCAGGACAGCTTTACCGAAACGGTAAGAGTGAATATGTCGCTGATAAGACGCCGCCTCAAAAGCCCGAAGCTTGTTATTGATATGCTGAGTGCCGGCAGGCTGTCAAAGACGGATATCTGTATCGTTTACCTCAAAGACCGTGTGCCGGAGGACATCATCCGCCGAATAAAGGAGGACTTAAACAGCATAAAGCTCGATGCTGTGCTGACGAGCGGCTATGCCGAGCCTTTTGTGGACGAGAGCTTTTCCGGCTCGGTGTTCTCATCTGTCAGCACGACCCAGCGCCCTGACCTTGCCTGCACAAGACTTGTCCAGGGGAGGGTGTGCGTGCTTATCGACGGCACTCCGTTTGCGCTCGTTGTGCCTTCGCTTTTTGCCGAGAGCTTCCAGACTATGGACGATTTCAGCCAGAAGCCGTATTATACGGCATTTATGCGCTGGATAAGGTATATAAGCTTTTTCCTGTCGGTGGGGTTCCCGGGGCTTTATGTGGCGCTTGCCGACCACCACCCCGAGGTGTTTTCGCTGAAGCTTCTTCTTAATCTCTCCGTTGCTGAGGAGGCAACGCCCTATCCGCTGATGGCGGAGGTGGTGATGCTGATGGTGTTTTTCGAGATAATGCGTGAAGCAGGCCTGCGTCTGCCAAAGGCGGCAGGCAGCGCCGTTTCTATCGTGGGCGGTCTGATAATCGGTGATGCGGCGGTGAAGAGCGGCATCGTTTCGGCACCGCTTCTTATCGTTGTCGGCATAACGGCGACCGCTTCCTTTGTCACTCCTCAGCTCGAGCAGCCTGCGGCTGTGCTCAGGCTGATCTTCATTCTTGCCGGCGGGCTTGCCGGGCTGTTCGGGCTGGCAGTATGCTTTACGGTGCTTGTTGCAAATGTCTGCGCAATGAACGATTTTTCGGTGTCCTTCCTGTCACCTGCGGCACCGCTCTATCCCTCGGGGATAAAGGATATCATCTATATGAAAAGCTTCAGAGAGTATGAAAAAAGCCGCTCCACCCTTTCTGATATAAGGGAGGCGGCGGATGAATAAGCTCAGTATATGGCAGCTGACCGCAATAATGCTGTGCGGCCACGCTTTTTCACTGATGACGTTTTTCCCCTACACCTGCGACAATCCCGTCGAGTATATGATCGGTGCTGCGATAGCGGTGCTTATCGAGGGTGTGCTTCTGGTGCCGCTGTGCCTTTGCGCAGGCGACATACGTCAGGGCGGTGTATATGAAGCGGCAGGACGTATCTCGCCGATGCTCAGGGTCGCTGTCGGAGCTTTCTACACGGCGGTGCTCGTGTTTTTCTGCTTTCGTGTTATCGGAAACTTCACCTTTTTTCTCGACGGCATCCTGCCGCAGGGGTTCATGCGGTGGACGGCTGTCGGCGGCATCTGTGCGGCAGGGGCATACCTCGGGCTTATGAAGCCGTCCGTTGTCGGTAAGAGCGCAGGGGTCATGCTTTTTCTTTTCGGTGTATTTTGCATCTTTATAGTTTTGTGCTCTGTCGGCAGGCACGTCACGGGAGCGCTCGGGTTCCACCTTGCGGGGCGGCACATAAGCAGCGGCATTGCCGAATCTGTAAAGTGCGAGCTGCTTCGGGGGATGGACCTTATGTTCCTGGTGCTGTTCCTGCCCGAGCTTCGGCACAGCGCTGTCAAAACAGCAGCTGTGTTTTTGTCGGTAAAGCTTGTGTTCGTGTGGCTTAGCATAGGCTTCGTCACCTTGATGCTCGGCGACTACGTTATGCTTGCAAAGCTGCCGTTCTCGGCTATGGCTTCCTATTCGAGCACCTCGATGATAGAGCGTTTTGATGCGGCCTTTATGGCGGTGTGGGTCACGCTTGCAGCGGTAAGGCTGGGGGCAGCGATGCACTGTCTTGGCAGGAGCATAAGGGCTGTGATAAGACCGCTGCCGCATGGTGCTGCTGTGGCAGCCGGGGCGGCGGTGTCGGCAGGGCTTGCGCTTTACAGGCTGACACGTTTCGACTGGGAGACCGAGGCATACGATATGAGCGGCTGGGCAGTCTCGGCGGCTGCTGTTCTGGCGGTGCCTCTTGTGCTGGGGGCAGCAGGGTTTATAAAAAGGAGAGTGGGAAATGGCGGTAAGGACCTTGGCGCAAAGGCTTAAAAACAGCGGCAGAAGGTATATTCTGTGGGTGCTGGCAGGCGCTTTGCTTTGCTTTGGCATTGCTCACAGCCACAATATCGAGGACCGTGTCCTTGTCCACGCTATGGGCATCGACCGTGCCGCAGACGGCTACGAGGTGTCGCTTCAGGTGTTTCGCTCCTCCGGCGCAGGCGGCGATATCCCCATAGATATCAGCCGCTCCAATGTGCAGCTGATAAAGGTCAGGGCAGACACTGTTTCTCAGGCTCTGGACCGCTGTTCGGCAAAGCTTGGGAGGGATGTGTTCCTCGGGCATCTCCAGACGATATGCTTTGGCAGGGATGTCAGCTTTGAGAGGCCGCAGGAGCTTTTTTCCTTTGCTGTCAGGGACAGGAGCGTTTACCTGGGGGTGGAGCTTTGCCTTGCTCAGGAAAAGGCTTCGGATATCATAATGACCGAAATGAAAAGGGGCTCGCTTTCATCCGAAAACCTGAGAAAGGCTCTGGATGAGAATGTAAAAAACGGCCGCACTGTGGAATGTACGCTGCTCGATTTTCTGGCGGATATAAAGTCGCCTATGTTTGAGGCGATACCTGTGGCGGCGCTTTCTCAGGAGGGGAGCGGCGAAAACAAGGAGCCTGTGATAGACATAACGGGCACAGCCCTTATAAGCGGCGGCAGGGTAAGTGAATATCTTTCGCCGGAGCAGAGCTTCGGGCTGTCTCTGCTGAGGGACGAGGGTCGGAGCTTTGCGGCTGTGGTGGGCAGTGACGGCAGAAGCTATGACGTGCGCTTTGAGAATGCGGATGTGAGCCGCAGGCTCTGTATCGAAAACGGAAGGCTTGTATTCAATGTGGATATTGATCTGTCGGCAGCCGTTTCTCTTGATATCAGGCACAGCGATGTGCTCAAACAGGAGCACCTGAGCGATCATCTGGAAACTCAGCTGAGGTCGGCGTGGCGCCAAAGCGTTCAAAGCGGCTGTGATGCTGTCGGGGTGTGGCGTTTTGTGCGCCGAAAATATCCGAAGGTCTATCTGGAATATGAGGATGATATCGAAAGGCTCATCAGCAGCACGAAGCTTTGTCTTGATATAGAGTGCAGCATAGAATAAAACGGGTATAGATGAAGTCGTTTATGTGTCTCGGTACAGCAAAAGAAAAAAGCAGTATGTCCGTCCTTATGCGGCGGCATACTGCTTTTTGTTTATTCTTTTTCCTCTGGGGTGACAGCTATGTGCAGCTCCTCGAGCTGCTTCTCGTCTACTGCCGACGGACAGCCGCTCATAAGCTCGCTGGCGTTTTGAACCTTCGGGAAGGCGGTAACATCACGCAGGCTGTCTGCCTTGCAGATTATCATAGCGATACGGTCAAGGCCTATGCCCATTCCTCCGTGAGGGGGAGAAGCATAGCGGTAAGCGTCAACAAGGAACCCGAACTTTGCTTCGATCTCCTCGTCGCTCATACCCAGTGCCTCGAACATCTTCTGCTGGAGAGCAGGGTCGGTTATACGCATGGAGCCGGAAGAGAGCTCCGTTCCGTTGAGCACAAGGTCCCACGCCTTTGCTCTTACGTTTCCGGGGTCGCTGTCAAGGTATTCAAGACACTCCTCCATAGGCATGGTGAACGGATGGTGCATAGCCACCCAGCTCTCGTTCTCCTCGTCCCACTCGAAGAACGGCATCTCGGTTATCCATACGAAGTTGTAAACATCCTCGGGGATGAGGTCAAGTCTCTTTGCGCAGATAAGGCGCAGCGCACCGAGCGTGGGCAGCACGACCTTGTTTTTGTCGGCACAGATGAGGATGAGGTCGCCCTTTTCGGCGCCGATATCCGAAAGCAGCTTTTCAAGCTGTCCTTCACCCAGGAATTTCTTGAACGAGCAGTTCGGCTCGTCGGCCCAGCGGATATAAGCAAGTCCCTTTGCGCCGATGCCCTTTGCGTGTTCGGTCAGCTTGTCTATCTCTTTTCTCGTATAGGTCGCAGCGCCGTTCTTGACATTTATCATCCTTACCGAGCCGCCGTCTGCAACGGCATTATTGAACACAACAAAGTCGATGTCCTTGACCTTATCGGTAATGTCCTCGATCTCCAGTCCGAAGCGGGTATCGGGCTTGTCCGAGCCGAAGCGGTCCATAGCGTCCGCAAAGGTAAGGCGCTCGATAGGGAGCTTTATGTCCTTGTCAAGGACCTTCTTGAACAGTGTCTTGATATATCCCTCGATCACCTCCTGGATATCCTCCTGATCAACAAAGGACATCTCGAGGTCCACCTGTGTGAACTCGGGCTGCCTGTCGGCTCTCAGGTCCTCGTCACGGAAGCATCTTGCCAGCTGGATGTATCTGTCAAAGCCTGCCACCATAAGCAGCTGCTTGTATATCTGGGGGCTCTGGGGCAGAGCATAGAACTTGCCGTGGTGGACTCTTGAAGGGACGAGATAATCTCTTGCGCCCTCGGGAGTCGATTTCATCATCATAGGTGTTTCTATCTCAAGAAAGCCGTTCTCATAGAAATACTCTCTTGTCACCCTTGCTATCTCGTGGCGGGTGATAAGGTTCTTTGTCAGCCTTGGGTTTCTCAGGTCAAGGTAGCGGTAACGCAGCTTGAGCTCGTCGTTTACCTTATCGGAGTTTGTGACCTCAAAGGGTGTTGTTTGCGCCGCCGAGAGTATGCGCAGCTCGCTTACTGCTATCTCGATGTTTCCTGTCCTGAGCTTGGGGTTCTTGCTCTCACGCTCTCTGACAACGCCCACTGCCGCCAGCACATATTCGCTCCTTACACTCTGTGCCTTTTCAAAAACGGTCCTGTCCGTTTCATCGTTGAAGGCCAGCTGCACAAGACCTGTCCTGTCACGCAGATTTATAAAGATAAGGTTTCCCATATCCCTTACTCTGTCTGCAAAGCCCATAACAGTCACTGTCTCGCCGATCTTATAATCGACCGAGCAGTAATTGGTGCGCCTGAGTCCCTTCATACTGTCAAGTTTCATCAAAAATTTCCTCTTTTCCTGTCATTCTTCTTTAAGCGTTTCGAGATACGCCTTTATATACTTCTTTTTATCGTCGAACATCATCAGAAACAGCGACACTGCCCATATCCCTGCAAACACGCCCATAGCCGTATACTCCTTCAGCCCTGCCGACATGAGCACAAAAAGCACAGACACGACCGTCAGCAGTGC
>DFEO01000015.1 GCA_002368715.1 Ruminococcus sp. UBA3800
CCCTTGCCGCCGGCTATGCCTATATCGGCTTCTCTGCCCTCACCTATGCCGTTGACTATACAGCCCATAACTGCTATCTTTATGTTTTTGTCAAGGTGCCTTGTCGCTTCCTCGACACGGTTGGCAAGACCTATCAGGTCGATCTGAGTGCGTCCGCAGGTGGGACATGAAACGATCTCGACACCGCTGCCTTTTCCGACAGCTTTAAGGATATCCTTTGCCGCAGCTATCTCCTTTACGGGGCTGTCGGTCAGGCTGACTCTTATAGTCTCGCCTATTCCGTCAACCAGCAGCGAGCCGATGCCGGCAGCGGATTTTATAAGTCCCATTCGCTCTGTGCCTGCTTCTGTCACCCCAAGATGGAGCGGATAAGCACAGCGCTCACGGCAGAGCCTGTAAGCTCTTATCATTGTCGGAACGTTCGAGGACTTGATAGAAATAACTATATCTTCAAAATCGAGCTCCTCAAGTATCTCCACATGGCGCATAGCGCTCTCGACCAGCGCTTCGGGTGTCGGCGAGCCGTAGCGCTCCAGAAGCTCCTTTTCAAGCGAGCCGCCGTTTACACCTATTCTAATCGGTATATGCCGCCGTCTGCATTCGTCAACGACCGCCTTTGTGTTTTCTCTGCTGCCGATGTTTCCGGGGTTTATCCTTATCTTGTCGATTCCAGCCTGTGCGGCCGCAAGAGCAAGGCGGTAGTCAAAGTGGATATCTGCGACCAGAGGAACGGAAATCTTCTCTTTCAAAGCGGGTATGAGCTTGACCGCATCCATATCGGGTATTGCGGCTCTTATTATCTCGCAGCCTGCCTTTTCAAGCTCCACAGCCTGAGCCACCGAGCCCTCTATGTCGTGAGCTGAGGTGTTTAGCATCGACTGAATATATATGTGATCTCCGTCAAAGGTGTAATCGCCAAGCCTGACAGCGTGTACGTTTTTCATTTCTTACCTCTTCTTTAAAACAGTTTTATTATATCGCTCACAGTTATGACTGCCATGAATACCAGCAGAGCTGCCATTCCGATAAGGTGTACCATACCCTCTTTCTCGGGCGGAACGGGCTTGCCCCTTATGCCCTCGATGATAAGGAACACCAGCCGTCCGCCGTCAAGTGCAGGCAGCGGCAGCAGATTGAATATTCCAATATTTATTGATATGAATGATGCGAGCGAAAGCATCGTGTCCATGAGCGCCGACCAGTCTATCTTTCCCGTATCTTCGTCTGTCTCGCTCTCGACCACCTGGTTCATAGAGTCAACTATCCCCACAGGACCTGACAGGTCTTTCAGCGAATACCTTCCCCTTATCATATCAAACAGGGTGATATAAATAAGCCGTCCGTCTGTTGCAGCTGTCTTGAAGGACTCGGCTATCACCGAGCCGACAGTCAGCTTTTTGGGGTAAACGAGAAAGTCTATGTGCATCATCTTGTCACTGACAGCAAAGCTAACATTTTCCAGCTCGACCTTTTTGCCGTCACGAAGCACCACCATATCGAACACGCTGTCCTCATCGTTCTGGAACTGATAGGATATGTCCATAGTGGTGAAGATACGCATACCGTTTATCTTGATTATCTCATCATCCACCTCAAGCCCCGTCCTGTGAGACAAAGCCTGGTCGTTTTCAAAGCGAGCTATCTTTGTCGTGGTTATAGCGTCCATACGGCAGGTGTTTATGATAATGACGATAAGCCCCAGCACAAAATTCATAAAAACGCCCGCACACACGATGATGATGCGCTTGTAAAGCTTTTGTTTTCCGAAGGAGCGCTCGTCATCGCTGCCGTTGTCCTCGCCCTCCATAGCGCAGTAGCCGCCTATCGGGAAAAGCCTCAGCGCATACTGAGTGTCACCTTTTTTCTTTTTAATGATCGCAGGCCCCATGCCTATCGCAAACTCGTTCACTTTGACGCCGCTGGCCTTTGCCGCAACAAAGTGGCCAAGCTCGTGGATTATGATTATCACTTCAAAAATGATTATCGCAAAAACTATGCCCATTGTTTCGCCTTTCTGATGTTCTTTATCTGCCGAGAGTCTCTATGAGCTTTGCTGCCTGCTCTCTCGCAAGGCGGTCAGCCTCAAGCACATCGCTCTCGTTTTCTATCTCTTTATATTCTGCATTTTCGCAGACAGTATTGACTATCTTTCCAATATCGAGGAAGCCTATCCTGTTATCAAGGAAGGCCGCCACCGCCGCTTCGTTTGCGCCGTTTACCGCCGCCGGGAGAGTTCCGCCCTTTCTTATCGCCTTTATGCAGGCCGACAGACACTCGAAGGTCTCGGGGTCGGGCTTCTCGAAGGTAAGGCTTCCCAGCGCCGTCAGGTCGAGCCTTCCGGTGTCGCACTCGCACCTGTGAGGATACAGAAGCGCATACTGGATAGGTATCTTCATATCCGGCACGCCCATCTGGGCTATCACCGAGTTGTCCTCGAACTCTATCGCCGAATGGACAACGCTCTGCCTGTGGACAACTATCTCTATCTGGTCGGCGCTGATGCCGAACAGGTGCATAGCCTCGATAAATTCAAGTCCCTTGTTCATAAGGGTAGCAGAGTCGGTGGTAATCTTTCTGCCCATCGACCAGTTAGGGTGAGCAAGCGCCTGATCTATCGTGACGTTCTCAAGCTCCTGTCTGGTCTTTCCGAAAAACGGTCCGCCGGAGGCTGTTAAGATAAGCTTTTTTATCCTGTTGCCCTCGTTCCCCTGAAGCGCCTGAAAAACGGCACTGTGTTCACTGTCAACGGGATAGATCGCAACGTTTCTTTCCTTCGCCTCTCTCATCACCAGGTCACCTCCCGCAACAAGGGTCTCCTTGTTTGCAAGAGCCACTGCCGTGCCTTTTCTGATGGCGGCCAGTGTAGGCTCGAAGCCGACCATACCGACAACGCTGTTGAGCATCTTGTCAACACCGTCCATTGAAGCTATCTCTTTAAGACCGTCCATTCCGCAAAGGGTCTTTATGCCGCTGCCCTTTAGATATTCGTCAAGCTCGGCCTTCTTATCCTCATTAAATATGCAGGCGCACTTCACCCCAAGCTCCTTAGCCTGGTCAGCAAGTGTCTTTGCGCTGTTTGCGGCCGCAACAGCCTTTACCCTGATATTATGCTTTTTTGCAACATCCAATGCCTGTGTGCCGATCGAACCGGTAGAACCCAAAACTGTGATATTCAAATTCTTTCACCCTATTTCCTGTACTAACAGAGGAAAGCATATCCCCGACCGAACCTTTGCGGCGAAGCTATGCTTTGTAACTGTCCAAAAATGCGGACACCTCTATGCTATTTGAGAATAAATCCCTGCGTGGTCATATAGTACATGAACGGTGCAACCAGCAGGACGCTGTCGAAGCGGTCCATAACACCGCCGTGACCCGGCATAATGTTGCCATAGTCCTTGATGCCTGTCTGACGCTTGATAACAGAAGCTGTCAGGTCTCCGACAAGGCCCAGGAGCGCTGCTATCATTCCTGCGGCAAAAACACCGAGATAGTTTACATCCTCGCCTTTGAGCAGCTTGTCGTATACAAGACTGATAACAAGCATTAAAACACCGTTAGAGAGCACACCGCCCACAAGCCCCTCAACAGTCTTTTTGGGACTGATAGCCGGACAAAGCTTTGTCTTTCCGAAAAACGTTCCTGCGAAATAAGCTCCGCTGTCTGCAAGCCACGCCGCACAGAGAGTGATGACCAGCAGGAACACTCCGCCCTTGGGACGTGATGACAGCAGCAGCAGGGTCTGGAACGCATAGGTTATGAGCCAGGTGATGCCTATCATAAAGAAGGTCTCGGGAGCCTTCATAGTGTCGTGCTTCTTTAACAGCAGCACGCACATCGCAACGACGAACAGCCCGAAGTAGAGCCTGGAGCTGAGAAAATAGAGATGACCCTTCATCCAGAACAGCGGCATTATAACGTCCACAGAGGCATAAGCGCAGCACACATAGACCTCAGCCGGATGGCGGTTCATCTTTGTTGCCTTGAATATCTCCGTCAGTGCGACCACCGAGAGGAAACCTATGGCAATATTGAATATAAACGTATCATGCAGTATCAGCAGCACAACAGCGACAACTATCGCTACCGCTGCCGAAATTATTCGTGTCTTCATTCAGACACCTCCGAATCTTCTGTTTCTTTCGCTGTAAGCGATCACAGCTTTTTCAAGGTCCTCGCCCTTAAAGTCGGGCCAGAGGATATTTGTATAGTAGAACTCGGCATAAGCCGCCTGCCATATAAGGAAATTTGAGAGCCTCTGCTCGCCGCTGGGCCTTATAACAAGGTCACAGGGGGGGATGTCCTCGGTGTAAAGGCGGCTCTCGAGCATATCAGCGGTTATGTCCTCCGGTTCAAGCTCGCCTTTTTTGACCATTTCTGCCAGCTGTCTGCAGGAATGAACGATATCGTCCTGACCTCCGTAATTGATAGCCAGGACAAGGGTCATCGAATCGAAGTTCTTCGAGTCCTCCTCGACAGAAGCCATTTTCCTTTGCAGGTTTTCCGAGAGCATCGTCCGGTCTCCGATAAAGCGTACACGGATATTCTCTTCGATAAAGTCTCTCACCTCATCGAGATACTTCTCGAACAGCTCCATTATAGCATCGACCTCGTCCTTGGGGCGTTTCCAGTTCTCGGTCGAGAAGGCATAGTAGGTTATATATGAGATACCGCAGCGCTTGGCATGACGGGTTATCTCACGAAATGTCTTTGCTCCCTCTCTGTGTCCGAACTTTCGGGGAAGCCCCCTTTTCTTCGCCCACCTGCCATTGCCGTCCATTATCACTCCGACATGGCATGGCACCACTGTACCTTCGGGAAAAGAAACTGTCTTTGCCAACTATTATCACTCCAATCAAAAATCCGGGCTCTGTTATGCCGCTCAGAGGCTGAGTACCTCCTGCTCCTTCTCGGAAACGTAGCCGTCGATCTCCTTGATGAACTTATCGGTCAGCTTCTGGATATCATCCTCGCCGTCCTTCTGCTCGTCCT
>DFEO01000055.1 GCA_002368715.1 Ruminococcus sp. UBA3800
TCACCCCTGCCGAGCGCCTCCGTATGCAGGGGTGTTTCGCCCTCTGCGGAGGGCGACCGAGGGGCGCCGCCCCTTGGATCCCTGCCAGCGCCCAGGTCGGCGCTGGACCCGCCCTGGACACCCTGGCGAACTTTTTCAGCTTTGTTGTTAAACAGACAAATCAACTATCTTTCAAGGTTCACGCAGTGAGCAATTGAAAAGCCCCCACAAAGCCCACCCCCTCCCCTCCGGGGAGGGCAGGGGGATTTATTAGCATTGCACGTTCCCCGATGGGTGGGGGCATTAGCCGTGCGGCGAGCACCTGCCTAGGCGCTTTGGGAGGTGTAGAGGGCGTAATAGGCTCCCTTCTTTTCCATTAGCTCATCGTGAGTGCCGCTCTCTGCTATGCCCTTCTCGTCAATGTACATTATCCTGTCACAGTTGCGGATAGTCGATAAGCGGTGCGCTATGATAAACGACGTCCGCCCCTTCAGAAGCTCCGCTATACCCTGCTGGAGCAGTGCCTCGGTCTTAGCATCTATCGAGGACGTTGCTTCGTCCAGCACAAGTATCTTAGGGTCGCTGAGAAGAGTCCTTGCAAAGCTGATAAGCTGCTTCTCGCCGCCCGAAAGCTTTGAACCCCTTTCGTTTACCTGTGTCTCGTAACCGTCCTCCATAAGCGTTATGAACTGGTCTGCACAAACAGTCTTTGCCGCCCTGACCACTTCGCTGTCCTTTGCGTCCAGCTTGCCGTAACGGATGTTGTCAAGGATGGTCCCGCTGAATATAAAGCTGTCCTGAAGCATTATCCCCATCTGCGAACGCAGGGACTTGAGCGTTACCTCGGATATGTCCTTGCCGTCAACGGTTATGCTGCCGTCTGTCAGGTTGTAAAAACGAGAGATAAGCGAAACGATCGTTGACTTTCCTGCTCCTGTCGGTCCTACCAGCGCAACGCTCTCGCCGGCCTTTACATCAAAGCTGACGTGCTCGATAACGTTGTTGTCCTTCTCATATGCAAAGGTGACATCATTGAATGATACCTGACCCGTTATCTCGCCTATATCCTCAGCTCCCTCCTTGTCGGTAACAGTCACAGGCTCGTCAAGAGTCTCGAATATCCTTTCGAGATAAGCAATGTTGTTTATAAAGTTGTTGAGTATGTTTGAAAGGCTCATTATCGGCTGCCAGAAACGAGAAGCATAGCCTGTCATAGCGGCCAGCGTTCCAAGGGATGCCGTTCCTGCCGGCAGGACCAAAAGCCCCACCGCAAACATTGCCGCCCTTACCAGAGTGGATATATTGTCGGTGGTCGGCCACACAAGGTTTGAGAGCCTTACTGCCTTCATCCAGCTTTTACGGTAAGAGGTATTGAGCTTGTCATAGATGCCTGCGTTCTCCTCCTCACGGGTGAACACCTGAGTTATCCTTGCTCCCACGATGTTCTCTTGAAGATAAGCATTCATATTCGAGCTCTTGTTTGAAACGTCCTGCCATGCCTTGCGCTGGTGCTTTTTGATAGCGAACATCAGCGCCATAAAAAGCGGCAGACCCGACACAGCCACAAGGGTGAGTCTTACATCGACTATCAGCATGAAGATAAGGATGAACACCATATTAAGTATCTCCATGATGAAATTGATGATACCGTTCGAGAGCATATCCGAAACAGAGTTTACATAGTTTATAACTCTTATAAGTATCTTTCCGTGGGGTCTGTCGTCATAATAGGTAAACGGCAGCTTCTGCAGATGCTCAAAAAGGTCCTCTCTTATGTCAAAGATTATGTTCTGGCCGACAACGGTCATTATCCTTGATCTGATATTGCCGAGCACAACGCTCAGGAGCGTGCAGCACAGCAAAAGCCCTGCAAGCCCCACAAGCTCACCTATCCTCCCCTTCGGGATAGTCACATCAAGTGCCCTCTGGGTTATCAGCGGCCCTATAAGGCCTGCTATGGCCGCAAGGATGCTTATGGCAAGAGAGAGCATCATCTTGCCTCTGTATTTTTTGATATACTTGAAGGAGCGCTTTAAGTGACCGAAGTCAAAGGGGGTCTCAAGCTGTTCGTCAACGTCATATTTGTTGCGTGCCATTATGCCCTCACCCCGCTTTCCTCAGCAGCACAGTTTATGCCGCTCTGCAGCTCATATATCTGTCTGTAATAGCCTTCTTTTCTGATAAGCTCCTCGTGGGTACCGATAGCAGAGATCCTGCCGTCCTCGAGGATTATTATCTTGTCAGCATTCTTCGAGGAGGATATCCTCTGTGCTATAACTATCTTTGTGCAGGGGAAATCCAGCTTTTTGTCAAGGCTCTGCTGGATAAAGCTCTCGGTCTCCATATCGACTGCCGATGTCGTATCGTCAAGAATAAGCACCGACGGTCTTACTGCCAGCGCACGGGCAAGAGAGATCCTCTGCTTCTGTCCGCCCGAAAGTCCGACTCCACGCTCGCCCACGATAGTTTCATACTTCATAGGCAGCTTTTCGATAAACTCGGAGGCTGCCGCCAGCTCGGCACAGCGCTTTACATATTCCTCCTCCAGCTCGCTGTCGCCAAAGGCGATATTCGAGTCTATCGTGTCGGAATACAGCAAAACGTCCTGAGTGGCTATGCTTATATTTTTTCTCAGTGTGTGCAGCTTGTGGCGCCTTACATCGGTGCCGTCCACAAGCACGCACCCCTCGGTGCATTCGTAAAACCTCGGTATAAGGTTTATGAGCGAGGTCTTTCCGCTTCCCGTCGCACCCATTATAACAACGTGCTCGCCTGCGTTTATCTTGAAATTAAGGTCCTTGAGTATCGGCTTGCCCTTGATAGAATAGGAAACGTTTTTAAACTCGATATCTCCCCTTAGCCTTTCCTCGTCATCCTTTGCATCACTGCGGTCGATTATCTTCGGAGCCTCATAGTAGATCTCGATTATTTTTCCTGCTGATGCCATAAAACGGAAAAAGTCGTTCACATAGTTGCCCATGTTTCTCATAGGGTTGCTGACAGCCCACAGCAGCCCCGAGATAGCCACATACTGGCCCATGGTCAGGTGCTGTTTTATCATAAAGATGCCGCCCGCCAGCAGAAGGATCACGGCAAGCGAACCCGCGGCAAAGTCTATCATAGGCTGATACTTCAGCCATACCTTTGCGGCCGTTATATTTGCCGACCTGTACTGCTCGTCCTTTTCACGGAACTTCTCTATCTCATAGTCCTCTCTTGCAAACGCCTTTACCACCCTGTTGCCCGAGATGTTTTCCTGGGCAGCGGTATTCAGTGAGGACGATGCCTCTCTCACCTTGCGGTAGGCAGGGCCCGCACGCTTCGAGAACTTTCTTGTGACAATAAAGATCGCAGGCGTCATCGCAAGGATGCACAGCGCCGTTCTTACATCTATCGAGAAAAAGTAGACCATTGATGCTGTGAACAGCGCAATGGACTCGACACAGCCCTTGATGACCCACGACACCATATGCCTTACCATATCAAGGTCGCCTGTCAGCCTTGTCATAAGGTCGCCCGTGCGGTAACGGTCATAAAAATCCATATCCTGATTCTCGATCTTGCGGAACAGGTGCGTCCTTACACGATAGATCATCCCCTGGGACGCAGTTTCATAATACATATTGCAGGCATACTGGAGCACTGTTCTGAGCAGCGTGAAGCCGACCATTCCCGCCAGCAGCCACCACAGCAGGCTCTTCTCGTTTTTAAGGTTTTCCAATGCGTTGTCATTGGATATAAAGGTATCGATTATCTTCGACTGAAAATAAGGCGATGTTATATACATAACATTGCAGGCTATCGACAGGATCAGCGCCGCTATATAGGCCGTCCTGCTGCCTTTCATATTCTTCCACAGCCACCTTAGCTGAAACACTTCGCCACCCCTCCCCGGGTCATACACATTCTTTTCTTCTCGGGTAATTATAGCACTGTTTTCCCCCGATTTAAATAGAATATGCTATAATTTATTTAACACATCCTATAATCATAGGAGCGCCCGTGAGATGGCGAAAATACGGTAATACCGCCTGCATAAAAATTTAATTTTTCATACATACTGTGAACGTTTTCAACTTGGGCTTGATATTTTCTATAATCTTTGACAGGCAGGCTCCCGATAGCTGAGTCTGAAAAAACAAAGCTGCATAGATGTGCTGCTTTCGCTGAAAGCTATCCGGAATTATTATTTTAGTAAAAGAATATCAACATCCTGTTAAAACCTTGACTTTTAGTATGATTTATTCTATAATTTTTTCAGGCGAAATGTGAATTAGACTGTGTCATTAACAATTTATTGCATTTTTAAGAGTTTTTACCGTTTTATTCATATCTCGTTGCCTTATAAACGCAACCGGGACTTTCCCGTGATCTGTTAATGTCCATCTGAAAAAACATAGCTGCATAGCTGTGCTGCTTTCGCTGAAAGCTATCCGGAATTATTATTTTAGCAAAAAAAATTATTAACACCTTGTTAAAGCCTTGACTTTTAGCGTGAATTATGTTATAATTATTTTCAGACGAAATGTGAATTAGACTGTATCATTAGCAATTTCTTACATTTTTAAGAGTTTTTGCCATTTATTCATATCTCGTTACCTTTTAAACGCAACCGGGACTTTCCCGTGATCTGTTAATGTACAAAGGAGGAAGAATATGACTAGAACAATGAAACGTGTCGCAGCTGCGGCAGTTGCTCTGGCTATGGTCTGCGGCTATGCGCCGTCAGTTCTCAACAGCGTTGACCTTTTCAGCACGACCAGCATCACTGCATTTGCAGCGCAGACGACAAGCTCGTTCTCACCCAGAACAGCAACCGGCACATCTGACGGAGCTGTTGTGCTCACCGGCGAAGGCTACAGCACACGCAGAAACGTACTCAGAGAAGGCACACACGTACTGACCTGTGCAGGCGGAAAGATATACAGCGTCACAGTGTCTAATATGAATGGTGCGATCGCTAATAACAACACAGGCTGGACAAGAAACGGCACCAGCGATGTATGGACCAGCACAGACGGAGCCGAGAGCGTAGGCTTCACTCTGAATAACGCTACCGGAAGCCGGAATATGACCATCTCGGTCAACTATGAGCCACCCGTAAAGGTAACAAACATTTCGCTCAATAAGACCGCAGTTAATCTCAGAGTGGGACAGACCTTCCAGCTTGAGCCTACGCTCACACCTGCTGATGCAGCTAACAAGACCGTTACCTACACCTCTAGCAGTGGAGGCCGTGCAACTGTTTCCAACACCGGTCTTATAACAGCAGTGTCAAGAGCAGGCACCCAGAACACAGCGACCATTACAGCAAGAGCCACAAACGGCACGACATCTACATCTGATGATGCTACTGCTACCTGTCGTGTTACGATCTATAATAAGCTTGATGTTTCAAATCTTTCTGTCGGGCCCATAGCTGAACCCACCTATGACGGCGAAGCAAAGGAGCCCGAGCTCGTTCTGACAGACACTCAGACTAATTATACTCTGGTAAAGGGCGTTGACTATGATGTAACATATTCCAACAACGTTAACGCTTCCACCAGCACAAGCCCTGCTGTTGCCACTATAACAGGCAAGGGCGGCTATACAGGCACCAGAAATATAAACTTTACTATCAAACAGGCAGACGTTACACCTACGCTGTCCGTAGCAGACTGGACCTATGGCGAAACTTATGGTCAGGTAATCTTTAACGACCCTGCCAACAGATCAGGCGATGCTACATACTTTATAGCTAAAAAGGGAACTGACGACTGGGAGCCTATTCAGGATTTTGACGGAAGTGCCGGCGAGTATACCATGAAGGCTGAGCTTCCTGCTACACAGAACTACACTGCCGACACAGTCACTGACGACTTCACGGTCTCACCTGCTGTTGTATCTATCATAGCTGACG
The DNA here is from genome assembly GCA_002368715.1 of Ruminococcus sp. UBA3800. Taxonomy (GTDB): domain Bacteria; phylum Bacillota; class Clostridia; order Oscillospirales; family Ruminococcaceae; genus Hominimerdicola. Next base: position 5,882 of record DFEO01000055.1, read on the forward strand.
ATCAGAGCTCGACCTACGGCAGTGAGCTCAACGATCTGACCTATTCTTTCAGCGGCACATTGTCAGCCGTGGAGCTGGCTCAGGACGAGCTTGATTTCGAGCTTTCCACAACTGCTTCCCAGACCTCCGATGCGGGCGAGTATCCTATCACAATTTCCTATACACAAAACAGCAACTTTAGTGTCACTACCGTTCCCGGTACCTACACTATCAACAAGGCAGATCTGCAATTTACAGCTTCCGGTTATTCGGGAATATTTGACGGACAGCCTCACACAGTGACCGTTGATGTGGGCGACAGTGATGCAGTTGTATATTTCTCCGAACAGGAGCTTACAGATGAAAACTACACAACAGGCTCACTCGAAAGTCCTTCCTTTACAAACGCAGGACTGCATGACGTTTACTATTATGTGGCATCCAACAACTATGATCCCGACCCCGTAAGCGGAGTGCTGGTAGTAAATATCAGTTTAGCGGCAGCCGAAATGACAGACCCGACCGCAAAAGAGCTTACCTTCACAGGCGAGAAACAGGAGCTCGTCACAGCCGGCGAGACCGAGGACGGCACCATGCTTTATGCTCTCGGCACAGACGCTCATAACGAGCCTGTTTTTGAAGAGTTCAGTCCTGAGATCCCGACCGGTGTTGACGCAGGCACATATTATGTATGGTACGGAGTTCTCGGAGATGGCAACCACTATTCTCCCGATCGTCAGGTCATAGAGGTAACTATCGACATGGCTGAGATACCTGTGACACTTGCTCCCGCAGCAAAGACAGACCTGATCGCTAACGGCGAGGCTCAGGCTCTTGTAACTCCCGGCGAGACCGAAAGCGGCACTATCCTTTATGCGCTCGGAACAGACGATCAGACCGTTCCTTCCGATGATGCCTGGTCCGAGGAGATCCCGACGGCTTCCGATGCAGGTGCATACTTTGTATGGTACAAGGTAGTCGGAGACGAGAACCATTACGATGTCGAGCCTGACTGCATAGCAGTTGAGATCAAAGCCGAACAGGAAGAAAGCTCGCAGGATGAGTCCTCCAAGGACGAAAGCTCCAAGGACGACAGCTCCTCTAAGGCTGACAGCTCCTCAAAGGCAGCTGACTCCTCCAAGGCAGCAGCAACAACATCCACAGCAGCCGCTTCCACCACAAACCCCGGGACCGGTGCTACTGCAGCAGCAGGCCTTACCGCTCTGCTTGCAGCAGCTGCTGTAACACTCAAGAAGAAGAAATAATGATACTTCCCATAGAGAGCCCCGATAAAAGGGGCTCTCTTTTTTCGCTCGATTCACGGCGGCATAAGATCAGGAGCCTCGGTTTCCCGAAGCTCCTGCCGGTTTTCAAAATATGTACCTTTATGACTATCGTCTCAGGTCGCAGGCTGGGTATCCTCGTCGTAATTCTGAAGAGCATCGTAGCCCTGCTCGCCCGTGCGGACCTTTACAACATTCTCTATCGGATAGATGAACAGCTTGCCGTCGCCATAGTTTCCTGTGTAGAGAGCCGAGCGTGCAGCATCTACTACCGTGTTTACAGGCACAGCACAGACAACGATCTCTGCCTTTACCTTAGGCAGCAGGTTCATCTCGATAGTTGTACCTCTGTAATAGTGGCGCTGGCCGTTCTGCATACCGCAGCCCAGAACGTGGGTGATAGTGATGCCCGTAACGTCGATCGCTTCCATCGCCTGGATGAATGCCTGAAGCTTCTGCTCCTTGAATACGACCACGATCTTTGTCATCTTCGGCCGGCTTCCCGGCGAAGGCGCAACATAGCTCTCCACCTCGACAGCCTTCTCCACGGATACGGCAGGCACATCGACACCGACCTTCTTTACGCTCTTGGCGTCATCCTTGGTGTAGCCGTAAACAGACACATCGTTCATGGAAGGCGCAAAATCAGCATAAGAAGATACAAGACCGTGCTCTGTGATATCAAGACCGATGATCTCCTCCTGCTCGGAAGCTCTGAGGCCTATGGTGTGCTTGATTATCAGAAACGTTGCTGTGATAGCCACAGCCGAGAAGCCTGCTACTGATGCAAAGCCCAGAAGCTGAAGACCCAGCTGCCCGAAGCCGCCGCCGTAGAAAAGACCTTCGTCCTTTATCCCGCCGCCTGCAAGCTGGATAGCATATCCGGGAGCGGACTTTGTTGCAAAGAGCCCGACTGCGATAGTTCCCCAGATACCGTTCATCATATGTACAGCTACCGCACCGACAGGGTCATCTATATGGAGCTTGTAATCGAGGAACCATACGCCGAAGCAAACCAGAAAGCCCGAAACAACACCCACTGCGATAGCACCTGCGCAGTCCATAACGTCACAGCCTGCCGTGATACCCACAAGACCTGCAAGGGATGCGTTGAGACACATGGAAACATCGGGCTTGCCGTATTTTATCCATGTGAATACCATCGTTGTAACGGTAGCTATCGCAGGAGCGACAGTTGTCGTCAGGAAGATAGAGTCAAGCTGTCCGACCTCGGAAGCAGCCGCAGGGTTGAAGCCGTACCAGCCGAACCACAGGATGAACACGCCCAGAGCGCCGATGATAAGGTTGTGGCCGGGGATAGCGTTTACCTTGATCTCGCCGTCCTTGGTCCTGGTGAATTTACCGATACGCGGCCCGACGATCTTTGCGCCGATAAGAGCGCAGATACCGCCGACCATATGTATAGCGCAGGAGCCCGAAAGATCGTGGAAGCCCATATCTGCGAGCCATCCGCCGCCCCAGATCCAGTGAGCCTCGACCGGATAGATCAGTGCGCTGATAACGCCCGAATAGATACAGTAGGATAAAAACTTCGTTCTCTCTGCCATAGCGCCCGAAACTATCGTTGCGGTGGTGGCGCAGAAAACAAGGTTGAACACGAACTGATCCCAGGCAAAGTTTTCATAGCTTGTGAAAATATCAAAGCCGGGCTTTCCGATAAGCCCCACAACATCCTCTCCAAGAAGAAGACCGAAGCCGATAAGTATGAACATCACTGTACCGATACAGAAGTCCATAAGGTTTTTCATAAT
>DFEO01000092.1 GCA_002368715.1 Ruminococcus sp. UBA3800
GACCTGACCTATGACTATGTGAAGATAAACGGCGATTACAGAAGCTGAATGTTTGACTTAAAGATAAGAGGGTTAGTGAGATGAAGATCGCAAACAATATTCGCAGCCAGATCCTTATAGATGCGCTGCCTTATATCCAGAAGTATCATGACAAGGTGGTCGTGATCAAATACGGCGGCAACGCAATGACCAATGACGAACTGAAGGAAGCCGTTATGAGCGACATCGTTCTGCTCAGCGAGGTCGGTATCAAGGTAGTGCTTGTCCACGGCGGAGGTCCCGAGATAAATTCGATGCTCAAAAGAGTGGGCATCCAGAGCCGATTCATAAACGGTCTGAGATACACCGATGCCGAAACAATGGATATAGTCAAGATGGTCCTTTGCGGAAAGGTGAACAAGGAGCTTGTCAGCGCACTGACTCTCCACGGCGGAAAGGCGCTGGGTCTTTGCGGATGTGACGGCGAGATGATACTTGCTCAGAAGTATGACACCGAAACAGATTACGGTTATGTTGGCGAGATAAAGAAGATAACCACAAAGCCTATCATCGACGCTCTCAACAACGGCTATGTGCCGATAATCGCAACGGTAGGTATAGGCTCTGACGGTCAGCCTTATAATATCAATGCCGATACTGCGGCTGCAAGGATAGCCTCCTGCCTGAGAGCGGAGAACCTTGTTCTTATGACCGATATTGTGGGACTGCTGGAGGACAAGGATGACGACTCCACGCTTATACCTCATGTCAATGTCAGCGATGTGCCCCACCTTAAAGCCTCCGGCATAATAAGCGGCGGTATGATCCCGAAGATCGACTGCTGTGTAGAGGCGGTAAGAAGGGGAGTAAAGAAGACCGTTATCATCGACGGCAGAGTGCCCCATTCGATACTTATCGAGCTCCTTACGAGCGAAGGCATAGGCACGCAGTTTGACTAAACAGGAGGGACTATGGAAAAGCTGTTTTCAAATGAAACTACTGTTGAAAAGGTGCTTTACGTTGACGGTATGCACAGTGACCACGACGAGTCGAACTCGAAGATCGCTCAGGCGTTTATGCTGGCGTATGCGATAATAATAGTTGTCGTAATAGCTCTGCTGGCAGGCACTGACCTTAAATGGTGGATATCTGTTCTTATCGGCTTCGCCCTCACGCTCATAACTACCCTGCTGCGTGTAAAGCTCATCTCTATGGGTGAGGTAAGCAAGCAGGACACTCACGTTACAGGTGAAAAGGTGCTGTGGAGATATGACTTTTATGAGCAGGGCTTTATAGCTGAAAACGGCGGCGAGAGGTCGAATGTCAGATATGAGGATGTGACAAGGATAAATGACACCGGGAGCAGCTATCAGATAAGAGCCGGTGAGCAGAACTTCACTGTCAAAAAAAGCGGCTTTTCTCCTGCGGACGAGCAGAGAATGGTGGAGCTTTTCAAGAGATACCCCTGCGGAATGTTCCTGAAAGATGTGGATATGCAGGAGCGTGTTAACAATTTGGAGGAAAGTGAATAAAATGAATACGATAGACAATTTCAATAAGCACGTTATGGCTTCCTACGGACGTTTTGACCTTGTGCTCGAAAAGGGCGAGGGCAGGACAGCAGAGGCCGAGGACGGGAAGACATATATAGATTTTGGCTCGGGCATCGGAACAAACAGCCTGGGCTACTGCAACGACAAGTGGGTCGAGGCTGTATGTGCTCAGGCTCACGCAATACAGCATACATCAAATAATTATTATACAAAGGTGCAGGCGGACTTTGCCGCAAAGCTTTGCGAAGCCACAGGCTATGATAAGATATTCTTTGGCAACAGCGGTGCCGAGGCAAATGAGTGCGCAATAAAGATAGCAAGGAAATACAGCTTTGACAAATACGGCAAGGATGCCGAGCGCAATATCATCGTCACTCTTGTCAACAGCTTCCACGGAAGGACTATGGCGACGCTTTCCGCAACAGGACAGGATGTTTTTCATAACTACTTTTTCCCGTTCGTTCCGGGCTTTGTAAACGCAAAGGCAAACGACATTGAGGACCTGAAGCGTGTGCTTGCCGAAAACGAGGGCAGGGTCTGTGCCGTTATGTTCGAGTTCGTTCAGGGCGAGGGCGGTGTCGTTTCACTCGAGAAAGACTATATTGAGGCTATCTTTGAGGAATGCGAAAAAAACGATATCCTCACCATTGCCGATGAGGTCCAGACGGGTGTCGGCAGGACAGGTGCGGTGCTGACATCACAGCTCTTTGGTGTAAAGCCGGATATAACCACCCTTGCAAAGGGACTTGCAGGCGGTATCCCGATAGGTGCCTGCCTTGCGAACGAAAAAACAAGCGGTGTTCTCACAAAGGGTACACACGGTTCCACCTTCGGCGGAAACCCGATAGCCTGCGCAGGTGGACTTGCTGTGCTCGACACAGTGCTTTCGGAGGGCTTCCTTGAGGAGGTCTGCCGCAAGGGCTATTACCTGTATCAGAAGCTTATGGCCTTTGATGAGGTGGAGAACGTGACCGGAACAGGTCTGATGATAGGTATACAGCTAAAAACCAAAAAGTCGGCAGATGTGTGCAAGGCGTGCCTTGATAACGGCCTGCTCACACTCACAGCAAAGCAAAAGCTCAGGCTGCTGCCGCCGCTTAATATAACCTATGAAGAGATAGACAAGGGTCTTGCGATCCTTGAAAAAATACTTTCTGAATAACGGAGGATAACAATGAAACATTTACTCAAAATGCTCGACCTTTCAACAGAGGAGATAATGGAGATCCTCAACCTTGCAGACCAGCTCAAATATGAAAACAAAAACGGCATAACCCACCATATACTCAAGGGTCAGACTCTGGGAATGATCTTCCAGAAGTCCTCGACCCGTACCCGTGTGAGCTTTGAAACGGGTATGTATCAGCTGGGCGGACAGGCGCTGTTCCTCTCGAACCGTGACCTCCAGATAGGCAGGGGCGAGCCTGTTCAGGATACGGCAAGGGTGCTCTCCCGCTATCTCGACGGTATTATGATCCGTACATTCGAGCAGAAGGAGGTAGAGGATCTTGCAAAGTTCGGCTCTATCCCGATAATCAACGGCCTTACTGATTTCTGCCACCCCTGTCAGGTGCTGGCAGACCTTATGACTATCCGTGAGTTCAAGGGCACATTCAACGGCCTTAAAATGTGCTATATAGGCGACGGAAACAATATGGCAAATTCTCTCATTGTGGGCGGCCTTAAAGTTGGCATGGATGTAAGCATCGCCTGCCCCGATGACTATCAGCCCGATGCTGAGGTGCTGGAGTTTGCAGCGAAGTACGGCGAAAAGTTCTCGATGATAAACGTTCCTCTTGAGGCTGCAAAGGATGCAGATGTGCTGTTCACAGATGTGTGGACATCTATGGGCGAGGAGGCCGAGACCGAGAAGAGAAAGATAGCTTTTGCCGGTTATCAGATAAATGACGAGATAATGGCTGCTGCAAAGCCCGACGCTATGGTTCAGCACTGTCTGCCTGCACACCGTGAGGAGGAGATCACCGAAAAGGTGTTCGAGGCTCACGCAAAGGAGATCTTCGAGGAGGCCGAGAACCGTCTTCATGCACAGAAGGCTGTACTTGTAAAGACAATGAAGAAGGATTGACAAAACTGTACATAAAAACGTACAGTTAGACAAAGAGCGGCTCTTGACAAGCCGCTCTTTTTGTGATATAATATCAAAGCCCTCGCAGATACGTGTCACTCTGTGACACTCCCTGCGTATCGGGCAATTATATCACAACGCTGCGCTTATGTGATATAATATGATACCGGTCCGGGGGGTGAAGATGTGTCGATAGATCGCAAGGGCACAAAGCAGATAGCTGACAACAGAAAAGCAAGGCACGACTATTTTGTGCTGGAGGAGATCGAGTGCGGGATAGAGCTTGTAGGAACTGAGGTCAAGTCGATCAGAGCAGGCGGTGTCAATCTCAAGGACAGCTGGTGTGCTGTCGAGAACGGTGAGATGTGGGTCAAGGGGATGCACATATCACCCTATGAGCATGGAAACATCTTCAATAAGGACCCAAGGCGTGAAAGGCGGCTGCTTCTGCACAAGAGGGAGATAATGAGACTTCTGGGAAGTGTAAAGCAGGAGGGTCTTACGCTCATACCGCTGTCGCTTTATTTCAGGGGCAGCAGGGTAAAGCTGGCGCTGGGAGTCTGCAAGGGTAAAAAGCTCCATGACAAGCGTCAGGATATGGCTAACAAGGCAGCTCAGAGAGATATCGAAAGAGCCTTGAAGTCAAATAACTCATAGGCCGGAAAAAGGGAAGTCACCGAGTATCATAGCCGATATTACGGACTTTGCCTCTGGCGGATCTAACGATTAAGCTGTGTAACGGACAAATTCAGCTCTTTACCAGCCCGCACCCAACCGGTCGGGGTGGGGGAGTTATAAAAACGGGGATGCAATGGTTTCGACGGGGATCGTGAAGTTTGATAAGCGAGTAGAGGAGCGCACCCTCTTTAAACGGCGCACGTTTTAAAATTAGACGACAACGATAATTTTGCTTTAGCAGCTGCTTAAGTCAGCGCTCGTCTTGCCTGAGAGGACCACGGCTCGGGATAAGGCGTCGACCAGTGGTGAACGTCAGCGGGCGATGACTGTGACCTGTTGATGTATAACAGTCTGCCGAGCGAACAGGCCTGTCAGTTTGCCTGCCGCAAGGGAGAACTATATAACTGACTACACTCGTAGAAATTCGTATGGATCGGTTTTCGGACAGGAGTTCGATTCTCCTCATCTCCATAACATTTTTTGCAGATGGTATCCCTGCTTTTATGCAAGGATACCATTTCCTGCATCCACGGAAGGGCGGCGGTCGGGACGGTATACGTTTTTGAATATAATAAAACGATCAGCGATGCAGAGCTTGTTAAGCTGCGGCAGAGCCTTGATGCGAACAGAAGAAAAAAGTTTGATGCCTGCCGGCGCCGTGAGGACAAGCTTGGCTGTGCAGCGGCATATCTGCTCCTGTGTATAGCGCTAAGGAGAGAGTTCGGAGTTATCAAGTTTAAAATGACGGGTGAGCGTTTTGAAAAGCCTGCGCTCAAAGGCCGTGATGACATCTTTTTCAACCTCAGTCACTGTGCGGCAGGTTGTGCCTGCATCGTTTCAAAGAACAGCGTCGGGATAGATATACAGGAGCAGACGGACATACCGAGGGGAACTGACAGGCTCGTGTGTACAGAGAGAGAGAGGTCGGTCCTTGAAAAGAGCGATGATCCTGCGGCAGACTTTATAAGGATGTGGACACTCAAAGAAGCCGTGCTGAAAATGCTGGGCACAGGGCTTTCACAGGATATGAAGACGGTGGATACCGAAGAGCTGGCGCAAAATGCTGCCTGCCGTGTTCTTTCGGGATACACCCTTGCGGCGGCCTCCGAGAGCAGGGAAGAGGATATGAAGGCTCTTCTGGATAACGCAGTTTTCATAAATTTTGATGAGCTTATGACAGAAGCAGAAAGCAGAACAGAATAAAACGGTATATCCCGTGGACGTGCTTCGTGGGATATACCGTTTTGTTTTAAAGCTCAAATGTCATCAGAAGGATGTTTTTGCCGCCAATATAGCGGTGGCTTATCTCGAGTGCTATCCGTGAGGCCATTCGTATGCCCATCCCGCCTGTGTCATAGTCTTCAAAGTCCTTTTCGTCGGGCATTGATACAAGCGGATCAAATTCAGTGCCGCTGTCTTCAAGCCTTATAGTCAGCTTGTTACCGCTGCGGTCAAGAATGACACCCACAGTGTCCGAGCCGGAATACTCGATGATGTTTACAAACAGCTCCTCGAAAGCAAGGATGATCTTCATCTTTCTGCTGCTGCCCTCGGTCAGCTCCTTCAGCCTGTCACGAACGGCTCCGAGAGAGCTCATCCGAGCAGGCAGGACCTCGGCATGGTGCTGCTCGCTGCTGTGATAGGTAAGTGTCAGCATAGTCATATCGTCCGACTGCTCGCAGCCCTCGGTGAAGACCTTGACAGCCTTTACGATGTCGCTGGTGTGTTCCTTGTCAGTGGAGGCTGCAGCAGCTTCAAGAAGCCTTTGCGAGCCGAACAGCTGCTTGTCGGCAGACACAGCTTCGGTGATGCCGTCGGTGTAGACCGTTATGCTCTCGCCGTTTCTCAGGATAAGGAACTCATCGACTATGTCCGAGTCCTCGAAAAGCCCCAGCGCTATACCGGTCTCAGGCTCTATAAATCGCACATCGGCGCCGTAATGCAAAACCGGAGGTGTATGGCCGGCATTTGCATAGGAAAGCTCGCCTGTCCTTTTGTCGAGAACGGCTGCAAAGACCGTAATGAACATACCCTCGGGGTTCTCGGCGCAAAGATCGTCATTGGTGAGGTTCAAAGCCCTTGCGGGTGACAGCCCGGCTCTGAGCTTTTCCTTTATCATATTCTTGCTCATAGCCATAAAAAGCGCAGCCGCAACACCCTTGCCCGAAACGTCGGCTATAACGAAAAACACACGATCATCGGTTTCAAAGCAGTCATAAAAGTCGCCGCCAACCTCTCGTGCGGGAACTGCAAAAGCCGCAGCGCTGTAATTGGTCGCCATTATGTTAAGCACCTCAGGCACCATTCCGCTCTGGATCTTTCTCGCAATACTCATTTCAGCCGAGGTCCTGGCTTTTTCGTCTGCCATAGCCCTGAGGTCAGAGATATAGCCCTTTATATCACGGGACATTTTATTGAATGATTCGTTTATCTCTTCTATCTCCCGATAGGATCTTATCTTTAGCTGCTTGTGTTCTTTTTCGGGGTCAAACTCGTTCATCGCTGTTGATATCATCTTTATCGGCGAGAACACCTTTTTTGAAAGCACGAACAAAAACAGCCCCAGCACCGAGAACAGTATAGCTGCTGCCTGGATGACAAGGCTGATGACCGAACGGTCAGCCTTGTTTATCATATTCGTTACATCAAAGTCGATACCCACGACCGCAGCTGTTTTTCCGTTATTATCCTCTATCGGAAAGTAATAGCTGTAAACACAGCCGTAGGAATTGTTCAGTGAACGTGGTCCTGAAAGCTTTCCGTTTTTAGCTTCCTCAAAGAAAGACGTGTCTTCGACCCGTACCTTTGTCCCGAGCTTTCGCTCCTTTTTCACACGGGCGTCGTCCTCCTTGGTTTTGGCCACACACATTATATATTCAAGCTGGTGACCCGAGAAATCGAATATATAAATATACTTGGCATCGTATGAATCGCAAAGGCCTTTGAACATACTTCGCATACTGACGTAAGTGTTGCTCTTGGCGTCACTGCTCAGCTGGTTTATGTCTATATATTCAGACAGATCGTTATAGAGCTCTCTTATCTGCTGTGCCTTTTCACGGCAGTGGTCAGCTGTGCTCCGGCGAAGGAAAAAGCCCGAGACCAGAGCCAGTATCGTCAGAAAAACGGTTATGATAATGATAGCCGTGGCTGCGATCTTTCGGAGTGCATAGTTTTTCATAGTTTATTTAAGATCAAGTTTCTTGTCAAACCCTGTCATTTTGAAAACATCCATTATCTCGGCGGAAGCATTTGTCACTGTCAGAGCGCCTTTCATTTTCTTGTGCGCCGCAACGATGAGTCTCAGACCTGCCGAGAAAATGTATTCGAGCTTGCTCATATCTATTGTAAGCTTGGTAACGTCGCTTCCCAGCTCGTCGATAGCAGCAGAAAAATCGGCTGCATTCGCAGTGTCGAGCCAGCCCTCGGGAACGAACACTGCCGTATTTCCTTTAAATATCTTTTCGATGGTCATAGTATCTCTCCTTATCATTTCCAGAGTCCGCCGCTCACCCGGCGTTTTCTGTGATAAGTATAGCACATATCTTTTGCTTTTTCAGGTGCTTCATCATTGTCTGTCTACTGAGCGTAGATTGACAAAAGCCTTATTTTGGGTATAATAGAATTGACAGATGTAAAGGTCATACGCTGTGGCCGGAAAAAGGAAATCAACAGGAGAGGCAAGATATGGATCAGATCAGAATAGGAGAGCTGATAAGACAGCTGAGAACACAAATGGGGCTCACCCAGAATCAGCTCGCAGAGCGCATCTGTGTCAGCAACAAGACTGTGTCAAAATGGGAGTGTGCTAACGGCTGCCCGGACATAGGATCGCTGTCGGCTTTGTCTGAGGTGTTTGGAACTGACATAAGAGTGCTGCTCTCGGGAGAGATAAACAAAAACGAAACAGATAAAGGAAATATGAAAAAGCTTAGATTTTATGTGTGCAGCACCTGCGGCAATATCATTACCTCAGCAACGGATGCGGATATCACCTGCTGCGGCCGAAGGCTGGAGGCACTTGAAGCAAAGAAGGCAGAAGAGAGCGAAAAGCTGAGCGTCAGTGACATTGGCGGAGAGCTGTTTATAAGCTCCGACCATCCGATGACAAAGGAACATCACATCGCCTTTGTGGCCTATGTCAGTGATGCGAGTGCAATGATGTTCAGGCAGTATCCCGAATGGGATGTGCAGATAACGATGCCTCTTTACCGCAGTGGAAGGCTTGTGTGGTACTGCACCAAGGACGGAATGTTTTATCAGGATCTGTAAAGGATCACCGGGTGTGCAGTCTCAGAGCCCTGCACTCCAAGCGGGGCTGTAAGCCGATCGGCAGAAAAATTTCTTATAATAAAAACTCCGCCGCTATGGAAAGAACAGCGGCGGAGTTTTTTTATCATCGTGTTATTTGTGTCAGCATAAATGAATGGTGCGATGCAAAGAACGAAGAATATGCAGGTGGAAGATACGAGCGTGAGAAACGCAGTCCAAGTATGCTTGCAGATATCACGGGTCTTGACAAAAAGACATTAACAAGCATGGCAGTTACCACTGGCAAGAGCGTTCCGAAAAGACAAACACTGCTTGCTGTTGCGGTAGCTATGAAACTTCCGAAAGAAAAGCGCCTGGGATTTATGCTTTACTCGGATCCTAAAAAAGAATACCCAAGTAATACCAACGAAGAAACTCTTGAGAAGATCATAGAGAAAATCGGAATAAACGCAGGATATAAACAAATAACTGATGAGTATTACAATAAAGTCGGAACCACTCTGCTTCCAAGCAAGGAAAAGCCAGACAAAGAGAAGGAAAAATAAAAATATTATCTGACTATCCCTTTCCCTCACCAAGCCCCCTATATCACGATCCCAACACCTTAAAGCCTTTAAATAGCGATGTGTCAGCGCCTAACTGTCCAAAATATTTCCCCACAAATGAAAAATAATGTGCTATAATAGACATAACGAAACGCAAAAAGGTGGTTGACCGTTACGGCTCTCTCTGCTAAATCGGAATTTAGAA
>DFEO01000040.1 GCA_002368715.1 Ruminococcus sp. UBA3800
AGCCTTGCCCTTTCTGAAGCCGGGCATCTGGATATTCTTTCTTGCCTTCAGATAAGCCTTCTGAAGCGCAGCCTCGAAATCCTCAGCAGATACCTCGATCTCCAGCTCATACTTATTGACTGCAACATTGTTTGTAGCCTTCAAACTCATTTTGATCTTCCTCCAATTATGTATTCACTGCCCCCATATTACGGAGACGCTCTATCTGTATCGGTAAAGAGCCGCTTACGGCATTCTTTACATACAAAATATCCTAGTTATTATAACACATTTATTCTGCTTTTTCCAGCGTTTTTTTATTATTTGTCACTTTGCACAATTTCTGATATATCAAGTGGGTCAAATTGCAAAAAATCGCTTGACACCAGCTGATATCTTATCCCGTCACGCTCTCCGTTAATGGCATATCTGTGAGAGCTGCCGTGCAGGTGGCCGTAATAGCAGCGCTTTATATCATACTTATGAAGCACATCCAGCATATCATAATTGCAGCTGGAGCCGTATAACGGCGGATAGTGCAAAAACACCACCGGTGTCAGCCCTTCCTTCAATGCCGACTCTATCGACATCACAAGCCTTCCGGCCTCTCTTGCAAGGACCTTTGCGGATGCTGTTTCACCGGGTTCATTTATCCAGCCCCTGGTGCCGCATATACCTATACCCTCATAGCGGTAATGATTATTGTGGAGTAGGTGAAGGGTGTCAAAGCCGTTTTCCTTAAAAAAGCGTTCGGTCTTTGTTTTTGTTTCCCACCAATAATCATGATTGCCCTTTGAAATTATCTTTATTCCGTTGAGTCTGTCGATAAAAGCAAAATCCTGACGGCTCTGCTCATAGTCCATCCCCCAGGAAATATCCCCGGGTATGACCACGGTATCTTCGGGTCTGATCTTTTTCTGCCAGTTTTCTTCTATCCTGCTCACATAATCCTTCCAGCCTCCGAAAATGTCCATCGGCTTGTCCACACCAAAAGAGAGGTGAAGGTCTGCTATAACAAAAAGGCTCAAATCATACCTCCTGACAGTATAAAATCGGGTCTTCAGGCTATAATAGCCTTGAAAGGAGCTGAGAAAAATGGATAACGGACACATCATCCGCTGCAGCGTTGATAGCTGCATTTACAACAAGGACTGCAAAGAGTGTACGGCACATTCGATAGACGTAAAGGGCACCTGTCAGGAGCCCGGCTGCTGTGACGAAACAGTTTGCCGCACCTTTGAAGCAAGAGACTGACAAGCAGACCCTCCGGGGTCTGTTTATCTTTCTCCGTACCACATCTTGTGCTGCTGGAAATGGTCGTCGGTTGTCTCTTCCGGCGATGGCTTTTCAAGCTCTTCCCTGCTGTCAGTGAAGATATGCTCATAGCCCTGTGAAACAACGCCGTTTGCGGCCTGCTCCAGCAGTTTTACCTGTTTGTCCCTGGGCATCACGCTGATATCGCCGTATTCACGGAAGCCGATGAACGGATAGCTCGGCAGTCTTTTTAAAAACTCCAGATCGGAAAGGATCTTTGCCAGCCTGAAAAAAAATATCACAAGCACGATCTCCATTATGACCGGCTCTAAAGACACATAGCTGAAAAGCCCTGCCACCACAGCTGTCACGATCGGCACAGGCAGAAGTATCAGCCACAGATCCTTTCTTACGGATATGTTTATAAGGCAGCCCGAAACAAAGAACGCCAGATAGAAAAGTATCCCCGAACCGTCATTGCTGACAGCCCTAAACTGTACATACTCGGCCATAAGAAAACTGCTCCAGCCCATAATGCCGTATGAGAGCATTGCTATTATAAGCACAGGCACACAGACAGCGCCATAAAGCCTGCGCTCCTTTTCAAGGCGGCGGTAAATGGTTCTCAGCTCCTCATCAGGGATAGTGAGCCAATCGTCTCTGTTCGGTCTGCCCAGCATATCAGCAGCCTAAAGCAGAAAAAACATAGTCCTTCATCTCTGTTTTGTCAACTGTCTTGTCAAAGCGGACAGCCTTGTCCTTGAGAGCTGCAAGAGATGCAGGAACGGGTATCTTTGATACCTCTGCAAGCTTGTCAACAAGAGAGAACTCATCCGCATTGGTGTTCTCGCCGAGAGCGGAAAGAACGGAGCCCGAGAACTTGTAGGGGCTTGCTGTGGAAGCGATGACAGTCTTTGTCTCGTCGCCTGTTGCGGCCTTATAGTCCTGATATACCTTTACAGCAACTGCTGTGTGAGTATCGCTGGTATAAGAATACTGATCGTAGATCTCCTTGATGCAGGCCTTTGTCTGCTCGTCGTCGCAGCAGCCGGCATAGAACTCGTCAGCAAGAGCCTTCTTGACAGAGTCAGATACTTCATATCTGCCCTCGGAAGCGAGAGCACCGAACCACTCTCTTATCTGAGCGTCGTTGCCGTCGGTCAGATGATAGAGAAGTCTCTCGAGGTTGGACGAGATAAGGATGTCCATAGACGGAGAGATAGTTGTGTGGAAGGGACGGTTCCTGTCGTAGATACCTGTCCTTATAAAGTCCGTGAGGACATTGTTGGCATTGGATGCGCAGATAAGCTTGTTTACGGGGATGCCCATATGCTTTGCGTAATAAGCTGCAAGGATGTTCCCGAAATTACCTGTGGGAACAACAACGTTTATCTTGTCACCGAGTGCTATCTCGCCGTCCTTGACCAGCTGAGCATAGGTGGAAACATAGTAAATGATCTGGGGTGCAAGTCTGCCCCAGTTTATAGAGTTTGCAGAGGAGAACATCATTCCGTTGTCGGAAAGTGTCTTTGCGATATCGGCATTTGTAAAGATAGCCTTAACACCGTTCTGTGCATCATCAAAATTTCCCTTGATAGCGCAGACACCGACGTTTTTACCCTCCTGGGTGGTCATCTGCTTCTTCTGCATAGCAGACACTCCGTCCTGAGGATAGAAAACAAGGATCTCTGTTCCCTCAACGTCCTTAAAGCCCTCGAGAGCAGCCTTTCCTGTGTCTCCCGATGTTGCGACAAGGATAACGACCTTTTTGTCAACGCCCAGCTTCTTTGTTGCTGTTGTCAGCAGATAAGGAAGGATCTGGAGAGCCATATCCTTGAAAGCGCAGGTCGGGCCGTGCCACAGCTCGAGCATATAGGTGCCATCGAACAAGTGTGCAAGCTCTGCAATATTATCTGTATCAAAATTCTTCGTGTTATAAGCTCCGTCAACGCAGTAGCCTATCTCTGCCTCGGTATAGTCTGTAAGGAATTTAGAGAATACAAAGAACGCTCTGTCTCTGTAACTCATATCACCGAGCTTTACGATATCGTCCTGTGTTATCGCAGGTATAGACTCCGGAACGAAAAGTCCGCCGTCCTCGGATATTCCCTGAGCGATAGCCTGCGCAGAAGCGACCTTGACCTCATTGTTTCTTGTGCTTTTGTAATCCATAATACTCACCCTTCTCTATTATTGACTCGCATCGAATGCCGAAACATAGTATTTCAGATGCGAGACAGTATTCTCCTTAAGTGTCACGACAGCTACATCGAACCGACACTCACACTCTTCGCCAAACGCCTGCATAAAGCGCTCAGCAGCCTTAACGATGTGAGCTTTTTTAGCCCTTGTCATTGCCTGCTCACCCTCAGCAAGAGGGTCTTCTCTTCTCGACTTGACCTCAACAAAGCAGAGCGTTTCACCCTTCTTTGCTATAATGTCGATCTCACCACCGTGGACCGTAAAGTTTCTGCTTATTATCTCATAGCCGTTTCGCTCCAGAAACGAGCAAACAGCATCCTCGCCGATATTGCCCCTCGCCCTCAGGGCGCTGTGGTCCACCGGCTCATTTATCCTTCTTTTCATAGTATTTTTTCAAAAAGCTCATTCTGTGTATTTCGCTGGGGCCGTACTCATCTATCATCTGATAGTGGAGCTTTGTGCCGTAGCCATTATGCTTTTCAAACTGATACTCGGGATACTTCTGCGCCATCTGCTTCATATAGCGGTCCCTTGCCACCTTGGCAAGAATTGATGCCGCCGCTATCGACTGGCTCTTGGCATCTCCCTTGACAACATATTCAGCGTCACAAGGCAGCCCCTGCGGGATCTTATTGCCGTCAATAAGACAGATGTCAGGAGTTATCCCAAGCTGCTCCACCGCTCTTTTCATCGCAAGCATGGCACAGTTTAGGATATTCAGCTGCTCGATCTCGGAAACAGATGCCGTCGCTATTGCCCATGCCTTTGCCTTTTGCTTTATCTCATCAAAAAGCTGCTCACGCTTTTTCTCGCTAAGCTTCTTGCTGTCATTTATGCCATCTATCACTGTGTCGTCATCAAACACCACCGCTGCCGCAAACACATCTCCTGCCAGCGGTCCACGGCCTGCTTCATCGCATCCGCACAACAAAGCATAGTTCTGTCTGAAGCCACGATCGAACTCATAAAGCTCGTTCATATCACAGCCTCACCCGGCCTTTCAAGAGAGAGCCTGCCGATCTTTCCGGCACGGTACTCATCCAGCACCACCGCAGCAGCACGCTCGGTGTCGATCTCTCCGCCTCTGACAAGAAAACCTCTTTTCCTGCCCACACGTTCGAGTATCTCATATCCCACTGTGCAGCCCATCATCTCATCATCAGGCTCTTCGATATCCGAAAGGGATATCCCGTAGCGCTGTGTCAGAAGGTCGGGATAGCTGCCTTTAAGATATTCAAGCAGCCTGCACGCAAGATACTCGGTATCCATTATCTGATCCTTGACAGCCCCCGTGAAAGCAAGGTGCTCGCCGACCAGCTTATCTTCAAATTTCGGCCACAGAACACCCGGCATATCCAGCAGCTCGAACCCCTCATCAAGGCGCACCCACTGTTTGCCTCTCGTTACACCCGGTCTGTCCTCGACCTTTGCAAGCTTCTGACCTGCGAGACGGTTTATGAGCGAAGACTTTCCCACATTCGGGATACCGACTATCATAAGTCTTACAGGTCTTCCCTTCATTCCTCTTTCTTCCCACTTGCTCATATCATCGGCAAGAAGCTCTCTCAGCTTCTGATAAAACTTGTTTATATTCTTTCCGCTCTTGCAGTCGAGCGCAAGAGCACAAAGCTTCTTCTTTGCAAACCAGTCCAGCCACTGTGCTGTGACCTCGGGATCGGCAGCATCAGACTTGTTAAGGATAACAAGTCTCGGTTTTCTCTGTGTAAGCTTGGCTATCTCGGGGTTATGGCTCGAATAAGGGATCCTTGCATCGGTCATCTCGACCACCGCATCCACAAGCTTCATATTCGCAGCCATAAGACGCCTTGTTTTTGCCATATGCCCCGGGAACCACTGTACCTGCGAGACTTCGCTCATAATTTCCTCCGTTATTTCACCTTGCCTGCTGAAGCTGTCTTTGAATAGGCCCTGAATATCACTCTGCCGACTATCTCCTCTTTCGGGAGGAACCCGAAGGCTCTCGAATCGGTGGAGTGGTCTCTGTTGTCTCCCATTACAAACACATTGCCGAAAGGCACCTGATAATCATATCTGTCTGTACTCTCGTTATAATACTTGCTGTCAAAGCTTCCTCTGTCAAAGCTTCTGACACTTACATACGGCTCATCAACAAGATCGCCGTCCACATAAACAGTGCCGTTTTTACAGTCGATAGACACATTCTGCCCGGCAACTGCTATGACACGCTTTATTATCACATCGTCCATCACGTCCGAGTCTGCAACGATAATGTCACCCGACTGCGGCGTATAGAACAGATGAGAGATCACCAGCACATCGCCTTCATAAAGGGTGTCGTTCATCGAGATGCCGTGGACGATCGCTATCCTGAACACAAAGGTGAAAAGGAAGATAACGCCGAACACCGCAAAAACTATGGACTCGACCCAGTCAAGGAAGGTCTCGAGAGCCGGATTGCGCTTACGCTTTTTGCTCATATCAGACACTGCCGAAGCTTCCGAACGGGAACAGCCTCAGCACCACCTTGCCAAGCACCATATCATTGTCTATAAAACCCAGACGACGGCTGTCTGTGGAATTATTGCGGTTGTCGCCCATAACGAATATCTTGCCCTCGGGGACCTTATACTCATAAACACCGTCCTCGACCAAATAAGCACCGTCAAAGAACTGGAACTTATCGAGCATGACCTCTTTCTTGTGGTCATCCTTTATGACCGAACCGTTTACGGTTATCGTGTTGTCGTTATAGTTGATCCTTACCGTATCTCCGCCGATGCCGATAACACGCTTGATTATCGTCTTGTGAAAATAGTCGGTCTTCGCTTCAACGACCACGATATCATCACGCTTTGGTGTATAATTGAGATGCGAGATTATCAGCCTATCGCCGTTTGTGAGAGTGGAATTCATCGAATCGCCCTGAACAAGGACTATCCTGAACACAAAGGTAAAGACAAGTATCACGATAAACATCGCAAACACAAATGACTCGAGCCAGTCCAGGACCTCGTCCGCAACATTTACCTTTGGAGGCTCCTTCAGATCCTCAGGTGCGGCAGCCGCTGCCTTTTCTATATCTTTTTCATCGACCTCTTTAAGGCCCTTGCTTTCATCCATTTTTATCGCTCCTATCCCAAAGACCGCCCAGGCGGTCCGGTTTCGTCAGGGCATAAAATGCCACATAATATTATAACAAACATCGTTTCAAATTACAAGGGTTTCAGCATTTTTTTAGTAATTTGTTCAATATTATAAGCATTTACCAACGTATGGTATCTAAACATAACAAAAAGGAGCCGTATAAAACGGCTCCTTCTTTAGATAAGGATCATCTGATAGCTTCCTTGACCTTTGCTGCCTTACCAACTCTGTCACGCAGATAATAAAGCTTAGCACGGCGAACACGGCCGGACCTTACAAGCTCTACCTTCTCTACTGCAGGTGAGTGTACAGGGAATACTCTCTCGATACCAACACCGTGAGCAACTCTTCTTACGGTAAAGGTCTCGCTGATGCCGCCATGCTTCTTGGCAATAACGGTTCCCTCAAAGATCTGGATCCTGGACTTGTCACCCTCTGTGATCTTAACGTGTACCTTTACGGTATCACCGATCTTGACCTCGGGAGCAGTCTCCTTCATGCTGGACTGTGCAATTGTCTTTAATGCGTCCATGATTTTTCCTCCTTCTTGTTTTCAGCCATTCATGTACCATTGCGGTCAGCGGACTGGCCATTTTAAACGGCTGTGCCGTTCTTTTCTCGTCGGGGGTGCCCGACGGTATCAACATACTTGTTTATTATAACACAACAGTGCCGCATTTTCAAGGGAGCCTATGTAAAACTTTCTCCGCTTTTCGTAAGGATTTTTGTGCGCATCGCATAAAACTCATCAAGAGTCTGCCCTGTGGCCGCCGTATAAGCGTCTATGACCACATTGAGGTTAAGGTTGAATTCATTTCCCGAAGGCAGGCGCAGCGTCAGACACAGAGCCCCGTCACGGACACCGATATCAAGAAGTGTGATGTGGGGCTTTATGTCCACAAGCTTGACATCTTTTTTCTTGGTGCGCTTCTCTATCTCGATGACCTCCTGAGAGAGGAACCTTTCAAACAAAGCCTTTGCTTCTTCGGCTGTCCTGTCCGTCGTGAGCCTTACCTCGTAAATGCTGGATGCTATCTCCAGATGCTTTTTGTCGGGCGGATAGACCCTCAGCGCTTCAAAGCCCTCGGGCATATTGGCATTGAGCCTGTCCCTTACCTCGTCGCACTCAAGCTTTTCGATAAGGGCTATGTCCATCACCTCGCAGCAGCTCTCAAGGCCAAGAGACAGCGGCAGAGGGAACATTATATACACATGGGGATTAAACCCCTGGGTGTGCCACACAGGCAGCTTTGCCCGCTTGATTATACGCTGGAAGGCTCTCATCATATCAAGGTGAGAGATATAGACCGCCCTGCCTTTTTTCGCAAACACTATGCGATAGTCAAATCGCTCGATACGCAGTCTTGCGTTCTTGGGTTCATTTACCGCCACAGTAAACACCTCCGCATTCTGCCTTTATGCCGCAGCCTGAACAACCCTCGGCGCAGTTTCGGGTGGTAACGGCTTCATGAGCCTTTTTGTTTTCTCTCACGAGGAAGCTATGTGAAACAAGATAGTCAAGATGCGACCACGGAGCGACCTCATCATAAGAGCGGCGGCGGTTAGCATAAAAGGCGGGATCTATGCCGCATTCGTCAAAGGCCTCCAGCCACTTGTCAAACTTGAAATGCTCGTCCCAGCTGTCCATGTAGCAGCCTTTTTTCCAGGCGCTGTATATGACCTTTGAAATGCGCCTGTCGCCCCTGGCAAGAACCGCTTCAAGTATCGATGTGTCAGAGTAGTGCATACTAAGCCTTATCTTCTTGCTGGTAAGGCTGTTAAGCAGGTGCTGCTGTTTTTGCTTTATCATAGCCTCGGTATCCTGGGGCTCGAACTCGAAGGGAGTGAAGGGCTTTGGAACAAAGGTGGCGGTGGACACCGATACCTGGACTCCGCCCCTTCCTCTTTGTTCCTTTGGGACCTCATAATACAGGTCAACGACCTTCTGCGCTAGTCTTGCTATTCCGGCAACATCGTCAAGTGTCTCGTCCGGCAGGCCAAGCATAAAATAGAGCTTGACCGTTGTATAGCCGCCCTCAAAGGCTATCTTGCAGGTGGAGAGTATCTCCTCCTCGGTGAGGTTTTTGTTTATAACGTCACGCAGGCGCTGAGTGCCGGCCTCCGGCGCAAAGGTAAGACCGCTTTTTCTTACGGCCTTTATCTTTTCGAGCAGTTCGTCGCTGAAGCTGTCTATACGCAGGGACGGCAGAGAAAGGTTTATGTTTTCCTTGTCAGTATAGTCCGAAAGCTCGCTTAACAGCCTTGCTATCTCTGTGTGGTCGCTGGTGGAAAGAGATGACAGGGACACCTGCTCATAGCCTGTCTGCTCGCACAGACACTTCGTTTCAGTCTTTATGGTGTCAACGCTCTTTTCTCTGAACGGACGGTAGATAAAGCCTGCCTGACAAAAGCGGCAGCCTCTTATGCAGCCACGAAGCACCTCGACCACAGCACGGTCGTGGACTATCTGTGTGAAAGGCACAACAAAGGCCTCGGGATAATATACCGAATCCAGATCTTTGATTATACGCTTTTTTATCCTCTCGGGCGCCTCGGGGACGTTCGGGGTTATGCTTTTTACTGTCCCGTCCTCGTTGTAGCTGACATCGTAAAACCTCGGGACATAGATACCCTCTATCTTACAGGCCTCACGAAGAAACTGCTCCTTTGTCGGGTTTTGGGGCTTCATCCTCTCATAGAGCTCCATGAGCTCAACGTTCACCTCTTCGCCCTCGCCGAGGATGAACAGGTCGATAAAATCCGCAAGAGGTTCGGGGTTACAGACACAGGGGCCGCCGGCCACGATGATAGGACAAAGCTCCTGTCTGTCCTTTGCAAGCACGGGTAACCCGGCCAGATCGAGCATCTGGAGAACATTATTGTAAGAAAGCTCATACTGGAGCGTAAAACCGATAAAGTCAAATTCTGTCAGCGGGTCAAGGCTCTCCAGCGCATACAAAGGGATAGCATTTTCACGCATAATGTCCTCAAAGTCCTTTTCGGGCATAAAAACACGCTCGCACCACCAGTTTTCTCTGGCGTTTTTAAGACCGTAAAGTATCTTCATACCCAGGTGGGACATTCCCACATCATAGATATCAGGAAAGCAGAAAGCAAAGCGGACATCGACCTTATCCCTGTCCTTTACGACACTTCCCACCTCGCCGCCTATGTAGCGGGCGGGCTTCTGTGTGCGAAGCAGGAGCTTGTCAAGCTTTTTTCTTATCTCTTCCATATTACACCTCCAAGGTCTCGAGTACAGCTCTGCAGGGCGAACCGTCGCTTCCGCCAAGATTGAGGGGCGCCGCTATAAGGCGGTATCTGCCCTCTTTCACATGGCCGAGCCTTATGCCCTCAAGCAAAACGACGCCTTTGCCAAGCAAGGTCAGGTGGACCTGCTTCGGCGCATCCACAGGACCAACGGTCTGGCTCTCGTTTCCTATAAGCTTTATAGCGGCGTCTGCAAACACCTTTGCCGCATCTGCCGTGACGGTTGCCTCGCCGCCGATAAGGATGCGCTCGCCTGCGCCTGCTGTCCTTGCCTTTTCAAGGATAGAGCCTGCATCGGCAGCGGTTACATCGCCGCTGTGAAAACTGACATAGCAGTCGCCGATAAAGGTCTCCAGGGGAAGCTGATCCACGGTAAGGCCGTCATCGATAAAGTGATAGGGCGCATCGATATGAGTGCCGTTGTGAGCACACATGGAAAGCTCCGTCAGGTTGCAGACGTCACCGTTTTTTATCAGCTGGGGAGTTCTTCTCTGCGGCTGTTCGTCACCCGGGAACACCTCACAGGAGAACACCTCCTGAGATATATCAATAAACATAGCGCACCTCTTTTCACAGGCTGTTATTACAGCTCTTATTATAACACAGATCGTTTCTTATTTCAAGTGCAGTGACTCATTAGGTACAAGCTCATTCAGGAAAATCATAGCTGCCGCTGCTCCAAGAGATGGCGAAAGCTTTGCACTCAGCAAAAGCCATATCACAACAGCCGCAAGCAGCACCACAAACACCGTCCTCACAGCCCGGCTGATCCTCTCGCCCAGCCACAGGGTCAAAAGCCTGCCGCCGTCAAAATAGCTGAAGGGCAGAAGATTGAACAGGCAGAGAAGCAGGTTCGTTTTGAAAATAAGCTCCGAGCCGAGCAAAAAAGACGCAGACGCCAGCAGCATATTGACCGCACAACCCGAAAACAGAATAACAGCTTCGGCAAGGCGGCCGTGTGTACTTCCCTTTTGGGGGACGATCCTTATACCGCCGCCATAAAAGGTCATCTCCTCCGGAGCAGAGCCGAAAAGGCTCATTGCAAGGATATGACCTATTTCGTGACAAAGGCTTGAACCGAGCACCGTGAACAGCATCAGCTGCTCGAACCCATCGGCAAGCCCCATCAGACCAATTACAAAGAAAAACGAAAACGCCGCACATATACGGACGCTGCCAATATAAAAGCATAACATAATATCACCGACCTTGAATATCATATTCAAAGCCGGTGATGATAATTCGTCAGAGTATTTTTTTGAGATACTGTCCCGTGTAGGAAGCCTCGCAGGCGGCTATCTGTTCGGGAGTGCCCTCGGCAACTATGGTCCCGCCGCCGTCTCCGCCCTCGGGGCCAAGGTCGATGATGTGGTCAGCTGTCTTGATAACGTCAAGATTATGCTCGATGACAAGAACTGTATTTCCGCCGTCAACAAGCTTCGAGAGCACCTCTATCAGCTTGTGGA
This sequence comes from Ruminococcus sp. UBA3800, assembly GCA_002368715.1. GTDB lineage: Bacteria > Bacillota > Clostridia > Oscillospirales > Ruminococcaceae > Hominimerdicola. The sequence continues at coordinate 11,298 of DFEO01000040.1, forward strand.
CATCGGCGCTGTGAAGACCCGTAGTCGGCTCATCAAGGATATAGATAGTCCTGCCCGTGGCACGCTTTGAAAGCTCTGTTGCAAGTTTTACACGCTGAGCCTCACCGCCCGAAAGCGTGGTCGCCGACTGTCCTATCTTGATATACCCAAGCCCGACATCGTAAAGAGTCTGGAGCTTTCTTGATATCTTTGGGTGGTTCGAGAAAAACGAAACTCCCTCCTCCACCGTCATCTCCAGAACATCATAGATGTTCTTGCCCTTATATCTTACGTCCAGTGTTTCACGGTTATATCTCATGCCCGAGCAGACCTCGCAGGGGACATAAACATCAGGCAGAAAGTGCATCTCTATCTTGATTATGCCGTCGCCCTCGCAGGCTTCGCAGCGGCCGCCCTTGACATTGAAGGAAAAGCGTCCTGCATTATAGCCCTTCATCTTTGCATCTGCTGTCTGGGCAAAAAGCTCTCTTATATCGGTGAATACACCGGTATAGGTCGCAGGGTTCGACCTCGGGGTGCGGCCTATCGGCGACTGGTCGATACTTATCACCTTGTCAAGGTTAGATATGCCCGTCATCTTATCATAGGAGCCCGAGCGTGTCTTTGCACGGTTGAGCTTTGCCGCAAGCTCCTTGTAGATTATCTCATTGACAAGGGAGGATTTTCCGCTGCCCGACACACCTGTGACGCAGGTGAATGTGCCCAGCGGGATCTTCACTGTTATATCTTTCAGATTGTTCTGGCGACATCCGCAAACCGTGAGGTACTTGCCGCTTCCCTTTCGTCTCGTTTCCGGAACAGGTATTTTCAAATCGCCGCTAAGATATTTTCCCGTCACCGAGCGCTCCGAGGCAATGATATCGTCAAGAGTGCCCGCAGCAACGATCTCGCCGCCGTGGATGCCGGCTCCCGGGCCGACATCCACGATGTAGTCGGCTGCTCTCATCGTATCCTCATCGTGCTCGACGACAATAAGGGTATTGCCTATATCACGCAGGCGCTTGAGGGTGGCTATCAGCTTGTCGTTGTCACGCTGGTGAAGTCCGATCGAAGGCTCGTCCAGGATGTAAAGGACACCCACGAGCGACGAACCTATCTGGGTGGCGAGCCTGATACGCTGGCTCTCTCCGCCCGAAAGGGTGCCAGCCGAACGGGAAAGCGTCAGATAATCAAGGCCAACGCTCTGTAAAAAGCCAAGGCGCGATCTTATCTCCTTGATAATATTCTCACCTATCATCTTTTCACGCTTTGAAAGCTTGACATCCTCGAAGAACTTATAAGCATCCGAGACCGACTTGCGGCACAGCTGAGCGATATTAAGATCGTTCACGGTCACGCTCAGCGACTCTTTTTTAAGCCTTTCACCGCCGCAGGACGGACAGGGTACGTCTCTCATACTCGCTTCGATATCAGCCTTTGCCCATTCGCTGGCAGTCTCTTTGTATCTGCGCTCAAGGTTTGGTATCACGCCCTCGAAAGCCGAGGAATAGTTCACATTCATAAATTTTGTCGAACGCTTCAGCTCCAGCTTCTGACCCTGGGTGCCGTAGAGGAAAATATCGAGCTCATCCTGTTCCATATCCTTAACAGGCTTTGTTATATCTATCCCGTACTGCTCGGATATAGCAGTGTAATACATCATCGACACAGAACCCTCCTCGGTGCCTGACCAGCCGCTGGCCTTTATGGCTCCCTCGCTTATTGAGAGGTTCTTGTTAGGTATGATAAGGTCGGGGTCTATGCGTTTGAACACTCCAAGACCGGTACACTTCTCGCAGGCACCAAAGGGGTTGTTGAAAGAGAACATCCTGGGAGCCAGCTCGCCTATGGAGACCCCGTGCTCGGGGCAGGCATAGTTCTGCGAGAACAAAAGCTCCTCGCCGCCGATAACGTCAACGCCAACAAGGCCGCCTGTCAGCGAGATAACGGTCTCCAGGCTGTCGGTAAGCCTTGGCTTTATACCGTCCTTCATAACAAGGCGGTCAACGATTATCTCGATATTGTGCTTCTTGTTTTTTTCAAGCTTTATCTCCTCCGACAGGTCATAGGTTATTCCGTCTATGCGAACTCTCACATATCCGCCCTTCCTTGCTCTGTCCAGTTCCTTGGCGTGCTCGCCCTTGCGCCCCCTGACGATCGGCGCAAGAAGCTGTATCCTTGTCCCCTCGTCAAGCTCGCAGATCTGATCCACTATCTGATCTACCGTCTGACGTCTTATCTCTCTGCCGCAGACAGGACAGTGAGGGATGCCGATCCTCGCATAAAGGAGTCTCAGATAGTCGTATATCTCGGTGACTGTGCCCACAGTTGAGCGTGGGTTCTTTGAAGTGGTCTTCTGGTCTATCGAGATAGCAGGCGACAGACCCTCGATGCTCTCGACATCGGGCTTGTCCATCTGCCCCAAAAACATTCTCGCATATGACGACAGCGACTCAACATAGCGGCGCTGACCGTCGGCATATATGGTATCGAACGCAAGAGAGCTTTTTCCCGAGCCTGACAGTCCCGTCATAACGATCAGCTTATCTCTGGGTAAGGTCAGGTCAACATTTTTGAGGTTATGCTCCTTTGCGCCCTTTATAATTATCTTATCTTTTGACATTGTTACCTCCAAAGGTGATTAAATTTACCGAAGCAGTTATTTCTTCTCGCCCCTCAGTTCTGCTATCTTGTCTCTCAGGAAGGCTGCGTGCTCGAACTCAAGAAGCTTTGCTGCCTCCTTCATCTGTTTTGTCAGCGTGTCGATGAGCTTTTCGGTCTCGGCCTTCGAGAGCTTTGTCTTCTGCCTTGCCGAATACTCTACCTCCTCCTTCGAGGATATCTCGATAACATCTCTTATATCCTTGACTATCGTCTTCGGAACTATGCCGTGTTCCTCGTTGAACTTCATCTGGATATCCCGTCTTCTCTCTGTTTCAGTGATAGCTCTCTCCATCGACCCTGTGACAGTGTCGGCATACATTATAACCATACCCTCCGAGTTTCTGGCTGCTCGGCCTATGGTCTGGATAAGTGAGCTCTCGCTTCTTAAAAAGCCTTCCTTGTCGGCATCGAGAATGGC
>DFEO01000058.1 GCA_002368715.1 Ruminococcus sp. UBA3800
CTCAAGCCGCTTGCGGCTTGACAAGCAGGTGTGAAGCAAGGAAAAAACAGCACTATGCCGCTTGCAGCTTGACGGTCAGCACTTGACAGTGAGGAGAAAAAGGAATATAATATAGCTTGTGAGTATAATTCAGTACAATAGGAAGGAAAGATAAAAATGCAGCTAAGAAAAGTATTAAAACGCACAGCCCTCACGCTTGCCTGTGTGATGAGCTTAGGACTGCTCGCATCCTGCGGCGGCTCTGACAGCTCTTCGGTCTCCGATTCATCCTCCGCTGCCTCCTCTGAAGGCAAAAAGGAAGGCACCTTCGTTATCACTCTCTATGAGGACAAGGCACCTATCACCTGCGAGAATTTTGAAAAGCTGGTCAAGGACGGCTTTTATGACGGACTGACCTTCCACAGGATAGTTGACGGCTTTTGCGCACAGGGCGGCGACCCAAAAGGCGACGGTACAGGAGGCTCTGAAAATACAATAAAGGGCGAGTTCTCGGCAAACGGAGTTGAGAATGACCTCAGCCACACAAAGGGCGTCGTGTCTATGGCAAGACCCGGCGATATGGACGGTGCTTCATCGCAGTTTTTTGTCTGCCTGAGCGATGACTATGTAGATACTCTCGACGGAAAATATGCGGCTTTCGGCAAAGTGACCGAGGGTATGGAGGTAGTTGAGGACTTCCAGAAGGTCGAAAGGACAATGGGCTCGGACGGAAAAATGTCGTCCCCTGTTAGACCTGTAACGATCAAAAAAGCCAAGATGATAGACGATGATGCAGACGGCAACCACAGGGCACAGTTCACTGTCAGTTATACCACCGGCGAAAAAGAGCTGAACAAGGACGATTTCAAGAAAACGACCGCCGAATTCACAGCGGCTCTTTATAAGGACAAGGCACCTATCACCTGCGAGAACTTTGAAAAGCTGGTCAAGGACGGCTTTTATGACGGGCTGACCTTCCACAGGATCATTGATGATTTCGTTATGCAGGGCGGCGACCCCAAAGGCGACGGCACCGGCGGAAGTGATGAAACGATAAAGGGCGAGTTTTCAAAGAACGGAGTCGAGAACGACCTGAGCCATACCACAGGAACACTTTCTATGGCAAGATCGGCTACTGACCCTGACAGTGCATCAACACAGTTCTTTATCTGCCTGTCAGACAAGGACACTGCTATGGATGGTCAATATGCGGCCTTCGGCAGGATAACAGACGGACTTGACAAGGTGCTCGAGATATCCAAGGTCGATAAGCAGATGGGTACAGACAAGTATCTTTCACAGCCTGTATTCCCCGTGACTATCGAGAAGGCTGAGATAACCGACCCCGATGCCGACGGCAACACACAGGTGAAGTTCACCGTAAGCTACTACGTTGAGAAGTGACAGAGACAGCAAATAAAAAAGCCTCCGGATCAGCCGGAGGTTTTTTTGCGCCTATTTTTCTTTTTTGAATACGAACAGCTTGCTTATGATGTAGTTTAAGATGATCGTAACGATGGATACGATGATCTTTGCGATGATCTCCTGCATTTTCATTGTGGTGGTCATAACATTCAGAAGGAGCGTTTCTACAACGAGGGTGAAGAGTCTGCCTGCAAAAAACGCCGCACATTCTTTGGCTACCGGTTTTGCGCCGTGAGCCTTGTCCTCGAACACCCATGTTCTGTTAGTTGCATAAGCAAAGGTGACTGCACATATCCAGGAGATGATATTCGATATGGTAACATCGTAGTCGATAGTGAAGCCTAAAAGCTTTCCCTTTCCGATGTCAAGCATATTCATCGGCAAAGCAAAAAAGATAACGCTGACAACGGTGGTCAGCCCGCCGAAAAACAAATAGAGCAGCACCTCTTTGTGAGCCTTGTAAAAAGGCTCCAGCGGCCTGAACAGCTTCAGCCCCATTATCCTGTCAAATATGTCTTTTTTCATATGTCGTCCCCCTCCCCGTCCCGACAGACGGAGCCTTTATATTTTTGCCCAAAAAGGCGTTTTTTACATTCAGTCGGCCTCGGATATCTCGTCCAGCGAAAGCGTTGCCGTCGCATTGAGCGATTCATCGGCACGCTTGCCGGCAAGAAGATCATAATAGCCCTGGCACGCTATCATAGCGCCGTTGTCGCCGCAGTATGCAAGCTCGGGCAGGTAAAGGGTGAAGCCTCTCTTTTTGCATTCCTCGCCAAGCTTTTCTCTTACGCCGGAGTTTGCCGAGACACCGCCTGCACAGGCGATGGTCTTATAGCCGAAGGTTTTTGCCGCAAGTATGGTTTTCTGAGCCAGGGTGTCCGCAACGGTCTTCTGAAAGCTTGCAGCCATATCCTCGGGCTTTATGGTCTCGCCTTTCTGGGCGGCATTATGGACCTGATTTATCACCGCTGTTTTCAGACCCGAGAACGAGAAATCAAACTCATTTCCTGCTACCCTCGGGTGCGGCAGCTGATAAGCGTCTGCGTTTCCAAGCTTTGCAGCTGCGTCTATATATTTTCCGCCGGGATACTCATAGCCCAGTGTTCTTGCCACCTTGTCAAAGCATTCACCTGCGGCATCGTCACGGGTGCGCCCTATAACGTGATATCTGGTGTAGTCACGCACTTCGATTATATGAGAGTGGCCTCCCGAGACCACAAGACACAGGTAGGGCGGTCTCAGCTCGGGGTGAGAGATATAGTTTGCTGCTATATGCCCTGCTATATGGTGAACGGGTATCAGCGGCTTTCCCGCTGTCATTGCAAGCCCCTTTGCAAAGCTGACTCCCACCAGCAGAGCCCCTATAAGTCCGGGCGCATAGGTCACGGCTATCGCATCGATATCGTCAAGAGTACAGCCCGCATCTTCGAGAGCCTGCTTTGTCACCCGGGAAATGTTCTCGGCGTGACGGCGTGACGCTATCTCGGGCACAACACCGCCGTAAAGCTTGTGCTCGTCTATCTGTGAAGCTACTACATTTGAAAGAACGGTCTTTCCGTCCTCCACCACCGAGCAGGCGGTCTCGTCGCAGGAGCTTTCTATCCCGAGGATCTTCATTTTTCTCAAGTCCTTTCCATATCAACAGGTTCCTGATATATGCGCATCATCTCGTCCGAAACACCGCCGTCGGCGCTTCTTACATAAAGAGGGGTCTCTATCGAAAGGAAGCTCTTTGCCCCCTTCTTTCCCTCCACCAGCACCAGCCAGGGCGCACAGTCGGGATTCTTGTGAACAGTTCGCAGCCTTTTGGGCTCGATCCCGTTTTTTCTCATAGCCTCAAAGATATCGCACAGCCGCTCCGGACGGTTGCAGACGCACAGCCTTCCGCCGAATTTCAGATTTCTCTTGGCGGCCGCACACACATCGTCGATAGTACACATCATCTCATGCCTTGCGATAGACACAGCCTCGCTGCTATTCTTAGCGCCTGTGTTGTCGAGCTTGTAAGGCGGATTGCAGGTGATAAGGTCAAGCTCCTCCTCTGCTCTCCACTCTTTAAGGTCGGCATTCACGGGCAGTATCTTTTCTTCGGCCTGCGAATATTCCACCGACAGCACCAGCTGGTCGTAGGCTTTTTTCTGTATCTCCACAGCATAGGTCTTTTTCGGACTGAACTTCTTGTCCAGCAGCAGAGCGATTATCCCGCTTCCCGAGCACAGGTCGGCGCAGGCATCCTTGCGGCGGGCCTTTGCAAAATCCGCCAGCAAAAAAGCGTCCGTTCCGAAACGGTGCTCTGTGGATATGCACACACGGTATCTCTCGCCCAGCTTTTCAAATGTAAGGTCGTTATATCCCATCTGTCTCACCGTATCTCTTTGTCATAAGCAGCGCATCCTCCTTGGGTTCTGAGTAAAACCCTTTTCTCAGTCCCACCTCTTCAAATCCGATGGAGCGGTAAAGCCTTATGGCTCTTTCGTTCGAGACTCTCACCTCAAGATTGCAGCGCTGCGCCTGTTCGTTTTTTTCCATATGCTCTATCAGCGCCCTGCCAAGGCCCCTGCCACGGCTCTTTTCCGTCAGGGCGATATTGTTCAGGTTTATCTCCCCTGCCACGACCCACACGTTTATAAAGCCCGTGACCTCTCCGTTCTCCTCGCTCACATAGGTGCGGGCAATTGAAAGTGTGAGCTGGTTTTCAAATTCAGCCCTGCTCCAGGGCTGAGAAAAGCATTCCTTTTCTATCGCCGCCACAGCACCGCAGTCGGCAGGCTCCATAGGTCTTATCCTGACGCTCATTTTGTTTGCTCCAGAAGTCTTGTATAAAGCTCGCTTTTTGAAAAGCCGGTGGTCTTTGCTATGCTCTTGCAGGCGTCAGCCCCACGCATACCCTTGGCCACAAGCTCCTTGACAAGCTCCACTGCATCATCGAGGGTCTCGGGCTCTGCGCCGTCACTCTCTCCTGCCCCCTCAACAACGAGCACATACTCGCCCCGGGGCTTGTTCTCCTTATAATGGTCTATGGCTCCCGATACAGTGGTTCGTATCACTTCCTCATGGAGCTTTGTCAGCTCACGGCAGAGAGATATCTTCCTGTCCCCGAAGTATTCAAGCATATCCTCCAGGGTCTGTATAAGCTTATGGGGCGCCTCATAAAAGATAAGCGTGTTTTCCTCCTTGGCGGCTCTCGCCAGGTGAGAAAGGCGCTCTTTTTTATTTACAGACAAAAAGCCCTCAAAGCAGAAGCGTCTTGTGTCCTGTCCGCTGACAGCCAGCGCCGAAACACAGGCAGCAGGCCCCGGCACAACAGCCACAGCTATCCCACGCTCATAGCATCTTTTTACCAGCTTTTCGCCCGGGTCGGATATGCAGGGCATACCTGCGTCTGTGACCACAGCCGCATCCTCTCCTGCCTCTATCCTGTCGCAGATGCTCTCAAGGACATTCTCGGTGCTGTGCTCGTGATAAGCGATAACAGGCTTTTTTATTTCAAAATGGTTGAGCAGCTTCATCGTCACTCTTGTGTCCTCGGCACAGATAAAATCCACCGAGCCAAGTGTCTCCACTGCCCGGTAGGTGATATCTGAAAGGTTGCCTATCGGTGTTCCCACAACATAAAGCGTTCCCATAGCTGCCTCCTTATGGATTCATCTCGATAACTGTCTGTGCTGCTCTTTTTATATCGTCAAGGGTAAAGAGCTCTCCTGAAGCTCCCCTTAGCTTAACGGCGCCGTTAAGCCCCTTTATATACCAGGAAAAGTTGTGGCGCATCTCCTTGATGCCCCGACCCTCCCCTTTGTATCTGCACAAAAGCTCTGCGTGGCGGAGCATTATTTCCATTTTTTTCTCCACCGGCGGCTCAGGAAGCACCTCGCCCCTTTCAAGGTAGGCTCTCACGTTCTCAAACACCCACGGCCGCCCATAGGAGCCCCTGCCTATCATCACAAGGTCACAGCCTGTCTCGTCATACATAGCCTTTGCGCTTATGCCGTCGGTAACATCACCGTTTCCGATAACGGGGATATCCACCGCCTGTTTGACCTGCCTGATAATGTCCCGGTCCGCCTTGCCGGAATAGAACTGTGTTCTTGTTCTTGCGTGAACGGTGACTGCCGCCGCACCTGCCTGCTGTGCGATAAGCGCCAGCTCTGGGGCATTTATACTGTTCTCATCCCATCCCGAGCGTATCTTTACCGTAACAGGGCAGCTGCTGTTTTCCACCGCCGCCGCTATTACAGCGCCTGCTCTGTCCGGATCCTTCATAAGCGCCGAGCCGCTGCCGTTTGAGACTATCTTGGGAACGGGACAGCCCATATTTATATCTATGATGTCGGGGCAGAACCTGCCGAGCAGCTGTGCGGCTCGGCCCATAAACTCGGCCTCCTCACCGAAAAGCTGGAGCGCATAGGGTCTTTCCTCTTTTTCTATCTCGCAAAGAACGGCTGTTTTCTTGTCGCCGTAGCAAAGCCCCTTCGAGGATATCATCTCGCTTACCATATAAGAAGCCCCAAACTGCTTGCACATCAGCCGATAGGACTTGTCGGCAACAGATGCCATAGGCGCAAGTGCTGCTGTTTTTTCTATTCTCACATTGCCGATGACCAGCTGCTCCATTTTTCCTCTTTTCCTTTTCTCTTTTCCCTTTTTCCCATACACACAAAACACAGCTGCGCTATCAACACAGCTGTGATAAGATCATTCTACCGTTACGCTCTTTGCAAGGTTTCTCGGCTTGTCAACGTCGAATCCCTTGGCAACCGATACATAATAGCCCATAAGCTGGAGCGGAACGACCGCCAGACTTCCTGCGAAAAGCGGGTCTATCTTCGGGATATACACTGTAAAGTCAGCAACATCCTCCATACCGTAATTGCCATAGGACGTAAGCCCGAACAGATGAGCGCCCCTGCTCTTGACCTCGACCATATTGCTCACGGTCTTCTCATAAAGCTCCTGCTGTGTAACGACCGAGACCACGATGGTACCGTCTTCGATAAGCGATATCGGTCCGTGCTTGAGCTCGCCAGCTGCATAAGCCTCGGAGTGGATGTAGCTGATCTCCTTCATTTTAAGGCTGCCCTCTAAGCTGATAGCATAGTCTATGCCACGGCCAATAAAGAATGCGTCCTTAACACCGATAAGCTTGCTTGCGAACCACTGGATACGCTCCTTGTCCTCAAGTATCTTCTCTATCTTCTCGGGTATAGTGTTTATCTCGTCAATAAGTGCGGCATATTTTTCGGCGGATATCTCTTCTCTTGCCCTTGCAAATTCGAGCGCCAGCAGATAAGATGCCACAAGCTGTGTGCCATAGGCCTTTGTCGTTGCGACAGATATCTCGGGCCCTGCAAGGGTGTAGAATACATTATCTGCTTCTCTTGCGATAGAGGAGCCCACAACGTTTACGATGCCAAGAGTCTTTATGCCTTTTTCCTTTGCCATTCTGAGCGCTGCCAGAGAGTCAGCCGTTTCGCCCGACTGGGAGATAACTATAACAAGGCTGTCCTTGTCAAGCGTCATCGTTCTGTATCTGAACTCGGATGCCAGCTCGACCCTTACGTCAAGGGAGCTCAGCTGCTCGATGATATACTGTGCAGCCACGCCCACATGGTAAGCCGAACCGCAGGCAACGATATAGACCTTTCTCAGGCTCTTGATATCCTCGTCGCTCAGGCCGAAGTTCTCGACAGAAACGACACCGTCCTTCAGAACGGAATTTATGGTGTCTCTGATGACCTTGGGCTGCTCGTGGATCTCTTTGAGCATAAAGTGTTCATATCCGCCCTTTTCTGCGGCCTCAGCATCCCATTCGATAGTTTTGAGCTCCTTCTCTATCTCCTCGCCGTCGAGGTTATAGAAGGTGACATCGCCCTTTGTGAGCTTTGCAAGCTCGAGATTTCCGATGTAATATACGTTTCTTGTATATTTAAGTATAGCAGGAACGTCGGAAGCAAGATAGGTCTCGCCGTCGGCAACACCGATTATCATCGGGCTGTCCTTTCTTGCTACATATATCTCGCCGGGATACTGCTCGAACATTATAGCCAGAGCATAGGAGCCCCTGATCCTCACAAGAGCGTGGTTGAGCGCATCTATGGGAGTTCCGAGATATTTTTTATAATAGTAGTCGATGAGCTTTATAGCCACCTCGGTATCGGTAGTGGAGTAGAAGGAATAGCCTTTCTTTGTGAGCTTTGCTCTGAGCTCCTGATAGTTCTCGATGATACCGTTGTGAACGCCCACGATATTTCCGTCATCGGAATAATGGGGATGAGCGTTTGTCTCGTTTGGTTCGCCGTGGGTAGCCCAGCGTGTGTGGCCAATTCCGCAGGTGCCCTTAACGGCATTTCCGCCGTCGGTCATTTCCTGAAGAACTTTCAGCTTGCCCATAGCCTTTATTATCTCGACCTCGCTGTCGCCGTCCCTGACAGCTATTCCGGCAGAGTCATAGCCTCTGTA
>DFEO01000101.1 GCA_002368715.1 Ruminococcus sp. UBA3800
ATCGTCTCAGATTCAGCAGAGCTTTTGCTTTTAATAAGGATAATACCGCCATTACTGTTGATTTTGAGGATATGAAGCAGATAACCGGCAACTACAAAAAAGCAGTCAGGTATGACAGCTGGATGTATATTTCCTCACGGTGGTGGACATCCTCTGCAAGATCAACAAGCGGAGTTGATACAGAGCTTATAATTGACAGGATAAAGATAGTGTTCAAGGACGGAGCTCCCAGATATATAAAAAAGCAAAACGGCTTTTCGGACCTTTTTGACGGCAAGGTGCCCGATGCCGTTTCGGCGCAGAAATGCTTTTATGTTGTTCGGGACAATGGCGAAACAGCGCTTTTCAACAGCGGAAACAGCGGCGAGGAGCTGACGACCGATCAGATAAATGAGCTTGACCTTTCATCAGATCTAAAAATTGGCTCCCACGAATACTCCAGAAATGTTATAGAAAAGGGCGGCGTAAAGATACTTGTCTATACAGATGAAAACAGCGGGGGTTATATGCTCTCGTGGCTCACAAGGACCTCTGTTATCGCTGGTGCCGCTGTGCTTGCGATATTGTTTGTGATAATCCTTTTCTATTCCAAGAGCGTTGCAAAGCCGGCCGAGGAAGCCATAGCCCGTCAGCGGAGGTTTGTTTCCGAAGCGAGCCATGAGCTGAAAACACCTGTTACCGTCATCTCTGCGAATGCGGACCTTCTTCATGACGAGATAGGCGAAAACCGCTGGCTCGATTCGATAAGGCGACAGTCAGACAGTATGGCAAAGCTTGTGAAAGGTCTTCTTGACCTTTCAAAGAACGAAGAAACGGCCTCGAAGGAGTATTTCACTTCTTTTGATCTCAGCCGAACGGTAACGAACACTATTCTTTCCTTTGACAGCATAGCCTTTGAACAGGGAAGAACGATAGAGAGCGATATCGCTCCCGATATTACCTATCACGGCATCGAGCAAAAGATATCTCAGCTTGTTGGCATCCTTGTTGATAATGCTGTCAAGTATTCGGACGAGAACACCGAGATATATGTGAGACTGATACAGGCATCACGCCCTGTTTTAACAGTTTCAAATATTTGCCATAGCTTTGATGCAGAGAAAAAGCAGATGCTCTTCGAGCGTTTTTACAGGAGCGATGAATCACATTCCAGCAGCGGATATGGGTTGGGTCTTGCGATAGCAGCATCAATTGTAAATATCCACGGCGCAGATATATCGGTGGAGCAAAACGGAGATAAGGTCGTTTTTACAGTCACTTTTTAGGTGAGGCCTTAACCATATACATGAAAGGATGATATGTATGCAGAATTTTGAGTTTTACAGCCCTACGGAGTTTGTTTTCGGCAGGGGACGTGAGGACGAGTGCGGAGCTTATGCAAAAAAATACGGCGCAGGCAAGGTCCTTATCCATTACGGTTCGGGCTCGGCAGTAAAGTCAGGGCTTATAGATCGTGTGAAGAAGTCACTTAGTAATGCAGGCATCGGATATGTCGAGCTGGGCGGAGTAAAGCCAAACCCCAGGGACACTCTTGTTTATCAGGGTATCGAGCTTTGCAGAAAAGAGAATGTCGATTTTATCCTTGCGGTTGGCGGCGGATCCGTAATCGACTCGTCCAAGGCTATTGCTATCGGCGTTCCCTATGACGGAGATTTCTGGGATTTCTATTGCGGCAAGCCGATAGAAAAGGCTCTGCCAATAGGTGTTGTGCTGACTATCGCTGCCGCAGGAAGCGAAGGTTCGGGCAACTCTGTTATCACAAAAGAGGACGGTATGCTGAAGCGTGGAACCGGGTCCGACCTTATACGTTCACGTTTTTCTATCCTTGACCCTGAGCTCACACAGACCCTGCCTGCTTATCAGACAGCCTGCGGAGCAACAGATATTATGGCACACGTTTTCGAGCGTTACTTCACCAATACCCGTGAGGTCGAGATAACAGACAGGCTCTGTGAGGCTGTGCTTCTCACAATGGTAAAGGAAACTCCGAGGGTCATTGAAGACCCCAATAATTATGAAGCAAGAGCGAATATTATGTGGGCAGGAATGGTGGCTCACAATAATATCGTAGGTGTGGGCAGAGATCAGGACTGGAACAGCCACGGGCTGGAGCACGAGCTCTCGGGACTATACGATGTTGCTCACGGTGCCGGTCTTGCAGTTATGATGCCTGCATGGATGGAATTTGTCCACAGCCATGATGTTATGCGCTTCTGCCAGATGGCAACCAGAGTTTTCGGCTGTCAGATGAACTTTGAAGACCCCGAGATCACAGCACTTGAGGGCATCAGACGTTTTCGTGAGTTCTTGCACAGCATAGGGATGCCCATAAACTTTGAAGAGCTTGGGGCAAAGCAGAAGGATATCCCGACACTTGTTCAAAAGCTTGGTGTCGGAAACGGCAAACGTGCAGGCTTTGTCGAGCTTTCGGCAGAGGACTGCGCAGAGATATACCGCATAGCAGCAAAGGCAGCACTTTAAGGAGGCAATATGAAAATACTTCTCATCGGCGGCACAGGCACGATCAGTATGGCGATAACAAGACTTTTAGCCGCCCAGGGTCACGAGCTTTATCTTCTTAACCGAGGCAGCCGCAGCAGTGAGCTCCCTGAGGGAGTCAAGACCTTCAAGGCTGATATTTCGGATGAAACTGAGACCGACAGGATACTTGCAGATATGACCTTCGACTGTGTAGGCGAGTTCATCGGTTTTGTGCCTTCACAGGTCGAGCGTGATTTCAGGCTTTTCAGAAACAGGACAAAGCAGTATATTTATATAAGCTCAGCCTCTGCTTATTTGAAGCCGCCAAAGGGCTATGTGATAACAGAAGATACGCCGCTTGAAAACCCTTACTGGGAGTATTCGAGAAACAAGAAAGCCTGTGAGGAATATCTTTTTGAACGCTATCGCAAGGACGGTTTCCCGGTAACGGTCGTTCGCCCCAGCCACACCTATGACGAACGCAGTGTGCCTCTTGGGGTGCATGGAAACGGCGGTTTCTGGCAGGTCGTCAAACGGATGATGGAAGGGAAACCGGTGATCATTCAGGGTGACGGTTCCTCCCTCTGGACGGTGACGTTCAACACGGATTTTGCCGTGGGATACACCGGTCTGATGGGCAACCGTCACGCTATCGGA
>DFEO01000159.1 GCA_002368715.1 Ruminococcus sp. UBA3800
GGTATGAGTATGAGATGAACGTGCTGCTGGAATGCCCGAAGGAAGGCATAGGTTTTTTTGAGGTGCCTATCGACACCGTTTATATCGGCGGCAACGAAAGCTCACACTTCAATCCGCTGAAGGATTCCATCAGGATATACAAGGATATACTCAAGTTCTCCTGCTCGTCGCTTTTAAGCTTCTTTGTGGACTACATCTTTTACACGGTGTTTATACTTGTGACGAAAGACCTGACAATGTCGAATATTTTAGCAAGGGTGCTCAGCTCCTGCTTCAATTTCACGATGAACCGCAGGTTCGTTTTCCGCCACAAGGACAAGCTGCTGCCGGCAGCCATAAAGTATTTCACACTGGCGGCATTCATCCTTGCGGCAAACACGGTGCTTCTGAACCTTCTGGTGGAAAACCTTATAAGCAATAAATTCATTTCAAAGATAATAGTCGAGGCGCTTTTGTTTATGATAAGCTGGGTGGTCCAGCGAAGCGTCGTATTCAAGAACAAAAGAAGGACAGTGAAAACAGATGGCTAAAAAAAGAAAAATGCTGCCCGCCTGGGGCGTTGTCCTCCTGGATATTGCCCTGACAGCCGCAGGCATAGGCGTTTATATGCTGTTCGACTACATCATGCCGCAAAAGCTGTCGGTAAAGACCGAGGTGGTGGCAACGGTCGACAGCAGCGCCGATACCTTTGCGCTGCCCGAGGAACCGTCCGAGCAGTCAGCGGCTTTGGACAGCGAGAGCGAAGCCGCTGCGGATGACCACGACCTGGGCATCAGCAACAAGAAGTCAAACCGAGGGACGGTCGAGCCGAGGAGTGAGAACGGCAAGCGTAACTATTCAAACAAGAACACCTATAATGTTGAGTCTGACAAAAGCCTTTTCTCCAGCATAAACGGCGAGGAGGCAAAGTCGGAGCTTCTGGGAACGAGCAGAACGGACAAGGCTTCCGTGTCGGTCTACAAGCGCTCGATAGGTGAGGGCAGCGACAAGATAACATATTTTGTTGCTGATGTCTATGTTACCAATGTAAGCGAGATAAAAACAGCCTTTGCCGATGACAGCTACGGCAAGAATATCAAGGACAGCGTATATAATATGGCTGTGGAAAACAACGCCGTGTTTGCTATAAACGGAGATTACTACGGCAATGCCGAAGAGAGCATCGTTATAAGAAACGGTGTCAAGTACCGTGACAGCGCAAGCGAGACCGATGTTCTGGTGCTGTTCACAGATGGTGTTATGAGGACATATCTTCCCGAGGAATTTGACGCAGATGCGGTAATAGCACAGGGGGCATGGCAGGCCTGGAACTTCGGACCTGCGCTTCTCGACGGCGAGGGGAACGTTCTCGATACCTTCAACACGACATCTTATCTTAACAGCAAAAACCCACGTTCGGCAGCAGGATATGTCGAGCCGGGACACTATGTGTTCGTGACCGTTGACGGCCGTGACGAAGGTTATTCGAGCGGTGCGACGCTCAGCGAGCTTGCGGCTATCCTTTCGGACGAGGGATGTATCTACGGATATAACCTCGACGGCGGAAAAAGCGCTATGATGTTTTATGACGGTGAGATAATCAACGAACCCGACGGCGGCGGAAGAGATATAAGCGATATCATCTACGTGAGCAAATAGGAGGAAGTAATGTGAAACGACTGATCCGTCTGATACCTCATTTTTCGATAGCACTTGCAGGGATGTTCATAACCTTCTGGATACTTGATATCATAAACCCCACTATGAACTTCACGGGGCGCAGGCTTTCAAACAAGCTCCTTCTTGTTTTCTGCATCCTGGCGATATTGTCCTCGGCAATTGCGATCTACTATGAGCGCAGAGCAAGAGCCCGGCAGTATGAGGCACAGGAAAACAAGGACGATAAATAAGCTAAGGGCGGTATGAATAACATACCGCCCTTTTTTTCGATCATTTTGCGTCAGTCTGCCGCCGTGGAGCCTGTGCCGTAGTTTATATAATTGAACACCATTTCCGATATCAGTGCATATGGATAGAACTCATCAAGCCCTGTCCCCGGCACCTTTGACATAATGACAAGGATGTAATCCGCTCCCGGAGAATAAACGATGGCAGCATCGTGAGAATAGTCCTCGATCTCACCTGTCTTGTTGGCCACATCCGAGCCGTAAGGCACACCGGCAGGTATCTTGTCACGGTAGTGCTGCTCGAAGAGCATCTTGAGTATCTTTTCAGATGCGTCCTTCGACACATATTCTCCGTTATAGATGTCCTCAAGCGCCTTACCCACATCGGAGGGGCAGGTCTGGTTGGGAGCATCAGAGGTGGTAAGCCCCTCTGCGTTCTCGGCAGGCAGAAGACCGTGATACTGTTTTGTGTTGATGTATCCGTTCTCCTTGCACCATTCGTTTATATAGGTCTTTCCTATGGCCCAGACCATAGTATTGAAAGAGATATTGTTGCTGTTCTGCACCATAGAATAAATGGTGTCGTAATAATCGTCCTCACTTATCTCGCCGTCCTCTATCTTCTGATAGCAGGCGCCTGCACAGAAAAGCTTTATCATACTGGCAGGATAATAAGGGCGGTCATTGATGACCAGGCAGTCACCCGTGTCAAGGTTTTTCACATAGAAAGACCATTCTCCCGGGTGTGATGCGGCAAAGTCGAGCAGCTGCTGTCTGAGCCCTGCAAGCTGACCCACACCCGCCTCGTCGTTTTTATCAGTCTCGGACTCATCCGCCCGAGAGCTGTCGTTTTGCTTTTGCTTTGTGTTTTTTTCGGCCTTGGGAGCATCGCTCTGTGCCTTTTCCGACACCAAGGATGAGCTGCTGCTCTTCGGGCTTTCCTTGCTGCTGAGCAGGCCCGCAGCCAGCATAACAAAAAACATCGTAAAGAGCGCCGTCACACCTATCGCTATCAGCCTGAAGCGTTCGGGCCCCATACTTTGCTTATATCTGTCCTTGGTCTTAATGACCCGTCCGGCAATGTTTTTTGCCTTTTGCGAAAAGGACTCTTTGCCGTCCATAGCTCTCCTTCCTTCCGGTTTTGTGCTTTTGTGGTTTTATTCTTTGTGCAGCCGGATAAAAAAGGTCAGAATACCGCCTGCACTGATAAAATTACATCAATGATATTATATCACAGATTTTGACAAAAGTAAACTGTTTTTTATCCCCTCGGCACAGCAGTTTCAAAAATGAGAAGCTATCGTTCTCAGCAGCTCCTTCTGCGCTCCGAAGATGCCCTTTTCTCTGACATTCTCTTCCGTTATCTGCTCGCAGACAGCCACTGTATCGTCAAAGTCCTTTTTTACCGCTTCGTTTTCCTCGCATTTATACATCAGCGCTCCGCATTCATAGTCGAACCGCAGGCTTCTTCCGTCGATGTTCGCAGAGCTGACCATACACAGATCTTCATCAGCGATACACACCTTTGAATGTACAAACCCCGGAGAGTATTCATAAACCTCGACGCCCATATCCAAAAGCTCCTGATAGTAGGTCCTGACAGCTTCGCCTACGGTCTTGTTGTCGCTGGTGCCGGGAACGATAAGCTCTGTCCTGACACCTCTGTCAGCTGCTGCCTTCAGCGCTTCAAGTATGCTGTCTGTGGGGATAAAATACGG
>DFEO01000137.1 GCA_002368715.1 Ruminococcus sp. UBA3800
GTTATCCCTGAGCTCAACGGCAAGCTTATCGGCTCTGCACAGAGAGTTCCTGTTCCCACAGGTTCCACAACTATCCTTACAGCTGTTGTTAAGAAGGCTGGCGTTACAGCTGACGAGATCAACGCTGCAATGAAGGCTGCTGCTTCTGAGAGCTTCGGCTACAACGAGGATCCTATCGTATCCAGCGACGTTATCGGCATGAGATACGGTTCACTCTTCGATGCAACTCAGACAATGGTTAGCCAGATCGCTGATGACCTCTATGAGGTACAGGTTGTTTCCTGGTACGACAACGAGAACAGCTACACCAGCCAGATGGTAAGAACTATCAAGTACTTTGCTGAGCTCGGCTAAGTGCTTGGTGCTCGCCGCACGGCTATATCACGCCGTAAATGGTGCTGACGGATAGCTTTGCTCCCGCTGTTTTTCAATAGCGGACAAGGCAAGTGAGACGTTGATTGCAACATAATTACAACGACCGCCGTCCCTTTTTTGGGGCGGCGGTTTTCTGTTGTATGTTCTAATATAATAAGCAAGAGCCGCACTTTTCAGTACGGCTCCCACCCAGAGTAAAATTATGAAGAAGATAGAATATAGCTTAATGATCAACGGTGTAACTCTCACCGGCTTGCATATCGGGCGTGCTGTAAACAATACTCTGCCAGTCGTTAGCAGGTGTGAACGTCACGACTTCATTACCGGAGCTGTCCTTGACAGTCAGTTTTTTGCCGCCCGAAACGACTTCGCTCAGTGTTTCGTTTACGCTGTGCTGTGTCGAGCTTTCGGCAAAGCTGCTGTCCATAGCCGCCATACCGCACGCCACAAGCGTTCCGCCGGTTATCTCGGCCTTGCCCTTAAAGTCGATAGCCGAGTCGTCAAAGCTGCCGCCGGCGCTTATATAAACGCTTCCGCCGCTTACCAGTATATCACCGTTCGAGTCAAGCCCGTCACCGTCGGATACCGCATTCAGCGTTCCGCCGCTCACCGTCAGGCAAACGCCTTCCTGTCCGGGGCTATCCTCGCTGTCGCTTCCGCCTGCACAGTTTATGCAGTCATCATCCGAGTTTATATTAACTTCGCCGCCGCCGATAGTCACGTTCAGCGCTTCAAGTCCCTCGTGGCTGTCACTTATATCAAGCACACCGCCCGAAACGTTTATGTCGCCGTTTGCGTGAACAGCGTCATCACCGGTGATGATACTCACCTTGCCGTCAGAAAGCGTAAAGCCCTCCGCTGTGTGGAAAGCGTCGTCCGTCGAGCTTACAGCAACCTCGCCGCCTGTTATTTCGATGTTTCCGCCAGCCGAGAACCCAATAGCGCCCTCGGTATCGGTATTGCTCTGGATAATGCCCGTATCATCGCTTTGTGCGATCTCGCCGCCTGCCTTAGCGTTTATGCTGCCGCCGCTGACCGAGATAAAGCTTACCGCTTCAAATGCCTCGCTGCTGCTGGTCACATCCAGCTCGCCGCCGCTTATACTGATAAAGCCTTTGTCCTCACGTTCCTCATTGGTGGTCCTGATACCGTTGGTGCCGGCATCAAGCTTTACCGTGCCGCCCACAACGGTCACGCTGTCCTTGCCCTCCAGGGCTGTGGATGCCGAACTCACAGAGATATTTCCGTCTGCTATCACC
Organism: Ruminococcus sp. UBA3800; assembly: GCA_002368715.1. Taxonomy (GTDB): domain Bacteria; phylum Bacillota; class Clostridia; order Oscillospirales; family Ruminococcaceae; genus Hominimerdicola. Next base: position 1,635 of record DFEO01000137.1, read on the forward strand.
AGGTCGTCCTTAGTGACTATCCCGTGCTTATAGCTTGCGTTCACTGTCAGCGAACCGCTCCCGTTTATCGAAAGGTCGGCCTTTGAAAAGATACAGCCGTCCGTTTTCTCATCGTCATCAAGAGAATATGCTGCACCGTCTGTCAATGTGTTCTGTGTGCCGTCATCAAGTGTTATTATCACCTTATCAGCACTTTTTACAAGTACGGGAGCATTATCCGAGCAGCCAAGCTCGACACCCTTGAAAAGCAGCCTTACCTGTGCCTCTTTATCGGCGTCGATAATGAGCCTTGCATCCGAGGATGAGCCGCTGACTATGTAGTCTCCTGCGGCACTTATAGTTATTACTGCACCGTCGGCCGAAGCACCGTTTCCCGCCACTTTTGCCGAGTCACCGTCAAAGCTCAGAGCTGTTGCCGAGCTCTCGTCATAGCCGACATCAAGGTCTTCCGCTTTAACAGCGCTGTTTGCCGATACTGAGCTGCCTGCAGAAGATGAGCTGTCATCCGCACATCCGCTGAGCGCTGCCATTGTTATTATCAGCGCCGCCGAAGCAGCCGCTGCTTTAAAGAGAACAGGTCTTTTTCTCATATAGAACATCCTCTCTTTATCAGAGCATCTGGGTGTTTTCCTCTGCTATCCTTGCACACATGATCTCAAGATTGCCGTTTCTTGTTCTCAGCTCGTCGATAAGCTTCTTCTCATCCGAGCTGTTCTCAAAAGCTACTTCATATTTCAGCTTGAAAAGACTTCCCATATTTGTAGTCTTTACGGACACCAGTTCGTGAGAAACAGTGTAGCTCTTGAATGCGTCATCGAAAGCGCCGTCATAATTAAGGCTTTCTGGTATAGTCACTATAAGCTGTCTTGTCATTGCCTGCTTATTGCCGAAGGGCACGAGCGAATAAATGATGTATATGATGCTGACGCCGACAGCAAGTATCGCAGCGATAGCAAGCTGGTCAGTTCCTGTTGCAAGGCCGACAGCCATTGACAGGAAGATAGCGCAGATATCCTCAGCCGTTCCGGGAGCAGATCTGAACCTTACAAGTCCGAATGCACCCATGACAGCAACTCCGGTGCCGACATTTCCGTTTACCAGCATTATCACCACCTGAACTATGACAGGCAGCAGGGCGAGCGTTATTGCAAAGCCCTTTGATTTTATTGTCTTGCTCTTGTTTGCCTTTGAGGCCAGATAAAAGGCTATTGCTATCACAAGCCCGAGCCCCAGAGAAACAAGCGAGCAGATAAGAAATTCCTTGTTAGAGACCGCAGAGAGTGAAGTGGTAGTATTGGTCGTTATATCTGTTGTGGCATAAGTCATTAAATTGTCAAGCACAGGTGATCACCTTTCCTTTTTTTAAGTCTTCTGCAAGCTCCTTTGAATAGGCAGTGCCGTATTTCGAGAAGGAAGCAGGATAGATCTTCAGTTCATCTAAAATATGCGAAAGCCATAATGGCATAGAGCCGGGTATCTTTATCTCCATTATGCGTGTTCCGGGCGGCAGCAGCTCCTTGCCCCACTGTCCCTTGTCGAGCCCGAGGTTATCCTGTCTGTAAAGGATATGGGTGTCGAAGGTGAGCCTGAGCTCGGGGTCGTTCTTAGCCACGAAGGCGAGCCTGTCGTAGCTCAAAAACATGGCCGGAGCAATTCCCTGATAGAAGCTCAGAAAATAGCTGAGCTCTTTTTCTATCTGCGGATCATTCCCGGGGCCTTTGCCTCCCGAGAGAAATTCTTCTGCCTCGCCAAGCGTCATATCAACACGTCTTTTATAGACAACTCCCTGGAACTTCTTTTTCAGCTCAACAAAAACTACACTTTGCTTGTTGGGGATAACATAGCTTCTCAGTCTCAGCTTTTCCTTATACAGCGGTTTCTCTATCGAGTTTCTGACCAGCAGATCGGTGGGGGTGTCAAAGTATATGTTATATATCGTCCCTTTTGGATACCGATCCGGCTTGAAGTGTTCGTCAAGCTTTTCTCTCAGCCTGTTATAGGTGCTCTCGTCAAGAATATATTTCTTTTCGATACGCTCGAAAATGCTTTCGCCTGTTCCCATATCTACCGCTCCTTTCTGTGAGATCATCACCGATGTGATGTCCTGTATTCTTGCTATGGTTAAAGTATAAGGCCCCAACTTTAAATTAAGCTAAAGTTTATATGATTTTTTTGTGAAAGTAGTTTTTTATTTTTAAAAACCAAAAACTATCCCGGAATTACACAATATCCCGACAAGCTTTGTGGTTTGTCGGGATGTAAAAATGGTTCGCATATTCTGATGTGATGTAAAAATTTTAAATTAAGGTGACCACCCCGAAAGGTGTATTAAAGATAAGCCTTATGGAAAACCTTCTTGCCCTTCTTGATAATAACGGGCTCGCTGAGGTCAACAAGTCCCTTGGGGTCTGTGAACTTTTCATCATTCACGGATATACCGTTCTGTGTCACAAGTCTCCTTGCCTCTCCGTTTGAAGGACACAGCCCACACTTTACAAGCAGCGTGAGTATACCTATCTTGCCGTCGTCAGTATCCTCTTTGGCTATCTGTGTAGAAGGCATATTCTCGCTGTCGCCGCTTCCTGCAAAGATAGCCTTCGCAGCAGCATCAGCCTTGTTTGCCTCCTCCTCGCCGTGGATAAGCTTTGTCAGCTCATAAGCCAGAAGCTCCTTGGCCTTGTTGAACTGTGCGCCCTCCATTGTCTTTTCCATTTCCTCTATCTGCTCGATAGGCACAAAGGTCAGAAGCTTGAGACACTTGATAACATCAGCGTCGTCAACGTTTCTCCAGTACTGATAGAAGTCATAAGGCGAGGTCTTCTCGGCGTCGAGCCATACAGCGCCCTTTTCGGTCTTGCCCATCT
>DFEO01000033.1 GCA_002368715.1 Ruminococcus sp. UBA3800
TTTGACGAGTGCGTGGAGAACCCTGCACAGCACAGCTATTCAAAGGCATCCTGCGAAAGGACGACACGCTGGCTGAAGCGGTGCAGAGCGGAAATGGACAGGCTCAATAGTTTAGACACCACGATAAACCGTCACCAGCTCCTGTTCGGCATCAATCAGGGCTGTACCTATGACGATCTGAGGGTCGAGCACATGAAGCGCATAAGAGAGATCGACTGTGCAGGCTATGCTATCGGCGGCCTTGCCGTGGGCGAGCCGACCGATGTGATGTATCACGTTATCGAGCAGGTCGAGCCGCATATGCCGAAGGACAAGCCCAGATACCTTATGGGCGTGGGCACCCCCTCGAACATTATCGAGGCGGTATACCGTGGGATAGACTTCTTTGACTGTGTTATGCCCAGCCGCAATGCAAGACACGGCACGCTCTTTACCTGGAGCGGCATAATGCACATAAAGAACAAGGCCTATGAGACCGATGCCAAGCCCATCGACGAGCAGTGCGGATGTCCTGTCTGCCGAAATTTCAGCAGAGCCTATGTGCGCCACCTTTTCAAGAGCGAGGAGCAGCTTGGCGGCAGACTTGCGGTTATGCACAACCTTTATTTCTACAACACTCTCACCGAGAGGATAAGACAAAGCATCGAGCAGGGAACATATACCGAGTTCAGAAACAAGTTCTCGCCCCTTCTGGCATCCAAATGTCCCGAATAAACGAAAAAGGTATATCCACATCGGATATACCTTTTTGTTTTTTGCAAGAGATCTTCAAAAAAGAGTCCGGGGCGTCAGTCCCGGTGGTGCAAAGGGGGCGAAGCCCCCTCCCCGCCGCTCCGGCTGAGGCTGTCTGTACGAATGTACAGACCTGACGAGGCAAAGTCTGCACTATCTTGAATTTATCGGCAGACAGCAGCAGGTCAATTAAGCAAGCAAAAAAGCCGCCCTGAAAAAGGCGGCTTTATTATCAGATCACGTCATCCTCCTGGTTGGGGATCTCAAGCTGTTTTTTCGGAACTCTCTTGATAGGATCATAGACCCACTTCTTGCAGTTGTAATCAGCATCTACAAGACCCTGCTTCTCGCAGAGGACCTTGTTGCCCTCCTTAGAACGGTTGCCGTATAAGCAATACGAACATGAAGGAGAGATCCTGTTTCCGAAATAACTCTTTTTTGCCATTATATACAGCTCCTTTATTTGAAAATTGCAGTGATTTCATCAAAACTAATTATATCACACCCTCTTTGAAAATGCTAGTGTTTTCTTTAAATTTAGTAATAAAATCATCATTATCAAGCAAAATGAGGGAACAAAATTGTTCATTTCGACGAAAATGTGTTTCTGTCCGGCATCAGCCGCCAGCGCCGCAGGAAACAAGTGCTTTTTTATAAGGCTGCATATGCCAAAGGTCAGAACTCCGCACCCGAGCCTCGACAGCAAAAACGGGACCAGCGAGATATCCTTGTCTCTGAGCGCCGACACCTGAACGATCACACACAGTCCGCCCATCGAGCAGACGGCAGCGATAAGCGGCATCATCCCGTAGGGGGCGCCCTCCAGACTCGATATGTCGGATATCTCTATCAGCGAGCGCATAAACACCCGTGCGTTTGACGATGCTCCGAAGTAAGCGCAGAGCCTATCCGGAAGCCCCGATGCTTCGGTCAGCGCCGTCAGGACACTGAAAAAGACTATAAAGGTGCAGACCGTGAACATAGTCCTTCCGGCATTAAGAACGCTCTGCGTAAGCAGATCGCCCTGCGGCATCTCAGTGCTTCCGGCTGCCTTTATCTCAGGGCGGAACACATACCCGATAAAGGCAGCGCAGATAAGGTTTGCCCCTGCCGCCGCCGCAAACACCGCAAGCCCCTCTTTTATACCCCCGAAAAGTGCCAGCCCGACAGTGGAAGCGTAGAACGCAGGCCCTGTCCCATAGCAGCAGCAAAGCATGAGCGAAGCGTCACGGCTGCTTATCCTGCCGCTGCGGTAAAGTTCGCAGAGCATCTTAGCCCCCAGCGGATAGCCCGTGACGTTCGATATGAGCATTATCATAAAAAGCTCCTCGGGCAGCCTGAAGACAAACCTTGCCAAAGGCCGCAGGGGCTTTGCCGCAAGTGAGAAAAGCTGCGAGCCCGTCAAAAGCGAAGACAGAGCCGTGACCGCAAAGAGAGAGGGTATCATAACGTTCATACAGCGCATGATCGCATCCTTCACCGCAGCTGCTGTCTGTCCGGCATAGGCAGCTGTCAGACAGCAGCCGATCATCACCGCAGCCAGCGCAGCGCAAGGCTTTAAAAATCGCAGGATCCTTTTCACATACATCCCTCCAGTCCTCAAGACAAGTATATGTCTCGTGGCAGGCGAATATAATAAGCTTATAAAAGACTTTTCGGAGGGATAATATGAAACAGAAGCTTCCTTCATTATCGTTTTTCGGCCGTGTGTCCGAGCTTGTGGCCATAGGCTCATACATCGGTATCAATGAAAACCGCAGCGTTCTTGTCGAGAACTGCAAGGCCGTGCTCGGGTGCAGCGAGAACGAGGCAAGGGTGATAGCAGGCCGCTATGAGGTCACAGTCAGAGGACAGCGGCTCGAGCTTGCGGATTACAAGAGCCACTCGGTCGAGGTCAGGGGAGTGATAGCCTCGGTGGCGATAGCGGATGTAAGACACAGGGAGAGAGCAAAAAGATGATATTCGGCTATAAAGAATACAAGCTCGTATCGGACAGAATCGAGCGCCTGGTGAGGTCACTAAACCTCGAAGCTATTACCTATTCAAGGCTGAGAGTCAGTGGCAGCACCGCTTTTATAAGGGTCGCAAGCGAGAGCGTGAGAGCCTTTGAGCGCCTGTGCGGGGAGCTGGATATCGCTCTTTGCGAGCAAAGGTCAAGCCTTGCCGCAAGGCTCATAAAGACCGTCTTTTCAAGAAAAGGCTTTGCGGCAGGGCTCATTTTGTGTCTTGCTCTCGGGGTGTGGCTTTCAAACCGTGTCGCCAGGATAGAGGTGCTCTGCGATGATGTGACGATAAAGCGTGGTGTTATGAACGTTCTTCGCTCCGAGGGGATAGACACGGGCAGCTTCATACCGTCCATCGACCTTGTGGTCACGGAGAGAGCCCTCAAGCAGCGTGTAGAGGGCATCTCATGGGCAGGCATAACACGAAAGGGCAACACTCTGTTTATAGATGTTGTGAAAAAAGAGGGCACGCAGGAGCTCGTCTATGACAGCCACCCGGCAAACCTTGTGGCCTGCGAAAACGGAGTCATCGAGAAGATCGAGATACAAAACGGTCAGGTCAGGCTGCCCGTCGGCAGCGGTATCTCGAAGGGTGATATCGTTGTTTCGGGGGAGATAATAAAGACCAAGTCAAAATGGATCGACGGCAAGGAGCAGATAGACACCCGCATATCCTACGCCCGGGCGAGGGGCAGCATAACGGGCACCTTTGAAAGAGAGCTTACTTTCAGCCAGCCGCTTACATACGAAACAAAGGCATCTGCGGGACAGACGCAGACCAAGCGCTTTTTAAGGTTTTTCGATGCGTCGATACCGCTTTTTTTCAAAGACCCCGAAGGCCTTTTTGATGCCAGGGAGAGCGAGCAGGATATCACCCTTTTCGGCCTGACCCTTCCTCTGGGGGTAAGAAGTGTCGAGGTGACGCCATATACGTTTACGGAGAAGACCCTTACGCAGAAGCAGGCAATGGAGCTTGCAAGACAGAAGCAAGCGCTTTATGAGAAGAACTTTCTGGGCGGATACGAGCTGCTCGATACAAAGCTTGAGGAGGACTTTTCGGGCGGCAAGGCCGTTATAAAAGCTCGTTATAAGCTCCGGGGAGAGATGTGCAGACAGGTGAGCTTTTTTATGCCGAAGGACGCTTTCAGGGTGAGAAAATAAAATGTGCGCCCTCAAAACAAAAAACTGTTTACAATGCATTACAATGTCTGAAATTTTTGTTTAAATTTGCTATAAAAATTATTGCAATTTGTGAAAAGATGTGATATACTATTTTTGTAAGGCTCTGTGAGCCTATGTGGAAAAGGAAGTTTGATAATGGCAGAAAAAGCGATAAGTGTAGACAGGCTGGAAACAGTGCTGTCCCTTTGCGGAAATTATGACGAGAACCTTAATATGATACAGCGTGAATACGGTGTCGTGGTACTCTGCAGGGGCGATAATATCAAAATAACAGGTGATGAAGAGTCGGTGTTCAAGGCCACTCAGGCGATAGAGGCGCTGATAACCGTTATCGCCAAGGGCGAACCGCTCACCGAACAGGTGATAAGATATGTTTTCTCCCTTGTGGAGGAGGGCAAGCAGTATGAGATAAGCCGCATCTCGGACGGCGGTGTTTGCGTGACCATGAGCGGCAGGGTCGTAAAGCCAAAGACGCTGGGTCAGAAAAGATATGTGGATGCAATAAGGAACAACACCATAGTTCTGGGTGTCGGGCCTGCCGGAACTGGCAAGACCTATCTGGCGGTGGCAATGGCGGTAAAGGCGTTCAAGGCGCACGAGTGCGAGAAGATAATCCTTACCCGTCCTGCGGTCGAAGCAGGTGAAAAGCTGGGGTTTCTGCCGGGCGATCTTCAGAACAAGGTGGATCCGTATCTGCGGCCGCTTTATGATGCGCTTTTCGAGATGCTGGGTCCCGAGACCTTTGCAAGACAGCAGGAGCGTGGCTGTATCGAGGTCGCACCGCTTGCATATATGAGGGGAAGAACGCTCGACGACTCGTTCATCATCCTTGACGAAGCGCAGAACACCACGCACGAACAGATGAAGATGTTTCTTACCCGTCTTGGGTTCAATTCAAAGATAGTCATAACGGGTGATATAACCCAGATAGATCTTCCCGATCAGAAGCGGTCGGGACTTATACAGGCTATGCACGTTCTCAAAAACATCGAGGGGATAGAGATAAACCGTTTCTCCGACAAGGATGTTGTGAGACACAAGCTTGTGCAGGATATCATCGTTGCATATGAGAAATATGCAAGGCATCAGTAAAATGACAGAGCCCCTTCAGGAGGGAAAACTTTAAACAGGGAGTTGTTGAAAATGGGCAAGGCTAGAGTTCTGATCTCGAACGAGCAATCTGATATCAAGGTACCGGTGGGTATCAGGCTCCTCATCAGGCGCTGCTGTCATGCGGTGACCCAGTATGAGGGCTTTAACAAAGACTTTGAGGTATCGGTCACTTTTGTGAACGATGAAAAGATACATGAGCTTAACAAGACTCACCGCAATATCGACAGGCCGACAGATGTTCTGTCGTTCCCTCTTGGTGAGGACGGAGTGTATGATATCGACCACGAAACAGGCGCAGCGCTGCTTGGCGATATAGTGATAAGCCTTGAGACCGCTTTTCGTCAGGCCGAGGTCTACGGACATTCGCTGGAGCGTGAGGTGGGCTTTCTGACCGTTCATTCAATGCTCCACCTGCTGGGCTATGACCACGAGGAGGGTCCTTTGCAGGAGCGCATAATGAGGGAAAAGGAAGAGACGATACTCGCTCAGCTGGGGATATCAAGAGACGAGACCTTTGTGGAAGAGCATGCGCATAAGTAAGAGCCTTGTGCGGTTTTTTAAAAGCTTTGGCTATGCGGCAGAGGGGATATCCCGGGCTGTGAGAACGCAGAGAAATATGCGCTTTCATCTGGGGGCTGCGGCGTTCGTTGTATGGATGATGCACTTTTATGACCTGACGGATGCCGAGAGCGCAGTGCTGTTTCTGTGCATAGGCGGCGTTATAGGCGCCGAGCTTTTCAACACGGCGGTAGAGAGCACTGTTGATCTTGTGACAAAGGAAAAAAACGATATAGCAAAAACAGCCAAGGACTGTGCTTCGGGCGCAGTCCTTGTTATGGCTTTGGTAAGCGTGGTGTGCGGTGTGTTCATTCTGTGGGACACTGCGGTATTTGCGCATATTTGGAAGGTCATGACGGACAGAGTCTGGCATATGGCAGCGTTTGCGTCAGCGGCTTTGCTGTGGCTGTGGTTCGTGTTCGGATACGGCAACGATAAAAAGTAAGGAAGTAGGATAATGAGCAGTAAAAGTGTATTTGTAACGATAGTCGGCAGGGCGAACGCAGGAAAAAGCTCGCTGCTTAACAAGCTCGTGGGCGAGAAGATAGCAGCCGTGAGCGCCAAGCCCCAGACCACAAGAACAAGGATAACGGGCGTTCTCACTAAGGGTGAGATACAGTACGTTTTTTTGGACACTCCCGGTGTTCATAAGGCGCACAACAAGCTTGGCGAGCATATGCTCAAAGCAGTCAGCGACAGCGTCTCCGAGGGCGAGCTGATACTGATGATGGCTGACTGTACAAAAAAGCCGAACGAGAGCGAAAAAAAGCTTGCGGAGGGCTTTTCAAAGAAAACAAAGGTCATACTTGCTATAAACAAGACCGACCTTATAAAAGACAAGCAGAAGCTTTTCGAGGTCATCACGGAGTATTCGTCGCTTTACGATTTTGACGAGGTGGTGCCTATTAGCGTCGTTATGGATGACGGGCTGGATATAATCATGGACCTGTTTGAAAAAAACGCCGCCGAGGGTCCGCATTTCTTTCCCGATGACAAGTTCACCGACCAGCCCGAAAGGGTGCTCATGTCGGAGATGATAAGAGAAAAGGCTCTTCAAAACCTGAATGAAGAGGTGCCCCACGGCATAGCTGTGACTATCGAGCACCTCAGCGAGCGTGAAAACAGAAACGGCGAGACTATCCTTGATATCGAAGCCACTATCTTCTGTGAGCGTGAGAGCCACAAGGGCATCCTTATCGGCAAGGGCGGCTCTATGCTCAGGCGCATAGGCTCTCAGGCAAGAGAGGATCTGGAGGAGTTTTTCGGCATAAAGGTAAATCTTCAGTGCTGGGTCAAGGTCAAGGAGGACTGGAGAAACCGTGAGGGGCTCATCAAAAACTTCGGACTGGACTGAGGCACAGTGAGGTATCGCTTTTAATGGCAGAAATGACCTCTTATATTATCGGCTGTTTTGCAGATGATAATAGCGAGGTGATCTTATGTCATATTGGGACATTTTTTTTAAAAGCGGCAGGATAGAGGACTATATCAACTACTGCCGCAGCGAGAAAGAGGGAGAACACTTTGCTGACCCTGAAGGGACTAGTGATAAGAGAGAGCGACCGTGGTGAAGCCAGCAAGTCGATAAGCATCCTGACCGCCGAGAGAGGGATAGTAAATGTCTTTATCCGAGGCGGCAGGAAAAGCACCAAAAACGCATCTCCCTCAGAGATGTTCGCTTATTCGTCGTTTTGCCTGGAGGAAAAGAAAAACGCAAACCAGCAGGTATACTATCTCAATTCCTGCGAGAATATAAAGCTGTTTTATAACCTGCGGTTGGATGCTGTGAAAATGGCGCTGGCTATGTATTTCTGCGAGCTTCTGCGCTTTACGGGAACGGAGAATACCGATTGTACCGAGATACTGCGCCTGACGCTGAACACCTTTTATTCGCTTGATACCGACCGTATGGATAACGAGCTTCTGCGTTCGGTGTTCGAGCTGCGGCTGCTTTGCGAAACGGGCTTCAGACCCGACCTTATAGGCTGCCGTGAGTGCCTTAAAAGCGAAGCTGACAAAATGTATATAGACATAGCGTCGGGCAGTATACTGTGTGACGGATGCTATGAGGAAAAGGGCGAGGACAATATCTTTATGGCCGACCCCACTATGCTTTATACGATAAGGTTCATAGCCCTGAGCGATTATGACCGCCTGTTCAGCTTCAGGCTGAGCGACAGGTACTGTTCGCTGCTGGGCGAATTTACAAAAAGATTTTTAAGATATCATATAAGGGGCGAGATGCGCACTCTGCGCTTTTACAGGTCGCTCTTGTAGACAGACAACGGAGAGAAAAATGGATATAAAAAACTGCGAGGTACTTGAATTACATAAAATACTTGAAATGCTGTCGGCAAAATGCTCTAATCCCGAGGCGAAAAAAATGGCGCTCGCTATCGAGCCGGATGATGAGCTTTCGGCAGTCAGGCGTGAGGTGGCAAGAACGACGCTTGCTTTTACCCTTTCGGTAAGATACGGCTCGCCTGCCTTTTATAATATCCCCGATATCAGTGCTGCGCTGAAACGTGCCCAGAGCGGCGGCGTTATGTCGCTGGAGGAGCTTATCAGGATAAGACGGCTGCTTTCACAGGTGCAGGAGCTTTACAGCTGGTTCGGGCAGATAAGGGACGAGGATACGGATGAGCTGAGCTTTCTGTTCGAGCAGCTTTTCCCCGACAAGGCTCTGCTGACAAGGCTTGAAACAGCCATAGCCAGCGACACCGAGCTTACCGATGACGCAAGCGCACAGCTGCGCTCGATAAGGCTGAAAATAAGCCGTGGCGGACTCAAGATAAGAGAGTCGCTGGACAGGATGATAAAGTCGTCGAGTGTGACGAAATATCTTCAGGAGAGCGTTGTCACCCTGCGTGACGGACGTTTTGTCCTGCCTGTAAAGACAGAGTATAAGAGCCGTGTCCCCGGCCTTGTACACGACACCTCGGCAACGGGCTCGACTCTTTTCATAGAGCCTATGAGCATAGTCGAGGCAAATAATGAGATACGCATCCTCCAGGGCGAGGAGCAGGACGAGATAAGGCGCATAATCCGTGAGCTTTCGGATATGTGTGCGGCTTCTGCCGACAAGCTTATCTCGGGCTACAATGCGGCGGCACAGCTGGATGTTTATTTTTCAAAATCAAACCTTGCCGCAGATATGAGAGCCATGACCCCGGAGATCTCTGATGACGGAGTTATCATCCTGAATAAGGCAAGACATCCGCTACTTGATAAGAACAAGGCCGTGCCTGTCGATTTCTCCATAGGCGAGAGCTATAAGTCCCTGGTCATCACAGGCCCTAACACCGGCGGTAAGACCGTTGTGCTAAAGACAGTGGGTCTGCTCACTCTTATGACTATGTGCGGGCTTCTTATCCCGGCCTCTGACGGCAGCCGCATCTCGGTGTATAAAAAGATACTGGTGGACATCGGCGATATGCAGTCCATAGAGGAGAATCTTTCCACCTTTTCGTCCCATATGAACAGGGTCAGGAATATCCTCGATGAGGCAGACAGCGAGAGCCTTGTCCTGCTGGATGAGCTGGGCTCGGGAACAGACCCTGTCGAGGGTGCTGCGCTGGCGGTGTCGATCATCGAGCGGATATCAAAGTTCGGTGCGACACTGGTCACCACGACCCATTATCAGGAGCTGAAAATGTATGCTCTTGATACCGAGGGCGTGGAGAACGCCTCCTGTGAGTTTGACACAAGGACGCTCAAACCGACCTACCGCCTTATCATAGGCTCGCCCGGAAAGTCGAATGCGTTTGACATTTCCCGCATCCTTGGCATAGACGATGATATCATCAGCCACGCAAAGAGCCTTATCACCGACGACAACAGACGCTTTGAAAATGTGATAGAGCGGCTGGAGCAGTCGAGGAGCGAGCTGGATGCGGCAAGAAAAGAGCTTGAGAGCGAAAGACGTGAAGCCGAAAGGATAAGACAGGAGCTCGAGAAAGAGCGTGAGGAGCTTTACGATCGCAAGGAGAAAGAGCTTGAGCAGGCAAGGCTCCAGGCCGAGACTATCGTCAAGAACGTAAGGATAGAGTCACAGCACCTGGTCGAGGAGCTGGAGGAGCTCAAAAAGCAAAAGGACAGAGCCGATTTCTCACAGAAGGCGGCTCAGGCAAAGGGCATCCAGCGCCGTGCTATCAACAGGCTGTATGACGAGTCCGTCCCCGAAATGGAAAGTCGGAACGCTGAGTACGTTCTGCCAAGACCACTCAAAAAAGGCGACCGTGTCCTTATCGCAGATAACGGCAGAAGGGGGATACTTACTTCGGCACCCGACCAGTCGGGGAGCTGCTTTGTTCAGATAGGCGTTATGAGAACGAAGGTCGATGCATCAAAGCTGCGCCTTATCGAGGAGGAGCCTGCACCTGCAAAGAAGCCTGCAAAGAAGAAAACATCGGGCGGCATAACAAAGACAGGCGTTGAGAGCCGTATGACAAGAAAGCTCTCGACCGAGCTGGATATAAGAGGCTTTGCTTCGGATGAGGGGATACATGAGGTGGATCAGTTTATTTCGGATGCTATAATGTCGGGCGTTTCGATGCTGACTATCATTCACGGAAGAGGAACGGGTGTGCTCAAAAACGCTGTCAGGAACCACCTTAAACGCCACCGCTCGGTCAAGTCCTACCGTCCGGGCATTTACGGCGAGGGCGAGGACGGCGTGACGATAGTCGAGCTTAAATAGACGAGGAGGAGAATCATGAGTCTGTTATCAGGGATAAGACACAAAACCGATGCGCCGGAGGCGGTGCTGCGTTATCACTCCTTTGACGGCGGAGGGCCTGAATACCGTGCCGAGTTTGCGCAGGAGGGCATCGTTACATATACCTGCGTGCGTGATTACGGCAAGAAAAGCAAGGAGCCTGTCTGCGGAGCCCCATTTTTCGTGGTTTTCACCTTCAGGGGCGCAAAGGCCGGCTGCACAAAGATGAAGATATCTTCCTTTTCACCGATAGTTCCGCCCGAGCAGGATGAATACCTGGTGGAGGTAGATGACAAGCTTAATGTAAAGCTCACTCTGCTGGGTGAGTCGTAATGAGGCTTCTGCACCGTCTGAAAAGGCGGTGCTTTTTATTGCCATACTTCCTTGCTCAAAAGCCCGGTGTTTTCAAATTTAACAGATAGTTCTTGAAATCTATGGCTTACTGTGGTATAATAATTAAATATGAGCAATAAAAAGGAGGTGCCTTATGGACGTTCAGAAGGGCGATGTGCTCGTTTTAAAGAAAAAACACCCCTGCGGTGAAAACAAAATGGCAGTCCTGCGTTCGGGCATGGACTTTAAGCTCAGGTGTATAGGCTGCGGCAGGGAATTTATGATACCCCGTGCCAAGATAGAAAAAAACATCAGGCAGATACTTCGTGACGGGTTGTAGCAGCGTTTGTTCAGGACGCTGACAACAACACAAAACGGAGGTAAGATCATGTTTGAAAAATTACAGTCTCTCGAAGACAAATTCAATGAGATAAACGAAAGGCTCATGCAGCCCGAGGTCGTGAACGACGGCAGGCTGTATACCGAGCTTATGAAGGAGTATAAGACGCTTGAGCCGATAGCGCAGGCGTTCGGCGAATATAAAAAAGAGAAGGAGTCCTTTGATGAAGCAAAGGAGCTGCTTGAAGGCGGCGGCCTCGACAAGGACTTCAAGGAAATGGTACAGGCTCAGTTCGAGGAGTCGAAGGACAGAATGGCACAGCTCGAAAAGGACCTGAAAATAATGCTGCTGCCAAAGGATCCGAATGATGACAAGAACGTTATTATCGAGATAAGGGGCGGTGCAGGCG
>DFEO01000125.1 GCA_002368715.1 Ruminococcus sp. UBA3800
GTACACAGCATTCACCTCCGACAATTTGCTGTGGCTCTTGACAAGACTGCACACCCACCGTTGAAAAATGCTCTACATCCGTACTGCCGGCAGCCGGCTCGGACCCGGCTGCCTCACGGCACACGGGAGGTTCCGCTTAATGCTGCTCGGTTCCCCGCCTGACATGGTTCACAGCGTTTCATTGCACAGGACCCACACACCTATATCTCGGATCGATGAGGAACATCTCCGTAGTATACGGTCTGATTTACCTGACTATTATAACACAGTTCTTCACATTTTGCAAGTACTTTTTCAAAAAAATTTATCTCGCCCCCTCACAGCCCTCCCAAAACAAAAGGCACGGCAGCTTTTACCGCCGTGCCCTGATATCAAATTGTGCCCGTGTTCTCTGCTCAGTGGTTGGAGATGATGAAATCCACCTGTCCGAACGGGAACACAACGGGGATACAGAAAGCGGTATCATCGAAGAATATCTCCGAAGAATCCGAAAGCTCCTGCGGTGTCAGCGAAAGCTCGACGCCTCTCTCATTTGACTCGTTCACGACAAACAGGCCGTCATTTACATTAAGGAACTCTCCCACCGTAGCATGAACAAAATCGTCCACCTCAGAAAAGCTCTCCTTTGCAAATCTCTCGGCAAACCCTATATAAGCATCATTATATGCGCCTATACAAGCCGTTGCGCTGTAAGTGCCGTTTATGTGCTGGATAACAAGGTTCTCCGCCTTATAATCCCTGACGACCGATGCCTCGAGCGGTGTGAAATCATCGCCGATAAACCTTATGATATTCTTGAACAGGAGCGTCACATACTCGGTATTGATCTTTGCATCCACAGCCGAGTCGAAATGATAAAACTCCCTGATAAGCTTATTGAGCGTATCGTTCTGGTTGTCCGAGATATCATCATCGGAAAGCTGGTTCTCGGCCTTATAATCATTTATAGCCTTCTCAAACTCGGCATTGGTAAGCGCACCGTTATTAACGAGCGTCTGACCCAGAAGCAGATAATCCGTCGGCTGCTGGGAAAGAAGCCTCTCAACATCATCCTCTGTAACATATCCAAGCTCTACCGCAAGGTCACCGAACCTCTTGTCAACGCTCTGCTGAGTGATATTGACGTGCTCGACCTGCTCGGCTGTCATAAGCCCCGCATTTATAGCGAGAACACCGAGCCTGAGCCTTGTATATTTCTTTGCTTCAAAAGCCTGCGTAAGGTCCTCAGCAGAACAGAGCTTGTGATTGAACAGATATCCTCCGAAAAACTGGGCAAACATTACAAAACTCCTTTCGCTACGTTCTGGATCACCTTTTCAGCATCCGCATCGGAGATCGGCTTCTGCAAAAAGTCTACCGCACCAGCCTTCAGCGCCTCCTTGAGGTGGCCCTGCGTTCCGACCGACGATGCCATGATGATCTTGGCATCAGGATACTCCTCAACTATCTGCTGGAGCGCCTCGATACCTGTCACCTTGGGCATGATAATGTCCATAAATACTACATCAGGCAGATTTTCCTTATATTTAGCGACCGCTTCCTCTCCGTCTGCCGCCTCATATACAGCCTTCACTCCAAAGGATGTGATGGTCATACTCAGCTTCTTTCTGGCAAACATCGAATCATCGCACACAAGAACGGTCATTTCGTTGATGTTCATGATAGTCCCTCCATAACTCTCATTGCTCTTATGCCACGCCAAAAAAGACAAGCATAAGTTGTCTGTAAATTAGTATAGCATAAAACTCTCCAAAAATCAATAGTTGTTCATAGACTTTTAATAGTTATATTGCACAAAAATCCAGTCCGATTTTTTCCCTTGCGGCTAGCTTGACAAAAAAAAGCCCTTGTGATATAATACAGAGGTATGCCGGTGTGATGGAATTGGCAGACGTGTCGGACTCAAAATCCGATGGTAGCAATACCGTACCGGTTCGACCCCGGTCACCGGCACCATACTTCGCTCCGAAAGTTTTCGGAGCGTTTTTTGTTTAGTTCTTTCAAAAAAGGAGCGGCGAAAAGGACGAGCTCACCCCGGCCGACACAATGACAAGATTTGCCAAGCAGACCGGAGCGGCGCTCACTGTTATGGAAAACGCAGAGCACTGGTTTCACACAGAGCAGCAGATGAGGTTCCTGGACAACTGGCTCGTAAACGCCATGGCAAAGTGAAGCTGAGGTTTTGGCAAAAGAGCAGAGTTTGACTTTCACTAAACTTTCAAAAACCATTTGACTATTTTTAAGGTTCCGGGGGTATACTTTAAGCAACAACAAAGAAAGACCTCTTCATAAATAACCTTCCTATACCCCAAATATCGTAAAAGCAGACGCAGCCTTTTCTTACGGCTGCGTCTGCTTTTTGTGCGCTCACTCTGCAAGCTCTCCAAGGGTCCTGCCTATCATCCTTGCCGTACGGCAGACCTGATCTATGGTGTTTGCCTGGCTGCCGACCTCTATCAGCAGCGCTCCCGTCGAAAGGTCCTGATTGTAGTGGCGATAGTCAAACAGGACAGGCCTTGTCAGTCCGGGCCAGTCCGCTTCAAGGCTGCGCTGGAGAAGACACGCAAATCTGAAATTCTTCATACACTGCGGCATACCCATAGTGCCGTCATCACAGCCGCTGATTATCATTATCTGTGCGGCTTTGCTTCCGTCTATCTCGCACATCGGCGCAAGCCTTGTGCCGTCCTCACGCTCTATCCCGTCACGGTGGACATCCAGCACGACCTTTATCGAAGGGTATCTTTCCAGAAGCTCCGAAACGCTAGCTCTCGAGCTGTCATAAGCATCATCATAGCTGGGATAGTCATGTATCACCCTGTCGTGGACGTAGCCGATGCCTGCCTTGTCAAGCTCGGCGCAGATCTCGTCCCCAACCGCCACCATGTTCATACTGCTGTCGGTGGTCTTACAGGGGAACGTGCTGTCGTACCACTGCTTCTCCTCCTTTTCAAAGCTCTCGGTAGTGTGGGTGTGATATATAAGTATCTGGGGCTCCTCGCTTGTCTTTTCGATAGTAAAGTCCGGCTCGTTCAGGCTTTCTTTGTAAAGCTCGTCGTTTGGCTTGTCGGTGCAGTTTTTCACCTGGGCTCCGCCGTCAAGGTCAACATAGCCGTCGCCCGAATATCCCGAGAAATCATATTCCACGATCTCGCCGTCACAGGAGTCGCCGTTTTGATAGGGCACGGCTGCAAGGCTCTCGGCCGACGGTCCCGGGCTTTCAAATTCACAGCTTTTCACAGGCTCGCTTTCGTCCTCCTCCTGTTTGTCCGAAGGCTCCTGAGGCTTGCCCGAAAAGGTGAATATCTCGCCGCCGTCCTCCCAGTAATAGCTTATGTCCTCGTTATGAGAGCGGTTCTGTTTTACGGCTTTCCTGTCTGCGCTGCCCACAGACAGCTTTGCTGCCGCCTCGGCAAGAGGCCTCAGCCTTTGCGCCGAGCTGACACCTGCCCATACACACGCTGCCGACACTCCCGCCGCTGTTATCATCGCTGCTAATTTTGTCGTGCTGCTTTTCATTTTTGTCCGTCCTTTCCTTTGCATCTTCGCCTCCGTCACCGGACGCAGGCGCCAGATAAGCGCCGAAGCATCCCGTCGCTCACTGTAATTATATTCGGCAAAGCTGCATTTTAGAACCCGACAGACAAAAAAAGCGGTATGCTTTTTTGCACACCGCTTTGTCCTCTTATAGCTTTACTGCACTCCGCAGTCCTCATAATCCTTCCACTGATCGTAATAAGCCTTTTCCTCGTAGTATTTATACACCAAAAAAGCTGTCGAAACGACCACAAGGAGCAGCGCTCCCAGGAGCTTCCAGAATGAACGCTTTGAAGAATACTGCATATTATCAGACCTTTCTTTTTTGTTGCCTTTATTATACTACTTTTGCTCTCGGGTGTCAAGTCCAGGGGCGAGCCCCTGGACCGCCGCCCCCACCCATCAGAGTTTCGCACGAACTGATAGTGCCTCGCTGCCCTCCCCGGAGGGGAGGGGGGTAGGCTTCGACGATACTTTTCAATAGTCACACTGCGTGAACCTTGGGAAATAGCTGAAATGTCCGTTAATAAAGCTAAGTTGACAGCTTCAAAAAAGTAAATGTATAACAAAGTTCAGCCCCGAGCCAGACAAAGCTTAGGCTTCGCACAAGGTACGGGGCGAGGGACATGGGTCCAGGCGTACACGCCTGGGGCTGCTTATTTGCTGACCTTCTTGAGTATCATCACAGCGTCGGTAACTGTCACCTTTTTGTCGCCGCTGTAATCTGCCCTTGAAAGCTGTGCCGAGCTGAGCTTTGATCTGCCTGCTGTATATCTCATTATAAGCAGCGCATCGGTGACATTGAGCTTGCCGTCGCCGTTGACATCGCCCTTAACAGTGGCAGCTGCCGCCGCCGCAACATTGACCGTTATAGTGTAGACCGTCGATGATCCGTTCACAGCCGTGCAGATAACGTGGAGCACGTTTTTTCCTGTCTTTACGTTCACCTTGCCGTAGCCCGTAACATCAGCCGCATCCACAGTGGAGACAGCATAGACCTCGGTCTGTTTCGTTCCTGCAGGGAGGTTTGCGGTGTAGTTTAAGGTGTTCTTATTGAAAGCAGGTGATATCGTCGCACCGATAAGCTTCAGCGTCTTGAGGGTGCTGTCCGAGCTGCCGCTGTCCGAGGGCTTCGGGCAGGGAGCCGAAGGCATATTGTTGTATACCGGTATCAGAAACTCCATAGCGCCTGCCTTTATATCATCGGAGTAGGCATTTTTGAGCGCCACAGCCTCGGTGGCCTGTCCCGTAAGGCAGGTCATATACTGGTGACAGTAATATCCGTTGCCGCCGTCCACCATATCGAACTTCTGAAGATAAAGGGTGTTCTGACCCTTGGTTATATAGCCGCTTCCCACAAAGATAGAGCCGCCCATTATCGACTTATACTGGTTCGTCCACGGCAGCATAAGGCTCGGATCGTAGGTGGATGCGTATTTTGCACCCATAGCCTGTGCGTCCATCGTCGAGGTGGCATAGGCCATTACATCGAAGAAATTGAAATAGCCCTGATAACCGGGAACCGTTCCCAGCGACTGGGGAGCACCGTAGGTGCCCTGCTCGTTCAAGCATCTCGATGCCAGATGATAGGGCGAAACGCCCGACTTCTTTGCAGCCTCCATAAAGGTGGAGGAATAGCTCTTTGTGACTCCCGTGTCGGGACAGGTGTAATTGCCGCTCATAAACGAGCCCGCAAGTATCTTTTTGACTCCCGCCTCGGTCTGATAGCTGGGATTATAGGACTGGTTCTCGAACATAAAAATATATGTGTCATTAAGGAAATTCCTCGGGTCGAGGTAATGCATTATTATCTGCTTTGATGCCGCCTGCCAGTACCAGCCGTCAAGGCCGTACCAGTAGCCCTCTTCATAGTTATAGGCTCCTCTCTCCATAGACTTCCAGGATGCCGGAGCACTGTCATATATAAGGTTGCGCCCGAGCACACATTCCTCCGCCACCGCCGTGTTCCAGTCGATGCCGAGCTTCTGGGCTGTGAACTTCCAGTTCGGATGCACAGAATGAAGCGCCCTGAGATAGGGCTTGTAGCTCTCGGGAAAGCCCTGAGCATTAAGATAGCTCTCAAAATCCGTGGATGACGACGCTGAGGATGACGACGATGAGGACGTCGAAGACGAGCCCGAAGCCGTTCCCGTTATCGTTATGTAGGATGCCGAGCAGTAGCCCGTGATGTTTCCGTATTTTATCTTGTACCATGTGCTGCCCGAGCCGTCCTTTGCCGAGCCTGTGACCGTGACGGTCTTGCCGTATGTAACGGTACCCACGACACCGTAGCCCGTGCCTGCGCCCGACCTGATGTTCAGAACATCCGCAGTGACCTTGCCTGTCTTGTCGGCAGCAAGCACACCCACAGCCTGAGCGCACATAACAGCCACACAAAGCAGTGCAGCTGTCAGAAAGCTTATAAACCTCCTGCCCATTTTTACACCTCTGTTTTCCATATCATTTTACACAATTCTTACACATCCCCAAACGAGAGCCTTCCCGATATCTGTTTTTTGACGGGATAAGCCCCCAAAAAGGCCGCTTCTGTACAAATTTTCGGCATATGTACAAAAGATTACACTTATTATAACCTCGAAAACGACACTTGTCAACATCTATTTTGTTCATAAAAGATTTACAAATCCATTTTTTAAAAAAATAGTCAAAAATTACAATTCGATTACAGCAAATCTTGTGGTCTGTCCTGTTTTTTACCCATATATATGGGGAGTCAGTCCCGTATGTTGAAAAAGTATCCAAAAATCCTCCCTTAAATTCGTAATTTTGACTATTGACGTAATTCGACATATAATATATACTTTATATTGTCCCGATGCGAAAAGCAGGGATGAATTTGTCAAAAGTACGAAAATTTGTTCTCTTTTTGAGAGCAAGGTAATTGTTTATAAGACTTAACCAAAAGCGTGTCCGTGCCGTGCGGCAGGACAGCCTGCTTTTTGAATTTTAAAAAGGGGGATGACAATGAAAAAGCTAAGAGTATGCAAGCCTGCACTGGCAGCTTCGACAGCATTTCTTATGATATCGTCGATCGTTTCGATGGCGGCTTCTGCTTCGGGCACGAACGAGATAAAGCTCAGGCTTGACAAAACTTCCGCAAATGTGGGCGACACGATAAACCTTACCGCCTCCATAGCCCCCGACAAAACGGGCGTTGCAGGCTTTACGCTCAATGTACATTTCGATCCGAAGGATGTGAGCCTTTACATCCCTACCGAGGACGAGCTCAATTCTACTTACAGCATACAGAGCGGTTTTACCGTTATAACGAACTATAATGCTCAGGACTCGACCGTTAAGATCGTCGGTGCGAATATGACGGGCTCAAATGTCACTGCCGAAAGTGATGTTGCGCTTGCAAGCTTCACTGTTCTTGATTCCGGCGACGGCAAGGCTGATTTCTGGGTCGAGGTGGAAACGCTTATAACCGAGAGCGGCGACGACTATGTTTCTGCACAGTATACCGCTCCGACTCAGGCAAAGCCCGTGGCTGCATCCGTTGTGAATGCAAGCGGAACACCTGCTCAGGAAAAGACATTAAAGGAAGAAGTAGATGAAATAAGGGAGCAGACAGGAAACACTCAGACGTCCGAGACCGACGAGAAAAAGAACTATGTAGTTTCCTCTCCCGATTCCGAAACTCACGCAGAACAGACAGCCGACAAGGTAAATTATGTCGTTGAAACACCCGACAGCCAGACAGGCACCGATGTGACGGTCCCTGTCGGTGAGCAGACACAGCCGGCAGCAGGTGAAAACACTCAGCAAGCAGCTGACCAGACCCAGACGGCGGCAGACCAGACACAGACGGCGGCAGACCAGACACAGGCAGTCAACAGCCAGACCACCCAGCCGACAGATCAGACACCGGTGAATATGAACGAGACAGCTCAGGCGCTTTTCTCGTATGTCGCAGGTGCCGCAGGCTTCAACAGTGAGGAAGTCGTTCAGTATTCGTTCAGGCTTTCCGAAAGCATCACAAACTATGACACGACCTATGATATAAAAGTTAATATCGACACCGACGGCGCCGCAGGCGGAGCTATCGGAGCGATGAGGAACGGTGAGTGGGACAGCGAGATATCAAACACTCAGCTGTCAAACACCTGGACCTATAATAATGTAGACCCGAACACCACCAGCGATGAGGTCTTTGTTCAGCTTTATTCGCTCAGTGCAAATTCCACTTTTGAGATAGAATCCATCGACCTTATCGACACACAGACCTATGAGACAGCGGCTCACATAACCACAGGCGGTGTTTCGTCCGTTGCTTCCACAGCGGAGCAGCTTGAGGCCGCAGGCATAGTTTCAAAGACCGAGGTCGTAGCAAACGAGCCTGCAACGGTCGCAGTTGCGCCCGGCGAGCAGCAGCAGTCAGATGACACAACTGTTGCCGTGAAGCAAGACCAGGCAGCGACCGACGCTCAGCCTGATGCCGATGTTGAACCGAGCACAGCGGCTGCACCCGTTGTAACAAACAGCGAGAGCGCAGCAGAGACAGAGGCAAAGGTCGCTGAAATGGAGTCCTCTGCGGCTTCCACCGACAGCGACAAGCCTGTATCAGCAAACAAGACCAATCCTAACACGGGGCTTTCGGTAACATTCAAAGTGCTTTCCGTTTTAGCCCTTGGAGAGATTCTTTTTTCACTGTTCATCGTCTTTTACAACAGATATATATACAAAGACGATGAAGAATGACCCATGCAATGGTCAGTTGTGAGAGTTGCTCGCAAGAGAGATAAGTGAGCGCTCAAGCAGCAAAACGTTTTCAACCCCCACACAAGACCCGAGGCTATTTAAAAGCTTCGGGTCTTGCGCATTTTCAGGCAAAAAAAGAGCACTCCCTTTTGCGGGAAAGGGAGTGCCCGAGGTTATGCTCAGCTTTCAGTAAAGTCCGTATCCAGAACGACCTCCGGCGTATAGTCGGGGTAGGCTTCCTTGATGTCTTCAACTATGTGGCTCCAGAGCTTCTGGCGGTCAGTTTCGTCAAAGCTTATTATAATATCGAACCTGATCGTTTTCTTCTCCTCATTAAGATAAAAGCCGTGCATCTGTATGACGTTCTCGTGGGAGAAAACTATCCTTGCGACATCCTCCTTGACCTTTGCCGCAAGCTCGCTCTTTGTGTTCATCGAGTATACACCGATAGCTGTCAGGATAACGTTATGTTTTTCATTGACCTTATATGCGATTTCACGGTTCATCGCATCTATCCTGTCGGCTCTGAACGAATCCGGTATCTCGATATGAAGTGAGCCGCTGTAAGTATCGGGGCCGTAGTTGTGGAGCACAAGGTCGTAGACACCCAGCACGTCATCAAATTCCAGAACAGTCTTTTTGATCTCTCTCGCAAGGTCGGCATCCACTCTCTGCCCCAGCAGCTGCGAGATAGTCTCTCTCAGCATATCAAAGCCCGACTTGATGATGACCAGCGAAATGAGTGCCGCAAGATAAGCCTCCAGCGAAACACCTGCTGTAAGATATACCACAGCTGCGATAAGAGTGGTCGCCGAGATAACGGAATCCAGCAGAGCATCCGTGCCCGAATTTATCAGTGAGTCGGAATTGACCCTGATACCCGTTTTCTTGACAAAGCGTCCGAGAACGATCTTGACCACGATAGCCACCGAGATTATCACGATAGCCGCAGCGTTATAATCGGGCTTCGATGGGTCGATGATCTTTTTGACCGACTCCTCAAGCGATGCCAGACCGGCATACAAAACGATAAGGGCTATCACCAGTGCCGTCAGGTATTCCACTCTTCCGTGGCCGAAGGGATGCTTCCTGTCTGCAGGTTTTCCGGCAAGCTTCGTTCCCACGATAGTGATTATCGAGGATGCCGCATCCGAAAGGTTGTTGACCGCATCCAGAACGATAGCTATCGAATGTGTCAGCACGCCGACCACAGCCTTGAACGAGGAAAGGAACACATTTGCGATTATCCCTATGATGCTCGTCCTTATTATTATGCGGTCTCTTGAAAGCTCTTTTGTGCTCATTATCCGACCCCCTGCTGTTTTTGTGCGATGATACCCTCCACCGCATCTTTTTTCTCAAAAAGCACACAGCCTCCACGGTGCTCCTCCATAAGAAGTCCGCCGCTCTGAAGCGCTGTAAAAAGGTTTGAATGAAGTGCCTCTCTCAGGCCTGTGTCCTTGACATTCACATCGGAATAAGGCGAGAAAGGACACGGCTCTGCTCCGCCCGAGGAATTGATATGGAAAAAGCCTCTTCCTGCCGCTATGCAGCCTCCCGAGCTTTTTTCATCCCCGGGAAAGGACACAAGCACCATATCGTCATGCTCATTTCGCAAAGCGCCGAAGCGTTTTTCAAAGCGCTCTCTCATCTCATCGTCAAAGGCAAGCTCTCCGTCATCGTTCCCGACAGGCACATACTCCACATAAATAACAGCCTTACAGCCATCATTCGCAAGAGCCTCCAGAAACTCTGCGGAGCAGACCTCCTCCATATTCTTCGTGGTGACGGTGACCGATGCCCCGAAGATGAGCCCCTCGGCTTTAAGGCGCTTCATATTGCCGAGCAGCCTGTCATACATTCCCTTACCACGTCTGTTATCGGTGGCTCCCCTGCCGCCCTCTATGCTCATCATAGGCACAAGGTTGCGGCTTTTTGCAAAGAGCCTGAAATATTTGTCGTCAAGCAGCACCCCGTTTGTAAAAACAGGAAAAAGGATATCCTTATGTGCTGCCGCCGTTTCGATAACATCACGGCGGACGGTCGGTTCACCTCCGGCAAGAAGGATGAAGCTTATGCCCATATCACTTGCCTGGGAAAAAACGCAGTCCCACTCTTCAGCGGTCAGCTGGGGCTTTCGGTTCTCATCATGGCAGGCGTTGTTCGCTCTCGCATAGCAGCCTGCACAGTTCAGGTTGCAGGTGTCGGTTATGCTGCAAATAAGAAACGGAGGTATATGCTCGCCCTTGTCCTCCTGAGCCTTGCGGTAGTCAGCCGCTTTTTTTACACTTTTGGCAAACGATGCCATATACAGGCTCTGTGCAGGATTTGAGATAACTGCCCTGACAGACCTGTCCACTATCTTATCTACGCCCTTTATCAGGTAGGCTTGCAGATCAAAATACTTTTCTTCCATAACCGTACTCCGATAGCTTATCGTCTTAATAACCGTTTCAAAACACGCTTGGGCAGAACGACCAGCCTTTTGACCGCTGTCCTTAACGGGATAGTGTGCATTATCACCCATGTATATACACGGTAGCTGCGGTCGCTGACCGTGTGTGCCTTTGCACCTCTGACATAGCCTGTCATAATGCCGATAATGTCTTTGTCGCTGATGCCGTATTCCTTGTTTATACAGTTATCCCCAAGTATGACATAGTCATTCTGTCTTACCTCTATCACCCTGTGCAGAACATATTTATTGGGCGGTCTGCGGTAAAGGACGACATCTCCCGCTTTGCACCTTCGGCTGTCCTTTCGCTTTACAGTGAAAAGGTCCTTGCCCTGTCTGAGCAGCGGCATCATACTGACCCCTACATTTGAATAGGTCAGGGTGCCGTTGTCTTTCAGATAATGCTCGATATCGGTCATCCTGTCCATCGGTCATGCTCCCTTTTTATGGTGTATCATTGTTCGCCTTTCTGCCAAAAGATCAGATGCAGCGTCATATATGTTATCACTTTTTGAAAACTCTTCCCTCTTTGCGTGCAGCAGCTGCGGCAGGCTCGGCATCGCTGTAACCGACCGCACAGTGACCTATACCGACATAACCCTCAGGCACACCGAACTCATCAAGGATAGCTCTGCCCTCCTCGCATTCGCTCTCTTCCTTTGCCCTGTGTATCCATATGCTCGATACACCAAGAGAGTGAGCTGCCAGCATAAGGTTTCCCATAACAAGGCTGCCGTCGTAAATATAGGTCGGGTTATCCTTTGGTGCCAGCACCCACAGATAGCAGTCAGCACCGTAGAACGGGTCGAACCCCTCGTCCCAGCCGCCTATGCGCCTGTTGAGATCTCTCAGTCTGGCCTTGGTCTGCTCGTCCCTGACCACCACAACAACAGCACACTGGGTCCCTCTGCCGTTGGCAGCATAAAGACCTGTTTCGATGATCTCATCGAGGATAGCATCCGGCACAGGCATAGAATTGAAACTCCTGCAGCTTCTTCTTTCACGCATAGCCCTGATTATCTCATTCATGCAAATGTCCTCCTTATATCAGCCTTTAAGGCCTCTCGATTGTCTTATCATATCTTCCACCACGATATCATATATCTCGCCCAGAGTCGCACAGTATTCAAGCAGCTTCCAGGGCTCGTTGGTGTGAAAATGGATCTTGACAGTTTCGTCATCACCGATAACAAGCAGACTGTCGCCCACAAAATGCTCGGTTATGTAATCGTCCAGCTCGTCCTCATCCAGCCCCTCGGCGTCGATAAGCAGCTGTGTGTCATATCTGAATTCGATCTCGTCCATAGGTTATTACCTCCATTCGGTTTCAAAGACATTCAAAAAGTATAGTATTAAATACTGTGCATTTATTGTATCATAAAAAGCTGTGTTTGTAAAGTATATTTTCCGCCGGATCAAGATCGGCCGGTGTTTATGCGCACGTTATCATAATAACTATAAATGTATATCGGACTTGTCAAATTTTCTCTTGTCAGGCACTTGACGAAAAGCGTCAGAAATGTTATGATAATAGTGTATTTCCGTGTTTGCCGGACAGGCAGTATGCGGTATCTTATCGAAAGGAAGAATAATATGAAAACACCCTTTATAAGCAAACAGAAGGCTGAAGAGATCGCTTCGAAGTTTCCCACCCCCTTCCATGTCTATGACGAAAAAGGCATAAGACAGAGAGCAAGAGACCTCTTCAAGGCTTTTTCATGGAACAAAGGTTACAGAGAATATTTTGCAGTAAAAGCTACTCCCAACCCCTTTATACTCAAGATACTCAAGGAGGAAGGCTGCGGTGTGGACTGCTCGTCGCTGACCGAGCTTATGATGAGCGACTGCTGCGGCTTTACGGGCGAGGACATTATGTTCTCCTCCAATGTCACTCCCGAGGAAGACTATAAAATGGCAAGGAAGCTCGGAGCTTTCATCAACCTTGATGACTTTACGCACATCGACTTTCTTGACAAGCTCTGCGGCATACCGGAAACTATCTGCTGCCGCTTCAACCCGGGCGGAAGCTTTGCGATAGAGTCACAGATCATGGATACTCCCGGCGAGGCTAAATACGGATTTACCGAGGAGCAGCTGTTCGAGGGATTTAAGATCCTTCAGCAGAAGGGTGCAAAGCACTTCGGCATCCACGCATTCCTGGCTTCAAACACAGTTTCCAATGCTTATTATCCGAAGCTTGCAAGGATACTCTTTGACCTTGCCGCAAGGCTCCACAAAGAGACCGGTGCCGACATCAGGTTCGTAAACCTCTCGGGCGGTATCGGGATAGGCTATAAGCCCGATGACGCACAGAACGATATCTTTGCGATAGGCGAGGGTGTAAGGCAGGCATTTGAAGAGATAATGGTGCCGGCAGGACTTGGCGACGTGGCTATATTTACAGAGCTTGGAAGATATATGCTCGCTCCCTTCGGCCACCTTGTTACCAAGTGCATTCACCAGAAGCACATCTATAAAGAATACATAGGCGTTGACGCTACCGCCTGCGACCTTATGAGGCCTGCGATGTACGGCGCTTATCATCATATCACTGTGCTCGGCAAGGAGGATGCTCCCTGCGACCACAAGTATGACGTTACGGGCTCTCTTTGCGAGAACAACGACAAGTTTGCTGTTGACAGGATGCTGCCCGAGATAAATATCGGAGATATCCTCTGCATCCATGACAGCGGCGCTCACGGCTACTCTATGGGCTATAACTATAACGGCAGGCTCAGACACGCCGAGATACTTCTGCGTGAGGACGGCAGCTTTGAGATGATAAGAAGAGCCGAGACCCCCAAGGACTATTTTGCAACATTTGACTTTACTGATATTCTCGACAAGTATTCCAAATAAGAGCTGAGCTGCCTTTGTCTTTGTGCTTGTGCAGCGTAAGGCTCATCTTGATCGGAGGAACGAAAATGGACAAAGAACAGGAAGTATTTGTTCAGGGCGCCGAGCCCCAGCCTGTCAGAAAAGCTGTCGAAGACAGCAGCTCGGAGCATCATCACCATCATCATCACCACTCGGAGCATCACCACCATTCGGGACACCACCACAGCAGCCACGGAAAAAAGAAGAAGAAAATGTCGGCTGCAAAAAAGTCGCTCATACTTATTCTCATAGTCATCTTCCTTGCCGCTCTTGCGGTCGGGATAATCTTTCTCATAATCCACCACTATATCGCACTTATGAATATAGTGCCTGTGAACAAGAAATATGAGATCTATGACACCATAACCGACGACGATCTTACCAATCAGCCGGACTCTCCGAAGGACAAGATCGACGATCTTGAAAAGAACAACCTCGATGCAAGGTCGAGGGAGATAATGAAGGATAAGAACGTGCTGAACGTTCTCCTCATCGGTACCGACGGAAGGTCGGAGGATGACCGTGGACGTTCCGACAGTATGATACTGTTCTCGATAAACAGGAGCACCAAGAAGATCATCATGACTTCGTTCTTGAGAGATATCTATCTCGAGATACCGGACATCGAATCGACAAGGCTCAACCACGCTTATGCCTACGGCGGACCTCCGCTTCTGGTCGAGACTATCGAGCATAACTTCAGGATAAAGATCGACCGCTGGGCACAGATAAATTTTGCGTCGTTTGAAAGAACTATCGACAAGATCGGCGGTGTCGAGATAAACGTTATGCCCGATGAAGTGCCGTATATCAGCGGTGTTGACCACAGCGGAAAGCAGCTTTTAAACGGCAAGCAGGCGCTTGCTTATTCAAGGATCCGTGTCATCGGCACCGACTTCAAGAGAACACAGCGCCAGAGAAACGTTCTGGAAAAGATAGTCCAGAAGGCAAAGGGCATGAGCCTTTCAGAGCTTGACGACCTTATGGAGGCAGTTCTTCCCGAAGTGACCACCAATATGCAGGAAAGCGAGATCCTCGATCTGCTCTGGGACTCCAGAGAGCTGCTAAGCTATGAAAGAGTTCAGTGCAGGGTGCCCAAGAATGATTCCTGGGAATATCTGACCATACGTCAGATGAGCGTTCTCGGTATCGACTTTGATGATAATATCAGATACCTGTGGCAGAACATCTACAACAGGATAGATTAAAACAAAACAGCACGTTACCGATCATCGGCAGCGTGCTGCTTTTTTCTTTTTTGATCTTAGCATCAGGACATCTTGTGGGGCTGACATTCTATCTTCACATCAAAATCTCCCACATAGCTGGAATTGACATCTATCACATAGTGAAATTCCAGAAGACCTCCGTCTGCACCGACCGTAGACTTTATGCTGGTGGCATTTATGCCCACCATAAACTCTCCGTACGGTGTCCCGTAGGCACAGTGGTGCTTTTTGCCCATCTCTATAACAAGGTTTGAAACAACGCTGCCTCTGCGGTTCATAACGACCTTGTTGCTGTTGAAAAACTCCAGCGACGTCGTGCTTCCCTCAAAGCCTGTGGCTTCTGTCTCCTCATAGGAGATTATATAGCCCCCATCCGTCATCTCAAGAGTGCCCAGCGAAAGAAGCTCGGTCTCCTCGGTGTCGCTGCCGTCGTTCTGCCTGCTGAGAAGCCTTATAGATACATCCTTTTTCAATTCAAGACCTCCGTTTTGTTTCACCTTTATATCAGCCCTTTTCTGTAAGGCTGACCTTTATTATATCTGCGTTTATATCTCTTCCCAGGAACTTTCTCACATTCTGTGCAAACAGGCTTGCGCTGTCGGTACAGCACAGACGGATGCGTCCCGGATCATTTCTGTCTGCGGCTTCACCGCTGTCCTTCAGCTGTTTTGCTGCGTGTCCCGCAAGCTCGGCGCTCGAGGAGATGAGCTTCACTCCCCTGCCCATATACTCGGATATGACCTCCGAGAAATGAGGAAAATGCGTGCAGCCCAGTATCAGCGTATCAACGCCTGCTTCCCTTATGGCTCTGAGGTACTCCTCGGTAAAGAACCTTGCCGGCGGACAGTCAGGCGAGGTATAGCCGTTTTCTGCCAGCGGCACCAGCATAGGACAAGCCTTGCCCGTGACCGATATGCCGCTGTCAAGAGAAGCGAGCTGTCTGTCATAGGCTCCTGTGCTTATGGATGCTCCCGTTGCGATAATGCCTATCTTCTTGTTTTCGGTCGCCTTATATGCCGCTTCCACCGCAGGTGTCACCACACCGCTTATCGGCACGCCGATGCTCTCGCTGTCGATAGCATCCAGCACAGAGGAGACCGTTCCGCAGGCCACAAGTATCATTTTTACTTCATGCCTTTTAAGAAAAGCTATATCCTCTTTCGCATACTCGATTATGGTGTCTCTGCTCCTTGTTCCATAGGGCACACGGGCAGTATCACCAAGATATACTATATCCTCATTGGGCATGAGGCGCATAAGTTCCTCCACGCAGGAGAGCCCTCCCACGCCCGAGTCGAAAACACCTATCGGCGCATTATTCATAGTCGACCCCCGCTCTGTCAAGGGCAAGCTTTATAAGTCTGTCCTCCTGCTCCGCAAAGCTGATGCCTGCGTGCTCCATAAGCTTTGGATACATACTTATGGGAGTATGGCCGGGCATGGTGTTTATCTCGTTGAGGATCACCTCTCCCTTTTCTGTCAGGAAGAAATCCACTCTCGAAAGTCCGCAGCAGCCGATAGCCTTATAAGCCTTTACGGCTGTCTCCCTGATAAGCTCCGAGCTCTCCTCGGGAATGTTTGCAGGGATATAGGTCTTTGACTCTGCGTTATTGTATTTTGCGTCAAAATCGTAAAACTCGTTGGCGGCAGCTATCTCGCCCACAGCCGAAGCAAAGGGCTCGGTGTTGCCCATAACGGCACACTCGCACTCACGGCCGATGACCTCTTCCTCAACGACAACTATCCTGTCATGAGCGAATGCAAGCTTTATTCCGGCCTTGAGCTCTTCAAGATCCCTGACCTTGGAGATGCCCACCGAGGAGCCGCAGTTCGCAGGCTTTACATACATAGGATAAGAAAGCCCGGCCTCACACTCGGCACATTTTTCGTCCAGCTTTGCGCTGTCGGAAAGCTGGATCTTGACCCACTTTGCCATCCTGATA
Source organism: Ruminococcus sp. UBA3800 (assembly GCA_002368715.1). Lineage (GTDB taxonomy): Bacteria > Bacillota > Clostridia > Oscillospirales > Ruminococcaceae > Hominimerdicola. The sequence goes on from DFEO01000125.1 coordinate 16,764, forward strand.
CCGTGCTGTTCGAGAATGGTGTGGGTAACGCTCTTATCCATACAGCAGGCGGAAGAGATAAGGTCACAGCCAACATAAGGTATCTCCGCCAGATCAAGAAGCCCCTGAATCGTGCCGTCCTCGCCGTTCTTTCCGTGTATAACGGGGAACACCACATCTATCCTGACTTTTGAAACGTCGTCACCGTTAAAGGTTATTATCCCCTTATGTATAGGGTCGGGGCTGATGACGCAGGGCAGATTGTCGGGATAGTTCTCCCAGCTTCCGTCCTTTATCATATCGGGGTCGCCCATAAAGCGGAACCAGTGGCCCTTTTTTGTTATGCCCACCATAACGATATCATATTTGTCCTTAGGTATCGAAGCTATTATATGTGATGCCGATATCAGCGAGATATCATGCTCGTTAGACCTTCCGCCGAAAACGACAGCCACCTTTATCCTTGCCAATGATAACACACCCTCACTTGTACAAAAGCGTAAGCTTTGCCTATATTTGTCATACCCTATTATTATACCACATTATATGTCAAATGTAAAGGTATCATTCCAAACTTTCTCCCAAAGCACAAAACAGCCCGAAAGCTGATACACTCTTTCGGGCAGATTTGCCATTATTCCGGCTCAGTATTCTCTGTGGGGTACTCGATGATGAGCTGTGAGTCCACAGCTTCGCCCCAAAGGATATGGTCAAGCTTGCCATCGTCAAGGAACACCGCAAAATAAGTGTCCTTTACATCATCAGGCAGCTGCTCCTTTATGCGCTTTACAAATTCGTCGTCCTCGGATGACAGATAATTTATAAACTCAAACTCATAGTCCTCGCTCTTCGACAGCTCATCAAAGGCGGTCTGGGCGGCATCATAAACAGCCTTGGCATTGTCCCTTATCTTCTTTGAATACTCATCCTCTATCATCCCGGAAAGATAAGCGTCCGCCTTGGTGCCGACATAGCATATCTTCCACTGCTTGTCGCTGCTGTCCTGGATAAGGACTATATACTTCGAGACAGGCTCCACGCCCTCTCCATAGGTAGCCGTTACTGCAAGACCGCAGGCCTTGTCATAGGACTCCTCCACGTTCACCTTCGCAATAAAGCCGCAGTTGTCATGGTCAAACTCGAACTTGAAGTCGTCCTCGTTATATTCAAACTGCTCACCCGGATCTGTGCTCATAAGATACTCATACCTTGCGGCATAGTAGTCCGACATTATCTTTGTAAGCTCTTCGTCAAAGCCCTTGCCCTGCGCCTTCATATAGGTTATGGCCACCTTTTTCGGCTCCAGCATCGGGTCTGTCTGCTCTGTGCTGTCATCACTTACGGGTGCGGCGGCGCTGACCGCTTCGGTCTGTGCAGGCGCTTCGCTGCTAGTTTCGTTCTCTGTCAGCGAGCAGGCGCATAAAGACAGCGCAAGCACTGCCGCAAGGGCAGCCGTGAGCCGTCTGATGTTAAAACACATTGTGTTTCCTCCTTAGTTTCAGCCGTCAGCATCCTCGATGATGTCCCTGACGACCCTGTTCACAAGATCGTATGAAAAGCCCCGTCTTACAAGGGCGTTTTTCACCTTTCTTATCCCTGCCTCGTCATCGAGATATGACGAGTATTTTTTCTCCGCAAACTCTCTTAACCTGTCATAGGCGCTCTCTTCATACCTTTCGAGCACCTCCTCGGCTATCTGTCTGGTTATGCCCCTTTGTCTGAGCGCCTGCATAGCCTTATAATAGCCATAGCACCTGTTCTCGACATAGTTTCTGGCAAGCCCCTCGGCATAGCGTCTGTCATTTATCACACCTATCTCCGTGAGCTTATCCATAACACGCTCACAGACATCCTCGGGGTAGGTCTTCTCAAGCTTTTTATAAAGCTCGATATACGAATAGTCCTTGTAATCGAGCAGATAAAGCGCACGCTCTCTTGCCTTGCGGAAGAGATTTTCACAAACTATCTCCTCCCACTCATCGCTGTCAAATTCCATTCCGGCGCTGAGCGAAAAGCGGCTCACTATCTCGGCATTGAGATAGACGTGCTCGCCGTCATCAAGCACTATCTCCCATGAAGCGCCCTTATATTTTTCTACACTTTCAAGCCTCGGCATCAGTTGTCACCGAGAGTAGACACATCTATCGGCGCAAACTCCTGAAAGTCATTCTCGGGGTCAGCTATCACCGACTGAGCCGATGCTTTTTTTATTTTTTTGCCCTTGGCTTCATCCTCGGAGGCAGCGGGAGCCGCAGCCTGAGCGGAAGCGGCAGCATTTGCCTTTGCTTCAAGCTCATCCTGCTTTTTGAGCTTTTCCGTCATCCTGTCTGCATCGAGCTGCTCCATCAGCTTGTCCTCGACCTCTTTCATTATGTCGGGGTGCCCGAGCAGGAACTCCTTGGCGTTATCTCTGCCCTGACCTATCTTCATCTCGCCGTAGCTGTACCATGCGCCGCCCTTTTTCACGACATCATAGTCAACAGCCATATCCAGCACCTCGCCGACTCTGGAAATACCCTTGCCGTACATTATATCGAATTCGCACTCCTTGAATGGCGGAGCAACCTTGTTCTTTACCACCTTGCATCTGGTGCGGTTGCCTATCACCTCTGAGCCGTTCTTTATCTGCTCGCCTCTTCTGACCTCGATACGCACAGAAGAATAGAACTTGAGCGCACGGCCTCCGGGAGTGGTCTCGGGGTTGCCGTACATAACACCTATCTTCTCTCTGACCTGGTTGATGAAAACAGCCGTGGTATTGCTCTTTCCGATAACACCTGTCAGCTTCTTCATTGCCTGAGACATGAGCCTTGCCAGCTGACCCACATGGGTATCGCCCATTTCGCCGTCGATCTCGGCCTTTGTCACCATTGCGGCCACCGAGTCGATAACGATACAGTCGATAGCGCCCGAACGTGTGAGCGCCTCTGCTATCTCCAGAGCCTGCTCTCCGCTGTCCGGCTGAGAGACCAGCATAGAGTCGATATCCACTCCCAGATTCTTGGCATAAACAGGATCAAGAGCGTGCTCGACGTCGATAAAAGCCACCTCTCCGCCCATCTTCTGTGCCTCTGCGATAATGTGCAGAGCCACTGTCGTTTTGCCCGAGGACTCGGGTCCGTAGATCTCGATTATCCTTCCTCTGGGCACTCCGCCGATACCAAGCGCCAGATCGAGAGTCATGGAGCCTGTTGGTATAGACTCAACATCCATAGTCCTTGCGTCGCCCAGCTTCATTATAGCTCCCTTTCCGAACTGCTTTTCTATATAAGCCATCGCAGTTTCAAGAGCCTTTTTCTTCTCTGCCGAATCGGTTATCTTGATAGCCGTAGCCTTTTCTGCCTTTTTCTTCTTATCAGCTGCCATATTGATCTTTCCTTTCAAAGTGATCTCGGGGCTGTCCCCTATCTACATATCTGCATATATATACTATACAACACTAAGTGTCCGTTTGTCTGTACAGCAAAACTTAAATTCCGATACCGAAGATACACCTGACCTTACCGAAAGCGTCCTTTTTCCACCGGACGTTTTTTAGCCCGTGCTGTATCATCATCTGCGCCACGCTCTGCTCCTGGTCTATGCCAAGCTCAAACATCAGCATACCGCCCGCTTTCAGCTTTTTTGACCAGATACGGGTAATGTCCCTGTAAAGGTCCAGCCCGTCCTCTCCGCCGAAAAGCGCCTGCTCGGGTTCAAAGGTGACCTCCCGCTGGAGCTCCTTCATATCCTGAGCGGTCAGATAAGGCGGATTGCAGATGATAAGGTCCGCATCGGGAAGGCTATCCGCCGTCTGCGTCATCGTTACATCGCCCTTTATCGCCTCGGCATTATGGACTTTGTTTATTTTCAGGTTCTGTTCGAGATACACAAGCGCATCATCGGAGTGCTCGACGCAGAACACCCTCTCGCAGTCAAGCTGCTTTGCCGCTGCGATGCCGATGCATCCGCTTCCCGAACAGAGGTCTATGACTGTCAGCCCCTTTCGGGTCCCCATCCTTGCTTTTGACAGGCTTATGAGAAGTTCTGTTTCGGGTCTGGGGATAAGCACGCCCTTACCCACCTTTATCGGCAGGCCGTAAAACTCCCACTCGCCCAATATATACTGGAGCGGTTCACCCGAGAGCCGTCTTTCGGTCAGCTCATCCACATCAGCGATGAGCGCCCCGTCCGCCTCAGCATCCAGCGCATTGCCGTAGGCCGGACCGCTTCGGCAGTCCGTACCCGTAGCAAGGGCAAAAAGCTCGGCGGCCTCCATAGCCGTGTTTTCAAGTCCTGCCTGCTCAAGCCTTTCCCGGGCGTTTTTGAGAAGCTCTCTTCCGGTCACCACAGATCAGCTCCCTTTTGATCGGGGATACACTCCTTTATCGCTGTTATAGCACACTCGATCTGCTTGTCGTTCGGCTCCTTGGTGGTTATTCTCTGTATCCACAGACCCGGTGCCGAAATAACACGGGTGACGGGGTTATCATACTTGCCTGCAAGTCTTATCAGCTCAAAAGCTATACCTGTTACCACAGGCAGGAGTGCGATCTTGAAGATCACTCTGAGCGCCAGGTTCTTCCACGAAACGTTAAATATAGTAGTCACGAATATGCTTATGAAGAGTACAAGGAAAATAAAGCTCGTTCCGCACCTTGGGTGAAAGCGGCACTGTTTTCTCACGTTCTCCACCGTCAGCTCCTCACAGCTCTCATAGCAGGCGATAGTCTTGTGCTCTGCACCGTGGTACTCATAGGTTATGGCCATATCCTTCATAAGCCTTGTCAGCGAGGTGTAGCCGATGAACACAGCCATTTTTATAAGACCCTCACAAACGTTCCTTGCAAACTTAGGCATAGAAACGACATACCAGGTGAGCTTGTCCACCACCAATGACGGCAGCCAGATAAACAGCACCACCGCCATAGCCACACCGACCACCATAGCCAGTCCGCTGACTATCGGCATTATCTTGCTTCCAAGCTTTTCGGTGAGCCATTTTTCAAACTTTGTTTCGGGCTCCTCGTCCTCCTCGGTCATCTGCTTGTCCGCAGACTTCATAAGACACTTATAGCCCAGCACCAGCGATGTGATAAAGCTGAATATCCCTCTCACGAAGGGGACTTTTTTATACCATGCCTTACCGCCCTTTACATCCCAGGTCTCAAGGTCTATCTCTCCGTTCGGCAGCCGGCAGGCCATAGCTCCCTTTTCGGGTCCGCGCATCATAACGCCCTCGATGACCGCCTGACCGCCTATGCTGGTCTTGAACTGTTGTTTTGTCTCATTCTCCCTGCTCATCTGCTGCCAAATCCTCCTGCTCTTTGGGTGGGTCTGTCGAGATAAGCTCGACATTCACCGTCGGGTTGTTTGCGGTATCGCTCTTTGTTTTCTGTTCTATACAGGGCAGGGTTATCATAACAGTTGTGCCGACGCCCTGCTCGCTGTCGATATCAAGCGTTCCTCCGTGGCGCTGGATTATCTCATCCGCCACCGCAAGACCTATTCCTGAGCCTCGCCTTGTGTGGTTGGCTTTGAAAAACTTTGTCTTAATCTTGGGCAGGTCATCCTTCGAGATGCCTATGCCGGTGTCCGAGATAGATATACATATCTCGCCGTCCTCTTCATATGCCTCCACCGAAACGGTATCGCCCTTGTCCGAATACTTGATAGCGTTATCAACGATATTGATGAACACCTGTCTTAGCCTGTTCTTGTCGCCATAAACAAAGGACAGCATCTCGGGCTCGTAATAATCGAGCTTTATACCCAGCGCCCTAGCTCTCTCCTGATAGATGAGCACCGTTTCGGTAAGCTCTGCCAGGATGTCTATTGTGTCCATTACAAGGGTGAGGCGGTTGTCCTGTATCCTTGAAAAGTCGAGAAGCTCCTCCACCATCTGCGAAAGCCTTTCGGTCTCGCTGGTGATGACTCTCATTCCCTTTTTAAAGGTCTCCTCATCCTCATACATCACGGTAACGGTCTCCGTCCAGCCCTTTATGGCTGTCAGGGGCGTTCTCAGCTCATGTGACACCGAGGATATGAACTCGTTTTTCATCTGCTCGGTATTTGAAAGCTCCTGCGCCATATAATTTATCGAGTCGCAGAGCTCGCCCAGCTCATCATCACGCTGTTTTTCTATTCTTTCCCTGAAATCCCCCGTTGCAAACTTTCTTGCAACGTCATTAACGTTTCTGATAGGGATAACTATCGACTTTATAAAGAAAAGACCCGAGAAAAGCATGAGCAGGATTATCGCCAGTACCACTCCCGTCATTATCACGGTAAGCATAATTATCTGGCTGTCGATATTCTTCATCGAGGAGAGCATCCTCACCGCCTCATACTCGCTTCCCTTCGGCGATATCACCGACGTGAGCGCCAGCACCTTTTCTCCCGTTTCCAGCTCATAGATCTGCGAAGCTGTCCCCGTTTCGGACTTCTTCGCATCTATGTAGTCCTGCATATTATCCTTGCCCGACGGCGAAAACCCCGATGACGTCACATCCGCCACACCGTTCGTCTTTATCGCCATCAGCTCGATCTTGTCCTTGTCCTCATAGCTCTCGACTATCGAACGTATCTGGGAATTATAATTTGTCTGTTCCTCGCCCGAGGTGTTCATTATCGCAGTGGTCACTATCTTCATTCTCGAAGTCAGATACTGTCTTGCGGAGCTGTAATAGTAGTTTCGCACAAGAAAGATCAGCAGCACCTCGATAATGAGCAGCACAGCCGTTACCGCACCCAGACTGTTTGTCAGCCAGTGGCGGGTTATGCTCCTTCGGGCAATGTTATAGTGTGTTTTTTTCATATATCACAACCGGCGCAGCCGGTCCCTTCATTTTAAGTTCCTGCCGACCACTTATACCCGAAGCCCCAGATAGTGAGTATATACTTGGGGTTAGAAGGCTCGTCCTCTATCTTCATCCTGATGCGCCTGATATTAACGTCAACTATCTTGTCGTCGCCGTAATAGCTCTCGCCCCAGATATGGTTAAGTATGCTCGTTCTGTCAAGGGCAGTGTTCTGATTTTTGAAGAAGTATTCCATTATCTGATACTCCACCTGAGTCAGGTCTATCTGACTGCCGTTTTTAAGAACCGTCCTGCTCTTGAGATTGAGCACGAACGGACCCGAGGTTATGGATGATGTCTCCTCTGTCTTCATACCCGAACGGTTCACTCTCCTGCAAACAGCGTCCACTCTTGCGATAAGCTCGGAGATAGAGAACGGCTTTGTGATATAGTCGTCCGCCCCGGCCATAAGGCAGGATATCTTGTCCATCTCCTGGCTCTTTGCCGAAAGCATTATTATACCCACATTATTGTTCTTCTCTCTTATCTTCTTGCACACCGTCATACCGTCGATCCCCGGCATCATTATGTCCAGAAGCGCCACGTCGAAGTCTCCGTCCTTTTCCTCATAAGCCTTCAGCGCATCCTCGCCGCAGTTCACATCTATGACCTCATAACCGCTCCTGACAAGGTTTATCACGACAAACTCTCTGATGGAATCCTCGTCCTCGCAAACAAGTACTCTTTTCATTAGTGATCCTCCTTTAGTTCGTTATATACAGGTTATTCTTAACTTCATCCACTGTGGGTATGAGCTTTTCACGCTTGTCCAGAGGGAGCTTGACCACATAGTCGAGCTGTCCCTTGCTCCCGACGACCTCATATCCGTCCGAGGTATAGCGTTCGGTCCTGTTCTTTGCCGAAACGGCTATCCTCATCAGCTCCTCCGAGCTGGTGTTTATGTCTCCGGTGAATTTATAGAACACGAGCTCTCCCGATTCGCCGTCCTTCTTTACAGTCACCGAGCTGTTCCAGCGCTTCGGAAAAGCAAAGAAATATCCGTCGGCAATGGAATAGTAGCCGCTGTATTCCTCATCCAGATCGTAAAAATCGTGATACGAGCTCCAGGTCGTGGTATACACCATTTCCTCCGCCACGGCATTCTCATAGCCTATCATCGGTGATGTTGTCGGTATCTCGATAATGCCGTCGCCGTCGATGTCCGTGCTGTAATAGCCTGCCGGCCTTACGCACTTTGGCAAAAGCTTGTCCGCCCTTTGCTCCATAGGGTTCTGAAGACTTGAGTATCTGTAATAAACTATCTCCGTCATCAGGTTCCCGTCCTGATCCAGCCCGTCAACGAAAAGCGCTCTTCTTCCGTCCTCTATAAACCCTGTCTGCGACCTGACATAGCTTACCGTCTCATCGCACATCTTTATGCCTGCGTCCTTGGTTATCTCACCGTTCTGCGTTCTCAGGAGCGAGGCTGTTACCTCGCTGTGTCCCGTTTCGCTGTCGGTAGCCTTCGAGATCGTTATTATCTCGTTGCTGCCGTCGGAATTTATATCTATCGGTTCAAGGACAGAATACAGGTCAGTGGCTATCCGCTCAAACTTTCCGTCCTTATAGCTGAATATCTCCAGTGTTTTTTCTTCGCTGGTCAGGTTCTGATATCCCACCAGCACATCCACATCTCCCGAGTCTCCGACAGACGATATTACCACCCTGTCGATATCGGTGCCGCCGCCTGCGAGCTCCTTTACAGAGCGCCACTCTCCGTCCTCGTCCTTGTCGAGGATGTTGACTCTCAGCCCGTTCTTTGCGCTGCTTGAAGCGTACTCATAGAACACCAGCGCTTCATCGGTAGGCTCGTCGTCGATATCGGCTATAACAAAGGCCGAACGATAGTCGCCGTTCTTGGGATACTTGAGCGTTATATTCGCTCCCACACGCTTTATCAGCGCCTGGTGGATAGCGCTCTGCTCCTCTGTTAGCTTTGGCGCATTGAGCAGCGTGTCCACTGTAAAGCTTATGCCCGTACATCCGCTCAGCAGCATAGCCGAGGCGCAGCTCAGCACAGAAAACAATCTTTTCAAGACAGCGATCACCTCCGCATCCGTCAACATCAAAGCGTGCAAAAACATACACGATATATTATAACACAATCCGCCGCAAATTGCAAGTATCAAAGGCTCTTTTCCACGAAATCATTTTTGATCTTTTAACTGCGCAAGCCGCAGCGCTTTGCACACAAAAAGCACAGGACATTCCCGCCCTGTGCTTTTGTGCTTTTTGTGATCATGTTTGTCTTATCAGCCGCCGATATGAGCGGCAAATGCTTATCTTTCAGCTATCGGTATATACTTTTTCAATCCTGCAACAGACTTGTAAGCAGGTCTGATTATCCTCTTTCCTGTCACGAGCTCCTCGAACCTGTGAGCGCACCAGCCCGCCATTCTCGATACCGCAAACATAGGTGTGAACAGATCCTCGGGAATGCCGAGCATCCTGTAAACGAAGCCCGAATACATATCGACATTCGCACACATCACCTTGTCGTTGCCCTTGACCCTTGCAAACAGCTCGGGCGTCAGGCGCTCGATCGCATCAAGGAGCCTGAACTCTTTTTCAAACTCGGTCCCCTTTGCAAGCTTAACAGCGTTTTCCTTCAGTATCTCGCACCTGGGGTCGGAAAGCGTGTAGACCGCATGACCCATACCGTAGATAAGTCCCGAGCCGTCAAACGCCTCTTTCCTGAGTATCTTTTCAAGGAAAGCTGCGATCTCGTCGTCATCCTCCCAGTTGTGAACGTGCTCCTTTATACACTCGTGCATAGCCGAGACCTTTTTGTTCGCTCCGCCGTGACGTGTGCCCTTGAGCGAGCCCACAGCAGCAGAATATGCCGAATAACAGTCTGTGCCCGAGGAAGTGAGCACTCTGCACGAGAAGGTAGAATTGTTTCCGCCGCCGTGCTCGGCATGGAGCACCATCATTATATCAAGCAGCTTCGCCTCTTCGTCCGTAAACTTCCTGTCGGGTCTTAAAGCGGAAAGTATCATTTCAGCCGTTGACTGGTCAGATATGAGCGGATGCAAAAACATACTTTCCCCGTCAAACGACCTTCTCTTTACCTGATAAGCCGACACCATAATGTTCGGCATCTTCGAGATGATAGAGATAGCCGTTGCCATCTCATATTCCGGCGAACGGTTCTCGGGGTCATCGTCATAGGAATACAGCGCAAGGATAGACCTTGCGATCTTGTTCATAATGTCCTTCGAGGGAGCCTTGAGTATCATATCCTCAAAAAACTCAGCAGGGAGCGGTCTGCTCTCGGCTATCATCGACCTGAAAGCGGACAGCTCGTCTATGTTGGGCAGATCTCCCATAAGAAGCAGATAAACTATCTCCTCATAAGCGAACCTGTTCTCCTTCTTTGCGTTATCAACAAGGTCCTTGATATTATACCCTCTGTATATCAGCTGACCCTGTATCGGCGATTTCACGCCCTCATCCATAACATAGCCGTGTACGTTACATATATTGGTGAGGCCTGCCATAACTCCTGTTCCGTCGGAGTTTCTCAGCCCTCTTTTAACTATGTACTTATCATAAAGCTTGGGGTCTATCGCATTGTTTTCTACAAATCTCTTATAAAGCATAGACCTTGCCTGACTGCTTACCATAGCGCCGCAGCTCCTTTCATAAAACGAAATATACAAGGTTATTATAACATAAACCCAGTAATACTGTCAAGTGTGCAAATATGCCGCTGCTCTATGACAAGCAGCGGCATATTTGTACAAAAAAAGCAGCCCCTATTGGAGCCACCCCTTGTCCGACCAACTCACGCATCGATCGTTATGTATGTATTATACTATGTTCCGACGCGGATTTATAGCAGATTACATTATTTTTGCATTATTCTTTTGTAAACTATAAAAAAACATTTGTGAATTTAGTTTAGTTTTTTAACATAAATCGTTTTCGTAAGCTTCATCCCCGGGATCATTCGTTATCTGCCGCTGTTTCCACGCTCTTCTCATCATCCGGATATCTGCTGTAAAGGAATTTGAGCAGCAGCGGTGTTGCTAAGCTGGAAACGATGATAAGCAGGATCACAGAGGTGAAATAAGACGAGTCGATTATCCCGAGAGCCATACCCTTGCTGGTTATGATAAGAGCCACCTCTCCCCTTGTCATCATACCGGCACCTATCTTCATACACTCGCTGCCTTTAAACCCCAAGCATTTTGAAGCAAGACCGCAGCCTACGAGCTTGCTTAGCATCGCAACCGCAACGAACCCCAGCGAAAACCCCAACAGCGACCACGTCATAGAGTCGAAGCTGGTTTTAAGTCCGATGCTCACAAAGAACACGGGGGCAAAAAACATATAGCCGTTCACATTGACCTTGCGGTCGATATATGCAGCATCACGCACATTGCAGAGGATTATGCCTGCAATGTATGCACCTGTTATGTCGGCAATGCCGAAATAAGCCTCGGCAACATAAGCAAGGACGAAGCAAAGCCCCATTGCCATTATAGGTATGCGCCTTGTGTGGGGATAACGCTCGTCGATAAGCTTGAACACCCTGTAAAACAGATATCCGAGGATAAAAGAGAATGCCAGAAACATCAAAACCTTTAGTGACACCACCGAAAACTTTGTTTTCGGATCCTTGAAGCTGAGCACAAAGGTGAGCACTATTATGCCGATAACATCATCGATTATCGCAGCGCTGAGGATCGTCTGTCCGACAGTGCCCTTGAGCACGCCCATTTCCTTGAGCACCTCGACCGTTATGCCCACCGATGTGGCGGTCATTATCGAGCCTATGAACAGCGCCTTGAAAAAGCCCTCGCTGCCAAAGGACGAGAACCCGTAGATACACATATAAAGGAGAGCTCCGCACACAAACGGGAAAAGCACGCCCACACAGGCGATGACAAACGCTTTCAGGCCCGATTTTTTCAGCTCGGTCAGATTTGTTTCCAGACCTGCCGAAAACATTATCAGGATAACACCTATCTCTGCCAGCTGGCCTATAAAGCTGCTGCTTTTAAGGATACCGAACACACAGGGGCCCAGCAAAAGCCCTGCGATTATCTCGCCCACCACCATGGGCGCCTTTATTTTTCTGGCCAAAAGAGCCATAATTTTAGCGCCGACCATTATCAGCGCAAGATCCATCAGTATATCATAGTTTTTCATTTGTTCTTACTTCCCCGTCCGCATCCGTAAATTTATTCCAAGCCTTAGTATATCACACCAAACCTCATATTGCGTTAAGTTATTATAAAAAAAGTATTAAGGTGCAGCCGGGAAAGCTAAAGCGGCAGCACCGTTTATTTGGTGCTGCCGCTTCAGCTTTTGCTCAGGGGCTTTTTTTGATCTGAAAATCAGCTGTCGCTCTCAAGGAAATCATAGCACATAGCTGCAAGAAATGCACCCACCATAGGTCCTATGATAAAGATGAACAGATACTTGATCGGGTCGGTCTCGCCGCTGAACAGAGCGAACAGTGCAGGGCCGAAGCTTCTTGCAGGGTTAACGGATGTGCCTGTCAGGCCTATGCCAAGGATATGGACAAATGTAAGGGACAGACCGATCACCAGACCCGCAAAGGATCCGTGCTTGAACTTTTCGGATGTAACACCCAGTATAACGAGGATGAACACGAATGTAAGGATGATCTCGACGAGAAGTCCTGCAAGGATGCTCTCATCAAGACTGCCGATCCCGTTCGAGCCGTATGTCTTGGTAAGGTCCTTCATATCGCCCAGCTTCCAGATGATGGCAAGAAGTCCTGTTCCGACAAAGGCACCTGCAAACTGTGCACAGACATAGCCGATGAACTCATTAAGGCTGAGCTTTCCCCTCACCAGCATAGCGAAGGACACCGCAGGGTTAATATGGCAGCCCGATATGTTTCCGATGGAATAAGCCATTGCAACGATGGAAAGGCCGAAAGCAAGTGCTGTGGTCAGGTAGCCCGCACCTATACAGCCGGTTATCATGGCCGTTCCGCAGCCGAACATTACCAGCACGCAAGTGCCGATAGCCTCAGCCACATATTTTTTGATCTGATTGTTACTCATTTACACATACCTCCTCAGTAAATATCATAAAGCCCCTCAGCTTTATAAACTATCTTAACAGGAGAAAAGCTCCTGCCGCAAGGATAAAAGCAGCCGCCGTGACCGCCGCTCTTATGTGCGGCTTTTTTGTTTTGAAATGAAAAAGCTCATCGCACACAAGCCTTGCCTGTCTTTCCAGAACGCCTCTTGGTTCGCCGTTTTTGTCGTCAGACACGAACAGCAGTGCTCTGTCAAAATATTCATTATTTGTACATCTGATCTCAATTATCTGTTTGTTTATTCCCTTTATCATAAGCCTTTGTTTCCTCTTTCTTCCAAAGTTTAGCTGTAAAAGGAATATTGGCTCATTACCGTTGAAATATTCAACCTTTCAACAGAAAACTGTTGAAAACCGGTTTTCTGACAGTCAATTATGTTGAAAACCATGTTGAAAAAGTTGAAAACCCGTTGATTTTTCGGCATCTGACAGCTGTTGAAAACGTTTTGACCTGTCATTCGATGTCGCTTTTTGGGTGCGAAAGGAAAAACGTTCGGTTACAATTATTGATATTCTGTGAACAGACCCGAAATCGTCACGGACCCCTCAGCGCAAAGCGTTTTATCTCGGGCGTTTGCAAAAGCACAGGTTTTGTTAACGCTCTCAGAGATCACGGCTCACTGCACAAGTCCGCTTTTTTGTACACACCGATCTTCGTTCGTGCGATAATGCAAAGCTGCGGTCATCTGTCCAAAATTTTCCCCTCAAGCCAGGCTCCCGGACGTTGCGAAATTGTAACTATTTGTAACGAAAATTTACGAAAGCCGACATCTCACCTTGTGGTGAGAAACTTTATCGCCCTCTCGATAGAGTCCTTCGAGTTTCCCCAGTCCGCACCTGCGCCCGTATTGCGGTAGTCATACATCTTGCAGTAATGCGAAACATCCTTTTCGAGCGAATCCAGATACTTCTCGGTCAGCGCCGTGCAGGAATCTATGAACATCTTCTGATACTTCTTGTCCATATGCTCCGAGCACATCCCCACCAGCAGATCATAATGGGGCAGGCACAGCATCTCCTGCTCGTCGAACAGCTCACGGAATTCTCTCTGCTGAACATACATCTCATAAAGCGTGACAAGGATCCTTGACATTCCCCAGTCTATCTTCGAGCACACAAAGCAGGTGGAATTGACCGCCGAGACTTTTTTCTGCTTTGCCTTTTTCGGCTCGAACATCGACTGCCTTGCAAAAATATTCTTCTGCATACTTTGCAGGTGTGACTGGAGCATGAGCGCCAGCGACAGTCTGTTCTTGCACTCTCTCATCTGCTCGAAATGCGTCTTGCAGAAGCCGAGCTTGTTTGTCTCTATCCTGACATCCGGCTCCATCATCGCAGCGCCCATTATGTATTCAACCGTCCTCTTCTCCAGTGTGTCACGAAGAAGACAGATCGGGCAGCCGCACTTGGGCTCGAAGATATCCGTTACGGGTATAGTGAGTAAACTTTCTCGCATATATCAAGTTCCTTTCGCAGTCAGATGTCAGATGTCAGAGGTCAGAAATATAATAACCATCCGACACTTGAAATTTATACTCCCTTATAGTATAATAGCTTTGATGAAAAATTTCAAGAGGAAATGAGAATTTTTTATGATTGTAACAGATTTTTTTGTAAATAATGACGGCATACGCCTTAAACAGCCCGACTTAGACCTTGACCAGACCCTTGACTGCGGCCAGGCTTTCCGCTGGACAAGGGTCTCAAGCGACACCTATCACGGCTTTTTCCTTGACCGTGAGCTGACCGTCAGCGAGTGTGATGAGAAAGGCGTTTTCATGCTCCACGGCGTGAGCGAAAGAGAGTTTCTGGATGTATGGTATGACTATTTTGACCTGAGCGCCGACTATGGGCAGATAAAAGAGCGCCTGAGCGAGGACGAAACGCTTTCAAAGGCCGTGAAGGCCTTCGGCGGGACAAGGATACTCAGGCAGGACCCCTGGGAGACCGTGAGCTCCTTTATCATCAGCCAGAACAATAACATACCACGTATCAAGCTGATAATCTCACGTCTTTGCGAGCATTACGGCGGATATCCTTCGTTTTCGCAGATGAGCAGCGAAACCGCAGAAAGCCTTTCATATCTTCGGGCAGGCTTCCGGGCAAAATACATAGTGGATGCGGTCGGGCGTTTTTCGAGCGGAGAGATATCGCCGGCAGGGATAACAGCCCTTGACACCGATGCGGCAAGAGAGGAGCTTATGAAAATAAAGGGGGTCGGCCCCAAGGTGGCGGACTGTGCGCTGCTGTTCGGCTTTCACAAGCTGGACGCATTCCCGAAGGACGTGTGGGTAAAAAGAGTTATGGCGCAGTATTATCCTCAGGGGCTGCCGGCCTGCACCGGGGGCATCGAGGGCATTGCACAGCAGTATCTGTTCCAGTATATAAGAAAGCCTTAACAAAATATATAGATTTATATGGAATAATTGTGGTCAAACCACTTGCAAAACGTGTTGAAATAGTGTATAATAATATAGTTATTGCAGACAATGCTTAAAATATCAGGAAAGGCAAAGGTGCTTTGTTATGGATATGGAAATGGTAAAGTATCTCGCAGACCTCAGCAAGCTTGAATTCTCGGATGAAAAGCTTGGCGAGACCGCACAGCAGATGACCAGCATAATCGAGCTTATGGACACAGTCAAGGAGATAGATGTGACCTATGACGCTTACAAGGACAACCACGATGTGTTCCTTCCCGAGCTGAGGAGCGACAGCGTTATCCCCTCTATGGAGACTGCTAAGATCGTTTCAAATGCAAAAAGCTCGGATAACTGCTTCGTTGTTCCGAAGGTCGTAGAGTAATTTTGAAAGGATGTATGACATGGAGCTCAAGGATATGAAGCTGCGTGATATGAGAAAGGCTCTTGACAGCAAGGAGATCTCCGCTAAGGAGCTTGCAGAGAGCTATCTTGACAGGATAAAAAAATATGACGGTGAGATAAAGAGCTATATCACCGTTACAGAGGAGCTTGCCCTTTCGCAGGCACAGGAGGCTCAGCAGATCATCGACAGAGGCGAGGCTCAGGCGCTCACAGGTATCCCTGTTGCAATAAAGGACAATATCTGCACACAGGGTGTCCGGACCACCTGTGCATCAAGGATGCTGGAAAACTTCATCCCGCCCTATGATGCCACTGTTATGGAAAAGCTGAATTCTCAGAATATAGTTATGCTCGGCAAGACCTCTATGGACGAATTCGCTATGGGCGGCTCGACACAGACCTCTGCCTTTGCAAAGACAGTAAACCCTTATAACAAGGGCTGCGTTCCCGGAGGATCTTCGGGAGGTTCGGCTGCTGCCGTTTCGGCAAGGCTTGCACCTGTGGCGCTGGGAACAGATACGGGCGGCTCAATAAGACAGCCTGCTTCCTTCTGCGGAATAACAGGTATAAAGCCGACATACAGCAGAGTATCACGTTTCGGGCTGGTGGCTTTTGCCTCCTCTCTCGACCAGATAGGAACTATGGCGCTGAGTGCCGAGGACTGCGGTGTGCTGCTGAATGCGATATGCGGCTTTGATATGCACGACGGTACGAGCTCGAGAGAAGACGTTCCCGACTTTACCGCAAAGATAGGCGAGAGCATGAAGGGCGTCAGGATCGCCCTGCCAAAGGAGTATTTTGCCGAGGGCATAGATGACGAGGTAAGGCAGTGCGTTCTGGCTGCCGCAGAGCAGTACAGAGCTATGGGTGCAGAGATCATCGAATGCTCGATGCCGTCGCTCAAGTATGCGGTGTCCTGCTACTACCTGCTGGCCTGCGCAGAGGCAGCATCGAACCTGTCTCGGTATGACGGCATCAAGTACGGTCACAGGACCGAGCGTGAGTGTGACAGCTATGAGGAGCTTATCGTAAGGTCACGCTCCGAGGGCTTTGGCGATGAGGTCAAGAGAAGGATACTTCTCGGAAACTATTGTCTGTCGAGCGGCTACTATGACGCTTATTACAGAAAGGCTCTGGCGCTCAGACAGCTGGTAAGAAAAGAATATAACGACATATTTGAAAAGTGCGATATGATACTAACGCCCACTGCTCCGACAGTGGCTTACAGCCCCGAGAAAACAGCCGATCCTGTTTCTATGTATCAGGCTGATATCTGCACCGTTACAGTAAATATCGCAGGTCTGCCTGCGATCTCGACCACCTGCGGCTATGACAAGAACGGGATGCCGATAGGTATGTCACTGATAGGAAAGAAATTTGCAGAGCAGGATATAATCAAGGCAGCAAGTGCCTTTGAGCAGGGCTTTACGCCTGTACTGCCCAGAATGTAAGGAGGAACGGACAATGGAAAAATGGAGGACCGTCATTGGTCTGGAGATTCATGCCGAGCTTCTTACCAAGACCAAGATATTCTGTAACTGCTCGGCCGAGTTCGGAGGAGCACCGAACTCCAGGTGCTGTCCCGTGTGTACAGGTATGCCCGGAACGCTGCCTGTGATAAACCAGACAGCTGTTGAATATGCCGTCAAGGCCGGCTTTGCGCTGGGCTGCTCGATAAACAAGTTCTCGGTGTTCGACAGAAAGAACTATTTCTATCCCGACCTGCCGAAGGCTTATCAGATATCTCAGCTCTATTACCCTATCATCGGTGCGGGAGCTGTCGAGATAGAGGTGGGCGGCAAGAAAAAGAAGATAAGGATAAACCACATACACCTCGAAGAGGACGCAGGAAAGCTTGTTCATGACGACTTTAACGGTGTGTCGCTGGCGGACTATAACCGCTGCGGTATCCCGCTTATCGAGATAGTTTCCGAGCCTGATATAGCTTCGGCAGAAGAGGCTATGGCTTATGTGGAGCAGATAGCTCTGCTGCTCAAATATGCGGGAGTGTGCGACTGTAAGATGGAGCAGGGCTCTCTCAGATGCGATGTTAATATCTCGCTGATGAAGCCTGATGCCACCGAGTTCGGAACAAGAGCCGAGATAAAGAATATAAACTCGGTCAAGAGCGTGGGCAGAGCCATAAAGTATGAGCAGAAAAGACAGGCACTGCTGCTTGAAGCAGGCAAGAAGGTGGTCCAGGAGACAAGGCGCTATAACGCTAACCGTGACAAGACCACATCTATGCGTACCAAGGAAAACGCTAACGACTACCGCTACTTCCCGGAGCCTGACATCCTGCAGGTAAACCTCACAGATCAGCAGATCGAGGAGATCCACGCAAAGCTCCCCGAGATGCCTGCCGACAGAAAGGCGAGATATATGGCAAACGGTATCTCTGAGGTGGATGCCGAGATCCTGATACAGTCAAAGCAGATATCTGACTTCTTTGATGAGGCCTGCTCGTATTATAACAAGCCGAAGAGCGTGGCTGTGTTTATGCTGGGCGAGTTTATGAGACGTGTGAACCTGGGCGAGATAGATATCGACAATATCAGCTTCCCTGCCGAGGATCTGGCTAAGCTGGTGGAGATGAGCGACAGCGAGAACGTTTCAAAGAACGACGCAAAGGCTATATTCAGAGTTATGGCCGAGCAGGGCGGAAAGCCTATGGATATCGCAAAACAAAAGGGTATGCTGATAACCGTTGACGAGGGCAAGGTCGAGGCAGAGATAGACCGCATCATAAATGATAACAAGGCTCAGGCAGAGCAGTATGCGGCAGGAGAGAAAAAGGTGTTCGGCTTTATCATGGGTCAGTGTACAAAGGCGCTCAAGGGTATAGCTACACCAAAGATAATCAAAGAAAAGCTGGAACAGAAGCTTGCGCAGTTCGCAGCAGGGCTTTCGGACACAGACAAGCAGAGCGAACAGCAGGAGGAGACCGTTATCGGCACCGACAAGCTGACAAAATATGTGCCTGCCGACAAGTTCGTTCCCAGGGCTGACGGCAACTTTGTTATGGTGTCTACCGACAAGCTCAAAAAGGAATTTACCCTTGAAAACGCCAGAGCGGCTCTCGGCAAGGAGGTCAGCTTTGAGGGCTGTGTTCACAGGATAAGGAATATGGGAAGCATAGCCTTCGTGAATGTCAGGACCGCAAGATATGTGTTCCAGACGGTCTACTCCTCGGACAAGTGCGCCGACAGCATAGAGGGTCTGAGAGAGGGCTATTTTGTCAAGGTGACGGGAACCGTCAAGGAGAACAAGCGTGAAATGACAGGGCTCGAAATAGAGCTTTCAAAGATAGAGCTTATCTCCACAAACGCTGCCGACCTGCCGCTGAAGATCTCTCAGGGCAAGCTTGGCTGCACGATAGAGGTAAACCTTGACAACAGAGCCGTATCTCTGAGAAACCCCTATGAGCGAGCTATATTCAAGCTCCAGGAGGGTCTTGTACACGGTATGCACAGGTTCATGCAGGAGCAGAACTTTACAGAGATACACTCACCTAAGATAGTTGCACAGGGTGCTGAGGGCGGCGCTAATATCTTTGCGCTGGACTATTTCGGAAAGAACGCTTTCTTGAACCAATCTCCGCAGTTCTATAAGCAGACTGCCGTTGCCTTCTTTGACAGGGTATATGAGATAGCTCCTGTTTACAGGGCTGAAAAGCACGCTACCTCAAGGCATATCAACGAGTATATAGGCCTTGATCTCGAGATGGGATATATCGACAGTATGTATGACGTTATGGCTATGGAGACAGCTATGCTCAGAAGTATTTTCGAGTATATCAGAGAGAACTATCAGAATGAGATAGAGATACTCGACGCCGACATACCGGTGATAACCGAGATACCATCTATCAAGTTTGCAGATGCACTGAAGCTTCTCAGGGGAGCGCAAACGAACGGCAAGAAGTTCGACCTTGACCCCGAGGACGAGGTGAACCTCGGAAAATACGCAAAGGAGAAGTATGGCTCTGACTTTATCTTTGTCACACACTTCCCCTCTTCAAAGCCTCCGTTCTATGCAATGAACTCCAGAGAGGACCCCAGAGAGGCCTACAAGTTTGACCTGCTGTTCAGAGGGCTCGAGATAACCTCGGGTGGTCAGAGGATACACGACTATGACGAGCAGGTAGCCAAGATGAAGGCACAGGGACTTGATCCCGCTGACTTTGCAAGCTATCTCGAAGCGCATAAATACGGTCTGCCGCCTCACGGCGGATTGGGTATAGGCCTTGAAAGGCTGCTGATGAAGCTGCTTGGCAAGAACAATATCCGTGAGACCTCTATGTTCCCGAGAGATATTAACAGACTGCTTCCGTAAAAAATGATGACCGGAGATATTTTCCCCGGTCATTATCATATTATAATAAGGAGAGATGAACTTGGTCAGACACGTTATTATGTGGCAGATGAAGGACGGGCTTTCACAGGCTGAGAGCGACGCTGTCAAAAGCGAGATCAAACAGAAGCTCGAAGCGCTTGCGGGCGTTATTGACGGGCTCAGAGAGATAAGCGTCATCACGAATGTTATGGACACCTCGAACGCTGACCTTATGCTCGATTGCCTGCTTGAAGACGAAAAAGCACTTGGCACCTATGCGGCACATCCGGCTCACGCTGCTGTCAAGGACGGACTGATAATGCCGAACGTAAAATCGAGAGTGTGTATAGACTACACCCTGTAAGACACAAAGATAACACCGGCCTCCCCGTTTTTGGGGAAACCGGTGTTTTTTATGAGTAATAGACCTCTTCGGGATAGTACCCGTCATCATCAAGTTCGCTGTTCTCACTGTCGGACGAGGGCTTCATGCCTGCGTCGATAAGCTCCTGATAAAGCGTATCTACGTCGCAGTCATAGCAGATGGTCTGGTCAAACACCAGATCCCAGTAATACTTATTATCGGGGCTGGAGATATGAGAGTTTTTGTTTGACTTTCTTTCATCTACCAAAAGGTTTGCATAGCTCTTTGAGTAATAACGTCTCCAGCCGGTGTCGCTGTTTGAAACGAAATGGCTGTGGAGCAGGTCTGCTATATCACAGGCCTTTTCTCCGTCAACGTCCTCAAGATAAAGCGTCCTGTGCTCTACTCGCTGTCCATACCAGTTGTCGCTCTCGGTATAATCATAAAGCTCGACCTCGACACTGCAATGCTTCAGGCTGCTGTCAGGCGTAGAAAAGACAAGTCCGAAGCCGCCTGTCTTGTAATTCACAAGGTTCACGATAAGGATGATACCTATCATCACCGCATATTCCAGCACTCTGACCGCAAACACGGTCTTCAATGACTTTCCTCTTGCAAGGATGATGTGTACCACCATAAACACCACAAGGGATGCTCCTATGGCAACTACACGGTTAAGCTGGTCAAGGTATCCAAACATCACGAACACAGCCAGTATCGACAGCACCTCAAGGAAGAGCTTGAATGCGATAGGATTGCCGACTGTCTCGGCGGTCCTCTTCTTGTAAAGCCTGCTGCAAAGGTAAATAACGCCAATTGATATGAACACGTTCACTATCAGCACAGGCCACGCCGAGAAGGTGTTGTCGTGTCCGGCTATAAAGGAGAACACCTTCGTGTCATCGACAGCCAGGACCGAGGTATACGTCCACAGGCAGAAAAAGAACGGCATAGAATCAAACATCACATCAAAGCCTGCTGCATAGGTTATGTTCTGATAGACCAGTATCGGGAACACCGAGAAGGCTGTCAGCGCTATCAGCGTCATATAGATGACCTCGGCAAGAGTGCCGAAGCACATCTGGCAGAGGAGCGTTACCGCAACGGTGAAAAGCAGCGCCGTGACACCCACAAGGTAGCCAAGCCATACGACCTTAATGTCATCCGCAAGGTCCTCGCTGAACCTGGCGCACATAAGCCCCAGCTCAGCCGCAGCCACCACAAGGGTGGGTATGATGTGATAGTAGCAAAGAGCCAGTATCTTTGACCAGAACCTCTCGGAAGCCGTCATAGGCAGAGAGTGCATAACGTCGCAGACACGCTTGTCGGTCATGTCCCTGAAAAGCAGGGCAACAGCCGGGATAACGGTCACCAGCGGCAGGGTGATAAAAAACAGTCCCACAACAGCTATCTCGTTTTTCATAGCTACGCCCACAACAGCAAAAAACAAGGAAGCCGCAATAACAATGCTGTTTATGATAAACAGCTTTTTGAGCCTCTGCATCTCGCCTCTGGCAAGCAAGTGGATCTTACGCAAGTTCGTCAGTAGCATATCCTCTCGCCTCCATTT
>DFEO01000018.1 GCA_002368715.1 Ruminococcus sp. UBA3800
GGAGCAAAGCTGAATATCTGGGTTATATAAATAAGCGACACCAGCGACCCCAGACCCGTTGACAAAACGAGGTTCAGCATAAGGTCACACAGCTGTCCCACTGATGAGGAACGGCTGTTGAGCTCGCCGGCGCTGTATTTTCGGAAGAAGCTTGCCGGCAGCGACAGTATCCTCATCATCATCGAGGCCTCGATAGCCACCGACGTCTTTCCCGATATGCGGTTAAGCAGCAGCCCTTTTATCGAGCTTATCAGCTGAGAGGACACAGCTACACAGAAAAAGCATATAGCAACGGACAAAAGCATCGCTTTCTTTCCGCTGAGCATAACAGGGCCTGTTATGGCAGCTGTCAGCTTTGTCATTATCATTCCCACCAGCGTGACCGCTATCGTAGCTATGATTATGGTTGCGGCATCGCTGACCGAAATGCAGCGCTTCATATAAAGCAGCAGATCGGGTATACCTATCTTTCTCAGCGGCAGCGGCCTGTAAAAGCACAGCGCCTCGATATCGAACTGCTCCATTACCTTGTTGTTTATCTTAACTCTCCTGCCGGTCGCCTTGTCCTTATAATAATATCCCGAGATCTGATCGGGCAGCAGCGCCGCAGGCTGACCCGTTTGCTTGAAATATGCCATGACCGGGCCGTAGCAGTCTTTGAACCAGCCCTCTTCAAGGATTATCCGCCTTTTCATCAGCCCGTGAGGCCTCAGACAATAGTCCAGCTGCTCCTCGTGAGTGCTGAGAGAAAGCGGTATCTCTATCGGCTTGAAGTGGTAATATTTAAGTATCTCGTCTATCGCCTGAGCCGTGATGATACGCTCGTCACTTATCTTTTCGGCAGACCTTTCGCCAAGGATAGCACCTGCGGCACGGAAGAACGAGTCCTCGAACAGCTGTTGGTCAAGGTCACGCCTCTGCTTGATCTGTTGTTCAAACCAACCCAAGAACTCTCACTCCCTTACTCATTGGTCACAAGCTCCGAATACGCACCGCCGAGCTTCATAAGCTCGCTGTGCGTTCCTCTCTCCACCACTGTGCCGTGCTCGAGAACTATTATCTCATCACAGTCACGGATGCTGGAGAGCCTGTGTGCTATAACGATACAGGTTATTCCCCTGTCCGTTATCGCTTTCACAACGTCCTCTTCGGTCTTTGCGTCCAGTGCGCTGGTCGCCTCGTCCAGGATGATTATGGACGGATCCTGGGAAAGGACCCTTGCTATCTCCAGTCTCTGGCGCTGGCCGCCGGAAAGGTTGCGGCCGCCCTCTGTGAGCATATACTCATAGCCGCCGTCACGCTGCATTATATCGTTGTGTATCTGTGCGTCACGGGCCGCAAGTATCATCTCAAAATCCTTTATCGACTCGTCCCACATCTTTATATTGTTTGCCACCGTATCTTCAAAGATAGTTATATCCTGGTCAACGACCGCCAAAGACCCTGTCATAACGTCACGGTCATATTCGCTCCTTGGCTTTCCGTCAAAGAGTATCTCGCCCTCCCACGGGTCATAAAGCCCCGTTATAAGCTTCGAGAGCGTAGACTTTCCGCAACCCGAGGCACCCACAAAAGCGATCCGGCTGCCCCTCTTGACCGACATTGAAAAATCTCTTATCAGCGGCTCGGCAAGTCTTGAATAACCAAAGGTTATGTTCTTCATCTCTATCTCGCCGCCAAGCTTTCCCAGCCCCTGCTCGCCGGCGTCCCGGTGCATCTCAACATTCTTGTCCGAAGGATATTCCATAACATCCTCGACACGCTCCATCTGAGTACGCATCTCCTGTATCGTCTGTCCTGCTGTGACAAGCGTCATTGCAGGGCTCATAAACTGGTCAAGAAAATGCTGGAACATAAGCACCGCACCCAGTGTCAGGTCGCCGTTCATGGCAAACCACACACCCAGTATCAGCACCGCATAGCTTGCGGCGGTCGATAAAAACGTTGGTATAGCTCCGAGTATCTGGTTTGTCTTCTCTATCTTTACGTTCTGGGAATTGACCGAGGCCTGATATCCCGACCACTTCTGGAAAAAGCCGTCCTCGGCGCCGCTGGCCTTTATGGTCTCTATCATCTCGATGCCCGCCACCGTGGTGGACGAAAGCTTTGCGCTGTCTCTCATCTGCACACGGGTGGTGTTTATCCTCTTTTTCGAGATGACTCTTGACAGGAACACGTTCATCACCATTACCGACAGGCCTATGGCTGTCAGCAGAACGCTCTTGTTGAGCATGAACACAAGGTATACCACCATCATAATAGAATTTATAAGCAACGGCGACAGCGTGTTCACAAGCGTTTCGGCAATGGATGCGTTTGTAGCCTGACGTGACTGTATATCTCCTGCCATTCGCTGGGAAAAGAACTCCATAGGCATTTTGAGCACCTTCCACATATATGTGGAGCTGCCGACCAGTGCCATTTTTCCGTTTATCCTGAGAGAATATATCGCCTGAGCCCAGGCCACTGTCACCTGTATTAGTGCAAGCACCGACATTATCCCTATGAAGGGCAGCAGCCAATCGTCGTTTTTGTGGGTCAGGAGCCTGTCCATGAACACCTGAGTCATAACAGGGTTTATAATGCCGAAAAGGCTGGTTATGACAGTTGTGAGCATAACAAAAACAGTTGCCGCCCCGGCGCCTCTCAGCCGCCTTCTGGCAAAGTCAACTGTGCTCTTTCTTTTTCCGTCGGCAACAAAGCTGTCCGTAGGCTCGAACTCCAGCGTTACACCTGTAAACGCTCTGTCGAATTCCTCGGCATCCACCTTGACAAGACCCCTTGCAGGGTCGTTTATCATAGCATAGCTGCCCTTGAAGCCGTTGAGCACCACAAAGTGGTTAAAGTTCCAGTGGATTATGCAGGGGAACTTTCCGCTGCTCTTCAGTGTTTCGGGCGTGCGCCTGTAAGCGTTTGCCTTCAGCCCGTAATTCTCTGCTGCAAGATAAACGTTCTTTGCATTCGAGCCGTCTCTCGAAACGCCGCAGTCAGCCCTGACCTGTTCGAGCGGCACCCATTTTCCGTAATATGCCAGCACCATAGCCAGCGAAGCCGCACCGCATTCGAGAGCTTCCAGCTGCATGATAACGGGGACCTTTGCGGCACCCTTTGTTACCGGTCGTCTGATACTTTTTTTCTTCATTTACATCCTCTATTTCAACAGAAACGATATCGGTGAGATGCTTTCGGTCACTATCTGTCCGTCATAGTTGCCGTCAGGGATATCGAGCTCTATCAAAGCAACAGGTCTGCCGTAATAGTCCTTGCGAACATCATTTACAGGATATTCCTGTCCTGCGATGACAACTGTCATCCCCTTTTTCAGGTCGTCCAGACTGTTGCTTATCGGCATAACTACCGCTGTGCCGTTCTCAACAGTTACCGATGCATCAACAACGGTGTCAAGCTTGCTCACGCCTGCCCAGACAAGAAGCCCTGCCAGCAGGAACACCACCGCACCCAGAATAAGCCATACGCCGGGGTTGGTCACCTTGAAATAATCCGTCAGCTGTTCGGGCGAGGATATGCGATCAAGAGATTTCTGTCTGAATATCTTGGATTTTGTTTCAGCCATATTACCCTTCCTTATCCGATCTTCTTCTTGATAGTAAGAATGTTCTTTCCGTTTTTATACTCGTAGCTCACATCGTCCATAGTCTGCTTCACCATAAACACACCCAGACCGCCTATCTTTCGCTTGCCTGCGGGCAGGCTGATATCGGGGTCCGGCTTTGCCAGCGGATCAAAGGCCTTTCCACCGTCCATAAAGCTCATAATGATGCTGACAGGCTCGTCTGTCAGCTCGACACGGATGCTTGCCTCTCCCACCTCGGGCGCATAGGCATAGTGGGCAATATTCACGAATATCTCCTCGACTGCCACCGCTATCTGGTTTTTTATCCTGGAAGAACAGCCCTTTGTATCAAGCTGTTTCAAAACGAAATCCAAAACCTCGTCCAGGTTTTCGATCTGCGCTGTGATCAACAATTCTTTCATAAGCCGCTCCTTTTCATAAACAAGATGCCTAAATCCCTTAGAGTATACCATTTTTTACACTAAATGTCAACACACCGGAGGCAGCTGACACACAAAAAGGCATCCCTCTGTCCTCACACAGAGAGATACCTTTTATCGCCAAAACATATGCGGCTGTCACTTCATCGAGGCTATTATCTCGTTGGCCTTCCGGTAGATCAGCCTCGGGTCTTCGTTTATGAAAAACTCGCCGT
This sequence comes from Ruminococcus sp. UBA3800, assembly GCA_002368715.1. Classification (GTDB taxonomy): domain Bacteria; phylum Bacillota; class Clostridia; order Oscillospirales; family Ruminococcaceae; genus Hominimerdicola. The sequence continues at coordinate 4,230 of DFEO01000018.1, forward strand.
CTTCATACAGCACCTTGCCTGCACACATCGTCAGCTTTACGTTCTGCTTTGAACCGCTGTAAACAATGTTTTTCGTTATGTTATTCAGAGGCTGCATATTCGGCTGATCCAGGTCGATAATGATAAGGTCGGCCTGCTTGCCCACCTCTATCGTGTCACAGTCGTCAAGCCCCATTGCCAGAGCACCGCCTCTTGTGGCAGCATCCAGCACCATGTCCGCAGGACACGCTGCTGCATCCCCGAGAGTCACCTTCTGAAGACCCGTCATCAGGAACATCTCTCTGAACATATCAAGACAGTTGTTGCTCGCAGGGCCGTCCGTTCCCAGCGCAAGCCCTATGCCCTTGTCAGCCAGCTTTACTATCGGCGCTATACCGCTTGCAAGCTTGATGTTCGAGCCGGGACAGTGAACGACACGGATGCCCCTGTTTTTGATGATCTCGATATCATTGTCGGAAAGATGGACGCAGTGGAAAAACGCTCCGCCGTGACTCAGCAGCCCGATGCTGTCAAACAGCTCGGTCGGAGTCTTGCCATATTTTTCGATACACTCCCTGACTTCCTTTTCGGTCTCTGAATTGTGTGTGGAAACACGGGTATCCAGCCTGTCGGAAAGCTTTGCTATCGCCTCCATAAGCCCCAGCTCTGCCGTGTATTCTGCATGAAAGCCAAGATCATATTTTATAAGAGGAGACATACCGTTGAACTTTTCATATTTCTCCTCAAGCTCAACTATCCTCTTTTCGTTTCCGCTGACCGCATCGCACATAACAGACCTGAAACCGCTCTCGATGCAGGCCTTTACATACCAGTCCATCTCGAAATACATATCATACACAGCTGTAACGCCCGACGTCAGGTATTCAAGGATGGCAAGCTTTGTCAGCCAGTATATCTTTTCGCCGTCAAGCTTTGCCTCCATAGGGAACACCCTGTCAAAGAGCCATTCACTCAGCGGAAGGTCGTCCGCATAAGAGCGCAGGAAGGTCATTGCCGAATGAGTGTGGGCATTCTTGAAGGAAGGCATCAGCAGATCGCCGCCAAGGTCTATCTCTCTTTCAAAGGTATGATCTGCCAGCTCCTGCTCTGTCGGAACGCCCACAAAGGCTATCCTGTCGCCGTCTGTCCAGAGCTCCTTCTCTTCGGTCGTCTTTGCCGATGTAAGGATTCTGCCGTTAAAAAATCTTATCATCATTTATTCTCCAGTCTGTTCTAATATTTTATTTATTGCCTTCAGGCTCTCCCTGACCAGAGCCGTAAAGCGGGGTGCGTTTTTGTCGGCACACTCCTGCACCTCTGCGTGGGTGAGCGGTGTGGGGCTTATGCCTGCTGCAAGGTTCGATATGCACGACACCGCACACACTCTCATCCCTGCATGGTTTGCAGCTATCGCCTCGACCGCAGTGGACATACCCACAGCATCGGCGCCCATTATCCCTGCCATTTTTATCTCGGCAGGCGTCTCAAAGGACGGCCCCGTGGTCTGGATGTAGACACCCTCTTTAAGGTCTATCTCCAGCCCCTTTGCCACAGCCATAACAGCGTCTGACAGCTGCCTGTCATATACGCTGCTCATATCCGGAAACCGTGTCCCCAGCTCCTCCACGTTCTCGCCTATAAGAGGATTTGGCACAAGCACCGAGATATGATCCCTGATAAGCATCATATCTCCTGCGTGAAAGCCCGGGTTTATACCGCCTGCGGCATTTGTGAGCATAAGCGCCTTTGCACCCATAAGGCGCATCAGCCTTACAGGCAGCACCACGTCCTTTATGGGATAACCCTCATAATAATGCACCCTGCCATCCATAACAACGCACTTTGTCCCGTTCACCGTTGCGAACAGGAAACGGCCCTTGTGGCCCTCTACTGTGGAGCGTGGAAAGCCCTCTATCTCGCCGTAGCTTATCTCGGCCTCACACTCGATCTGAGAGGCAAATCCTCCCAGCCCCGAACCCAGCACAAGAGCGACATCGGGAACGAAGTCAGTTCTTCTGCGAACAGCCTCCAGACATTTTTGAAGTCTTTCAAATTCTTTCATATCCGCCTCCTGCATACCATAAGGCCGCATCCCTCAGGGGGACACAGCCTTATTGAAATTTTTAGTCTTCTCCCAGCTTCAGTGCCTGGCTGATCTTGATCTTTCTTATCAGACGGCCGAGGATGATGAAACCGGTCAGGAGCATCGCTCCTATAACGATGTAGAGCTTGATATAATCCCCTCTGTCGGGCATGACAACAAACTCCGGCACCGAACTGGAAGCATCGAAGATGCTCTGGAACAGCGGCACGAAGAGGTCGCTGGTAAATCCTCCGATGAACATAGCCGTAAATATGGCTACTCCCGAAACGAGCACCTGCTCATAGATTATCATAGCGATTATCTCTCTGAACTTCATACCCATAGCTCTGAGTATACCGAACTGGAGCGTGCGGCTCTTGATAGAGAGTATCCAGTAGATAAGGAAGCCTATGATGCACATTATCATTATTATGATAAAGCCGAGCGTGAGCGCTCCATTCATTCCCTGGAGCATCGGGTCGGTCTTCTTCTCGATTATCTGCTGGCTCCTTGCATTTATCTCGGTAAGCTCGATACCTGCCTTGTCCACCGACTTATAGAAGTCGTTTATGGAAGCGCCCTCTTTGAGCCTGAACCACACCTGATAAGGCTCCACATTGGTCACGACCCTGACATAGTCAAAGTTCATGACCGCAAAGTCCATATAGCTTCCGTCCTTTGTGGTCTTCTTCGGGCTAAGCCCCGGCCAGTAGTCCACAAATGCCAGCACCGTAACATCAAAGTCGTCATTCGCTCCCCATGTGCAGGTAACGGTATCTCCGAGCTTCAGGCCGTAGTCCTTGAAGCTGGACGAAAGGATGACTCCGGGAGTATACTCCGCAAGGGCATTGAGATAGTTGTTTATCTGCACAGGCAGCAGCCTGTCCTCAAAGAGACATACCTTTGCAAACTCACTGGGAACGACTGTCATGAGCTGGACCTTGTTTGTGGAGTTGGAGCTCTTTGTCTTTTCGAGATCCTGATCCAGATAGTCCTCTCTTGTTTTTTTGTTGTCGTCCTCATCGGTCTTTTTCTGCTTTACGTTCATCTTCGACGATGTGATGCTCACTCCGTCCTTTCTGAACACTCTTGCAGCGTTTTCCACGCCCGCAAGCTTTTCAAACCTCTCGAACGGCGGCTCTGTATAGGAGATAACGGTCTCGGTATCTTCTTCCTCCTCTTCCTCCTCCTGAGCCTGCTGCTGACCTGCCTGCGACATCTGCGCTGCATTTGTGGGCGACACGCTCTTCTGAGCCTGCTCTATCTTGCTGGAATACCACTCCTCCTGAAGGATGGCGTCGCAGCCCATAGAATAGGTCACGGTCTCCTCGGCATTGCGGTTAAGGGCTCTTGCGGTGTTGGCAAAGTAAACGCCCATAGACACCGTCAGCACCAGAAACAGCATCAAAAACCTCTCACGTCCCGTAGATGAGCGGCCGATATTTGTAAGCGACACATACTGCGCAGGTGACCACACTCTGCGCCCTATCCTTGCTATCAGCCTGATGACGTAGGGGTATATCCTGATAAGGAACAGCCCCAGCCCAAGTATAAAGGCTGTTGACGACACGAACATCAGCGGATTTACGGTCGCAGTAGTGTCGGTGACGCCCTGATCTATAAGGGTCGCCTGAGTCTTGTTGTGATAATACAGCCAGCCCACCGAGCCGCCCACAAGGAGAAAGTCCAGACACACCTTTTCCCAGAGTGCGTGCTTTTTCTTCTTTGATTTTGACTGCTTGTGCTCGACTATCGTGGTCTTTGTTGCAGGAAAGATAGGCAGCATAGTGGTAACAAAGAACACTGCCACGGCAAGTGCCGCATAGACGAATGCCTGGACTGTGAGATGTACCGGCAGCGATTTTCTGTTTACAAACTCCAGAAAACCGTTTGAAGCGCCAAGCACCCTGCAAAGCCCGAGACCTGCAAAGGGGCCTATCACCGCCGTGAACACACCCAGCATCAGAGATTCCAGCGCATAGATAGCCATTATCTGTGTCCTGCTCGCACCACGGCTCTTGAACACAGCTATCTCATTGCGCTCCTGCTCGACATTCAGCTGAGACACCATGAACAGATAGAAGATTATCATCAGGATAACGGGTATCTGCAAAAGCCACAGCACCAGCTGGAGCTGGTCTGCACGCTTTGAATAGTCCTCGAGTATCTCCGTTGCGGGGACGCTGAAGCCTATGGCATTTTCCTTGAAATAGTTCTTGTGCTCCTTCAGCTTTTCAAGGGTGGACTCGATGCCGTTCATATCCATTGCCGCATAATCTATCGCATAGTTGTGAGCCGCATCGTTTATGTTCATAACGCCCGTATCTATGCCCTTTTCATAAAGCGTGTCATAATCTAAAAACACGCCTGCGGTATATTCTGAATCAAGTCCCTCTGCCCAGTAGATGTCGTTTGCGTCCTTAACATCGAACACGCCCACTATCTCGATCTTTGCCGAGTTTTCCTCGTGGAAAACGTCTCCGACCTCATAAACAGTGCCTATGGCGAGCTCGGTCGTTTTAAGAGCCTTCTCGGTGGCTATACATTCAAAAACGCCGTCATCACGCTGACCCTTTTCAAACATCCTTCCCTGTTTTATGGAAATATGCTCTGCGATATCGCTCATTCCCACAACAGTGAACCTTGCCTGGGGGTTGCCGGCGGTGACTTCCATGGACTTGACATACATATACTCGCCGGAAATGACCTTTTTCTCCGAAAGGCTGGAAAGCCCCAGCTCCGAGAACCTGGCCTCGCTCTTCTTGTTATAGCTGTCGATTATCTCCTTCTGCTGCGAAGGATCTATATCCATTTTCAGTCTGTAACTGGTATTATAGGCTCCGGGATATATCTCATATTCCTTCTGAAAAGCCTCCATATCCTTGACCAGCATCCTCTGGAGCGATGCGTTCATATATATGGGCACTGTGCTCATCATGGCAGATGCCATTATAAAGCCTATCAGAAGACAGAACACCATCCATTTGGTGTTTCTCATTTTTCTGAAAAGTAGTGTAAACATGGGTCATCCTTTCAAACGCCTTTATCTTATGATTATCTCGTCTCCCTCGCTCAGTCCCGATACTATCTCGGTCTGAGAGGCTGTTGACAGCCCTGTTTCAACAGGAACTGCGGTCTTTTCTCCGTTTTTAAGAACGTAGACCACGGTCTCGCCATCCACTTTCTTTATCAGGTTGTTCGAGATAACTATGGCATCCGAAACACTGTCGAGCACAAGGATAGTGTCTGCCAGCTGACCCACAGCATCCGCAGGCACATCGTTCTTGAACCTTACATAAACGGTCTCAGCCTCATATTCGATGCCTGTATTGTCAACAGCATTGTGGTCATCCTGCTGCTCGGCCTGAAAGTCCGCCAGAGCGTCGGGCGTCATAAACACGACCCCGTCATAGTAGTCATCATTTATCCTTATCTGGATATCCATATCCATTTTGAACTGGCTGAGCTCCGAAGGCTTTATAGCGATGTACAGAGCGCCGGTGTCGATAACGGTAGCTATCACCTGGCCGGAGCTGACAGCGTCACCTGCCCTGACATCGGATATGCTCGACACTATGCCGTCGATAGGCGATCTAAGCTCCGAGCCCACCTTCTGGGCTTTGAGCTTTTCCAGCTCCTTCTCCTGAAGCTGCTGGTCAACATAGGCCGAGTCTATCTGAGCCTGTGTGCCGCCGCCCTCATATATCATCTGGACATTGAGCTTGGCCTTTTCCACATAAAGCTCCTTCTGCTCTATCTGATAGTCAAGATCATTGGTGTCGATATCGCAGATAAGGTCGCCCTCTTTTACCTCGTCACCGGCACGCACATAGAACTTCGAGATAACTCCGCTCTGCTTCTCATAGGAAAGCGGATACTGCTTCTCGGCGGTGATGGTCCCGGAGGTAACTATCTTGCGTTCAAGGTCTTTTTTCTTGGCTGTAACGGTGATATAGCTGACATCGCTGGCCTTGACCTCGGGAGCCTCCAGGATCTCCTCCTCGTCGGGCAGCAGATAACAGCCCGTGCTGCATATTCCCACAGCTGCGCACAAAGCGGCAGCCGTTATTTTTTTCAGAAGCGTTTTAATACTCATAGCCGGTTTCCTTTCCATAGGGTCAGTGGGGTCTGCGCCGCAGGGGCGCCAGAAAATAATTATTCATCTTATTATATCAAATATCCGTTATTTTTTCTATATCCATATCACCAAAAATACATCAACATTTCTAAGCAAAATGCACATAAAAATCCCCCGGGATTTCCGGGGGATAAGATGTCAATATATCTTTGTAACTATCAGCTCGACCTCACGGCCGATGGTCTTGACGGTAACGTCATCCGCAAGCTTAGCCATTATGGAGCGCTCCAGCTCGTCCCAGGCGGGGCTGTTCATCTTGTCGTGAGCCTTGACCTCGTCGATATAGCCCGAAAGGGTCCACATACAGGACTTGCCCTTTGTGACCATCGAGATAGCGCTTGCAAAGGCTCTGCTCACACGCTTTCCTATGCCTGCGTCCTCGCCTATCTCCGGGAGCTTCTTCGCAAATGTCATATTCTCCTTTGGGGTGACCTTCATGTGCATCTCATACTGAGTTCCCTCGTTCTCTATCCAGAATGTAGCAGAACCGTACTGCATCAACTGGGGCACCAGACACATCAGCTCCTCCGACAAAAGTCTGAGGTGCATAGTCTGCTTGCGGTCAAGCTTGTTTTCGGCTGCTATCTTCTCGGTCTCGTTAAGGATGACCTTTATCCTGCTGTCAGAAGCCTGTCTGAAAACAGGGTTGTTGATATCGCCGACACCAGTGATCAGAAAAGTGTTGGATCTCAAGCGGACTCACTCCTTTTTATTCAAAATCCAGAATGCTGTCAAAGCCGGTTATCTCGAAGATCTCCATAACGTCGGGATGAACATTTACGACCTTCATCTCTCCGTCCTTATCCTCCATGATATTATGTGCAGTAAGAAGGACTCTCAGGCCTGCTGAGGAGATATAGGTAAGCTCTTCAAGGTCGAACTCGAGAGAATCCACACTGCCGAACACACCTTCAAGCTCTTTTTCGAGTGTGGGGGCTGTGAGGGTATCGATCTTGCCTGTGATCTTAAAAACAGCCTTACTGCCCTCTATGTTCTTTTTGATATCCATAACGGTCACTCCTTTTTACGATCATTTTTTCTGTTTGATCTGCCTATTCTATATTAACACATCCGAAAAAAAATGTCAACAATTATTTGCAAGTGCGGTGCTCGCCGCAGCAGGGGCGTGCCCCTGCACCGCCACGTTACGCTCTGCTCGCTACGCTCGGTCGCT
>DFEO01000030.1 GCA_002368715.1 Ruminococcus sp. UBA3800
TCGACTGCCGCTTTGGTCTTGGCGACGTCTTCGCAAGCCTTGGTAAGAGTATTCTCGGCATCTGTAAGAGTCTTGCGGAGCGTATCCGCAAGTGCCCGCTTTATCCTTTTCTCGTTTTCCTGTGCATCACCGACGATCTGATCTGCCATAGCTCTTGCATCTGCTACGGTTGCCTCTGATTCCTGCTTGGCACGCTCAAGCTCCTGCCTTGCGACTTCCCTTGCCTGCTTGATTATCTCCTCCTCAGAGATCATGGCCTTGGCTCTTTCCTCCGCCTTGCGGATTATCTGCTCGGCCTCACGATTAGCATTGGCAATAATATTCTTATACTCTATCTCGGTCTCTTTTGCCTTGTTGATCTCCTCGGGCATATTGAGCCTTACACTGTCTATGTATTCACGCATCTGCTCGGAGTCGATCATACGCTTATTTGAAAAAGGAACGGCTGTGGATTTATCAAGCAGCCCATCCATCATATTCAGAATCTCATCAATTTTCATTACAAATACTTCCTTTCATATTTTAATAGTCCCTTTTTCGGGGGATAGTCTTTTTATAATAGCAGAACATATCTGCGGGGGTACAAAGTCGCTGATATCGCCGCCAAGACTTGCTATCTCTCTCACCATACTTGAAGAAAGATACATATTCTTCGGGCTCGTGGTCAGAAACACAGTCTCAGCCGAAGGGCAAAGCTGTCGGTTGGCAAGAGCCATCTGGAACTCATATTCAAAATCCGTTACAGCCCGAAGCCCCTTGACGATCGCACAGGCCTTGGTGCGTTCAAGATAATCTGCAAGCAGCCCCTCGTTACAGTCGGCAACTACATTATCGAAACCTGTAATCACAGAGTTTATCATCTCGATCCGTTCCTTGACGGAAAACCGTGCGCTTTGTTTATTCGGGTTGTACGAAACAAGCACTATCACCTTGTCGAACAGCTGTGATGCCCTGTTGATGATATCAAGATGACCGTTCGTTATCGGGTCAAAGCTGCCCGGACAAACTGCTATCCTCATTTAATCCTCCGCCTCCCGAATATCCTTATCATAGACACTCAGCATTATTTTACCGTAACGATAACGCTTCCTGAGCCTCATGCTGCCATACTCCTCTGCGGGAAGGTATTCCCTCTCATGCTCACAGACAACTACGGCACCGTCGTTCATAACACGGTCAAGCATGGGCATCACCTTATCTATCAGTCCTTGACGGTATGGCGGGTCAAGCAGAGCGATATCAAATCTCTGCGGTGTGAGCTTCAGAAAGTTGATACTGTCGCTGTTCTCGATCCTTGCAAGGCCGCTCAGCTTGCAGTGAGTAAGGTTGTCCCTCACCACATCTAAAGAATCCTTGCTTTTATCGACAAATGTACAGAATGCAGCTTCACGGCTCAATGCTTCTATGCCGAGCTGACCGCTTCCCGCGAACAGATCAAGCACCTGCGCACCGGGGACATCGAACTGTATTATGGAAAACAAAGACTCCTTGACCATATCAGTGGTCGGGCGAACGTCCTCCCCTTCAAGTGTGACAAGCTTCATTCCTCTTGCCTTACCTGTTATAACTCTCATCAATTCAACCTCTTTAATTTCTGATGTAAATTCATTATACAATAAAAATTCAAATTTGTCTATAGCCTTTTCAATATTTTTTTGTCAAAATATAAAAAATCTGCGGGAACAAGAGTATTAAAATTCTGTGATAACGGCTAAACCGCTTGCAAACGGCTGAAAAAAATAGTAAAATATAAACATAGCGGAATAATGATTCTTCTTTTTTATTCACGCCTGCTCCCCTGTCGGGCATATTATACATTAAAAGGGGGCAAAAACATGGCAATGGTCATTATTCTTACCGTTCTGATGATAGTACTGACAGCAGCGTGCGCTCTGCTGTGGAAAAAGCAGCTCAGACCCGATACCGAACAGCAGGGCTACATAGTTATCCCGTGTACAGAGCGTACCGAGCAGCTGGAGCTGACTGTGAAGAGCGCATACTGGGACGAAATGATGGAGGAGCCTGCAAAGCGCAGGGAGATACTGATAGTTAAAATAAACGCCTGTGCCAACGGTTACTTGGCAGACAGGATCGCACAGGAGCTTGCAGGAGTCGATGCGATCGACATTACAGCCTTGTCTGACAGGATAAAGAGAGGATCATAATAAAAGGAGCAATGTATACAAAATGCAGGAATATGAGATAAAACAGCTTTCGGGCGAGGTGGACAGCATCATCTTCCGCTCGGAGGATACGGGGTTTGTGGTTTTGAAGCTTGCCTGTGACGGCGATCTGATATCTGTGATCGGAGAAATGGGAAATATCGAAGCAGGAGAGGAGCTCACCTGTACGGGCAGATATGAGAACAACATAAAGTTCGGCAAACAGTTTCGGGCAGAGCTTATCGAGCGGAGCCTGCCGACCTCAGCCTCTTCGATAAGAAGATACCTTGCAAGCGGTATTATCAAGGGAGTTAATGCTGTTCTTGCAAAGCGGATAGTAGATGAATTCGGAGAGAGCAGTCTTGAGGTGATCGAGAAGGAGCCTGTCAAGCTAACCAAGGTCGAGGGCATTTCTGCCAAAAAGGCTGACTCGATCAGTGCTGAATTCAGGAAGACTTATGCAGTTCGTTCGCTGATGACGATGCTTAACAAATTTGAGCTTCCCGCATCGGTGAGCATAAGAGCGTGGAAGCGCTGGGGCGAATCTGCCGAGCAGCTGATAAGCTCTAATCCATATGTGCTGTGCAAGGAAGGCATCGATGTCAGCTTCGGAAAGGCAGACAGCATTGCATCAAAGCTTGAACTGCCGCAGGACTGCGACGAGCGTGTGATCGCGGGGATGATCTGGGTGCTGAAGGAAAATGCAGCATCGGGACACACCACTCTGCCGCTCGACAGGCTGAAGGAAGCTTCAAGAGCGCTGCTCGGTGTAGCGGGCGAAGTGTTTGACAGATGCCTTGAATTTGAGCTGTCTGAGGATGAGCTTCATATGTATATAAAGAACGGCAGACCATTTATAATGCTGCATGATTACTATAAGGCCGAGGAATACATAGCCCGACGGCTCTCAGTCATGAGCGAGATCTCCTACGACAGTCAGATGGACTACTCGGACGTTATAGACATAGCCGAAGAGGAAAACGGCATAGAATACGAGGATATACAACGTAAGGCGATAAACCTTGCCTTGTCCAAGGGCTTCCTTATACTGACCGGCGGCCCGGGAACAGGTAAAACGACCACATTGAACGCTATACTGTCACTGTTTGAGCAGCAGTCGATGAATGTTATGCTGGCAGCACCTACGGGAAGGGCGGCAAAAAGACTTTCCGATCTGACGGGACACGAAGCAAAGAC
>DFEO01000100.1 GCA_002368715.1 Ruminococcus sp. UBA3800
GCTTTCATGAAGAAGTTCGAGGAAGAGAACGCTTAATTTAACACGGACAAGCAAAGCGCAGAGTGATTGAAGCTCTGCGCTGTTGCAGATTTTTCGGAGGTTAAGACGTATGGCTAAGAAGGAAAGATTTATTGTTGTTGAAAAGGAAGGCTCTTTGTTTTCAAGGAGAGTCCTTGTAGATAAAGAGACAGGAGTCAATTATCTCTGGGTCACTGAAGGCTATGCCGGCGGACTTACTCCGCTGCTTGACCGTGACGGAAAGCCTGTTATTTCCACCGTTACTGACTTTGATGAATAATATTGAAAAGGATTGAAAGATATGTACAATATACTTACAATGAACAAGATCGCTGCCTGCGGAACAGACAAGTTCGACAAGGCTGCTTATACTGTAACTGACGAGTGCGCAGAGCCTACCGCTATAATGGTTCGTTCCGCTAAGCTCCATGACTATGAGATGCCTGCATCCCTTATCGCTATTGCAAGAGCAGGCGCAGGAGTCAACAATATCCCCGTTGACAAGTGTGCAGAGAACGGTGTCGTTGTTTTCAACACTCCCGGTGCTAACGCTAACGCTGTTAAAGAGCTGGTCATCTGCGCAATGCTGCTGGCTTCCAGAAGGATAACAGAGGCTGCTGCATGGGCAAACTCCCTCAAGGGAACAGAGGACGCTCCCAAGACTGTTGAGGGCGGCAAGGCAAAGTTTGCAGGCCCCGAGATATTCGGAAAGACACTCGGTGTTATCGGTCTTGGCGCTATCGGCGGCAAGGTGGCTAACGCTGCTGTTGCTCTCGGAATGAACGTTATCGGCTTTGACCCCTATCTTTCCGAGGCTGCTAAAAAGGCTCTGGACGCTTCTGTAAAGGTAGTTGACAGCAAGGACGAGATATATAAGAACAGTGATTATATCACTCTCCATGTTCCCTTCACTCCCGATGCAAAGAATTCCATCGGCGCAGAGCAGATAGCTATGATGAAGGACGGCGTCCGCATCATCAATGCTGCAAGAGGCGAGCTCGTTGATACACAGGCTGTTGTAGACGCTATCAAGGCCGGCAAGGTTGCCAAGTATGTTACTGACTTTGCTGACGATATCGGTCTTGGCGAGGAGAATGTTATCACACTTCCTCACCTTGGCGCTTCCACACCCGAGTCTGAGGACAACTGTGCTGTTATGGCAGCTGACGAGCTTATGGACTATATCGAGAGAGGAAAGATAAGAAATTCCGTTACATTCCCGAACCTTGAGCTTGCAAAGACCGCCGACCAGCTGGTTTGTGTTCTCCACAAGGCAGAGGTGAGCGCTGATGCTGTAAAGGCTGCTGCCGGTGCTGACGTTGTAAACGAGGCAACAGCGACCAAGAAGGCATGGGGCTACACAATGCTCGATGTCAAGGGTGCTGCAAACGTTGACGCTATCAAGGCTGTTGACGGCGTTGTAGGCGTAAGAGTACTTTGATATCCTGACAAAACGAACAGATATAACAAAGCACGCACTTCTTTTTCAGAGGTGCGTGCTTTTTGAATATTGACTGGAAAAGAAATCTGTGGTAGAATAAAAGAAGCAAGCAAAGATGACCAGAGCCCCGAGGTGTTGTATATGAAAAAAAGGATACTTATCATCATCTGTGCTGTTGTCTTGATAGCAGGCGGCACAGCGTTCGGGATCGTAAGATACCGTCATTATAATAATGCAAAAGTAATAAGAGAAAAACAGGAACAGAAAAAACAGGAGAGAGAAAAACAAAGAAAAGAAAACCTTGAAAACGGCGTTTCACCGACGAAAAAGCTCTATGTTCCCGATCTGACGGGGCTGACAGTTGACGAAGCACAGAAAAAACTGGATGAGGCCGGTTTTTCAGGATATTTCTATTCTATAACCGAGACGGACAGTGATATGAAAAAAGGGCTCATTGTTAAAGCAACGCCGCCGGCAGGAAGCTCCTTTTATGAGGGAAACACTGTAAGTTTTGATTTTGAGGTCTCAAAGTAAGGGTCATGATAACAAAAAGGTATGGCAGCTTAAAAAAGCTCCATACCTTTTTTTATTCAAAGATATCATTGTGATAAAACAGGCCGTTGTCTGCCATTGAAACAACGCTGTCTCTGCCGACAATAAAATGGTCTATAAGGTCGATGCCGAATTCCTTGACAAAGGCTTTGATGCGGTCGGTGGTGGTTATGTCGTCCCGGGAGGGGGTCGGGTCACCGTCGGGGTGATTGTGTACAAGCACGATAGTCGTACATTTCGAGCTCAGCACCGAAACTGCGAGCTGCTTCATATCGACCCTCAGCGTGTCATTCAGGCCTCTGTCCAGCTGCTCGACCGAGACCACACACAGATTCGCATCCAGAAACAGCACATTCATCTTCTCTTCCTTTTCGCCAAGGTAAAGCTCCAGCAGATAGCGGTAAAGCCTTTCCCTGTCAGCAAGCGTCAGCTTATGCCCTCCCCTCAGCGCCGAGGTCCTGTAAAGCTGTCTCATAAACGCTATACTCAGAGCCGTCCTGTGCGAGATGCCCTTTACGGTCTCCAGCTCCTTAGGGTCGGCATTGAGCACATTTTCCACCGACAGGAACTTTTTGAGCAGGTCGTGAGCGATCTCATTGGTGTCCTTCATAGGGATGTAGGCATAAAGCATCATCTCCAGCACCTCATGATCGGCAAAGAGGGACAGGTCCATATTCTTTTCAAAACGGTCCCTCATCCTCTGTCTGTGGCCTGAATGTACATTCTCGTTCTGGTTTTCGCTCATAAATATCCCACCTTATGAAAAGAGCAGGCCTTTTGAACGTGACCTGCTCTGAGTTATGTTCGCTGCGGATTATCTTCTTGATGTCTGCTTTGAAGAAGCCGATCTCTTGCCGGATTCTTTTGAGCTCTTGGCTCTGTGGTCCTTCCAGAGCACCCAGAGTGTGGGAGCTATGCAGTTGGACGAGTAGACACCGGCCAGCATACCGATGATGAGCGGGAACGCAAAGCTGATTATCGAGCTTACGCCGCAGATAACGCATACGATGCATACCGTAGCCATAGCCAGTACCGTGGTAACAGTGGTGTGTATCGAACGGCCGAGTGTCTGTGTTACAGACAGATTTACCAGCTGGTCAAGAGAGAGCTTTTTGCCGAGTATCCTCTCGTTCTCTCTGATACGGTCATATATGATGATAGTTGCATTTATCGAATAGCCCAGAATGGTGAGCATAACTGCCATAAAGTTTGCGCTTATATCAAAGCGGCAGATAACGAAGCAGCCATACACCATACACATATCGTGGAACAGAGCCACAACGGAGAACACGCCGGCAGAAAGACCGCCGATATTCCTGAACCTGAAAGCTATATAGATAATGGTTATCACCATAGCGAATATGCAGGCGACCAGACATTTGAAGAAGAAGTTCAAACCGTTTGAAGCCTCAACGTCGTTTGTCTCGAAAACCTCGATATCGTTGTCTGCAAACTTTTCCACAAGGGCAGCTTTGAGCTTGTTCTGCTTCGCATCGCTTATACCCTTCGATGAAGAGAACGATATCTTTATCGTCTTGCTGTCAGACTGCGAATCCTCTCCCTTGGTAACAACAGCATCCATACCGAGAGTGTCGCTTATGACCTTGTTTACATCCTTTGTGGCTATCTCGCCCTTATAGGTGTAGGTCAGTATCGTTCCGCCCTTGAATTCTATCGCCACCTTAGGCTTGATAGTGAACGACAGTATAACGAACAGAGCGATCAGCGAAAGCGAGATACAGTAGAATATCTTTCTTCTGCCGATAACATTGAGCACTTTTTTTCCGTTCACAAGCTTAGGATCTATCGCCTCATTGTTCTCTGCGGCAAGTGTCTGATTCTGATTCTTTTCACTCATATCACACACCTCCGTAAAGCTTTCTGTTCTTGAAGCACTTAAACTTCGACAGTGACGAGAGCATCAGTCTTGAGCAGAATATACCGAACAGGAAGTTAAGTGCGATACCTACGAGCAGGGTGTAACCCAGCGAGTAGATGGTTCCTGCTGTCGTAGCGCCGAAGGCAGCAAACAGAGGACTCAAAACTGTGCCGAACAGGCTGTCTGTCGGTCCGAAAGCTCCCATAAGTATTACCGCAACGAATACGACAGTAATATTTCCGTCGAATACGGCAGCCCATGCTCTCTTATATCCAAGCTCGATAGCGCCGTTAAGGCTCTTGCCGTTTCTGAGCTCTTCCTTTATTCTCTCATAGGTAACGACGTTTGCATCGACACCCATTCCGACCGCAAGAATAATACCTGCGATACCGGGGATAGTAAGAGTGAAGCTGTTGAGGTTTCCGAAAAAGCCTGTGATGCAGGCGATAGTTCCGACCACCTGACCAAACAGCGATATAGCAGCTACAAAGCCCGGAAGCTTGTATATTATCATCATATAAAGAGCGATGATACCGAAAGCGATGATACCTGCCAGCAGCATAGCGCTCTTTGCGCCCTCACCGAGAGTAGGTGAGATGATGTTCGTGCTTGTTGTCACCAGCTTGAACGGGATAGAACCCGCATTTATCTTATCCGAAAGGCTCTTTGCCGATTCATAGGTAAAGTTGCCCTCGATAACGCATTCGCCGTCTGTGATAGCAGAGTTTACTTTCGGTGCCGAGATACATTTCTCATCCATCCAGATCGAGATGTTTCCCGTTCCTGCAAGCTCTGTCGTTGCAGCCGAGAAGGCTTCCTTTCCGCTCTTTTTAAGTGTCAGGCCCACGACATACTGGACATTTCCTGTTGTTTCGTCGTTTCTCTGTCTTACCTCGGCCTTCTTGACATCATTTCCTGTCAGCACCTCTTCGCCTGTTTCCTCGGTTCCCTTCCTGAAGGTGAGCTGTGCTGTTTCGCCAAGCTCGGATACCGCAGACTCAGGGTCAAAGTCTACCTCATCGGCCTGCCACGGGAACGAAACGATGACCTTGTAGTTGTTGTAATCAACATAGACCTCACTGTCCGTAACATTCATGCTGACAAGTCTTTGCTCGATGACAGCCTTAGCGGCGTCCATCTCGTCTTTTTTAGCCTTATAGCCGTCGGCAGGCTGGAACGTTGCGTTTACACCGCCCTGGATATCTATACCCCAGCGTATAGTGTCAACGCCCTTGATATAATCCGTCTTGATATCGCCGTAATAGGTGTGTATACCGGCAAACGTCAGGTAAGCGAACGCTGCGATGCACAACACAACGATGAAAAAGACAGGCTTCGTTACTTTTCGCACTTTTTATCCTCCTATTGACTAAGGCGTGTCCGCCCTGTATTTTCTTACGGGCACATTACACCCCTAAAATCCACATTCACCCTATAATTATATTACTTTTGCGTCCAAATGTCAATAGGCAGTCACTTAATTTTTAAAAAAGCCTCCCTATCAGCACAGATTGTGGTCAGGCATCATACAAACCTCAATCCGTAGTAACAGGCTGTTATATCAAACAGGCTCCTGCTGAACGTCGATGCCTGCTTCGGGAGAGCTGCGGAACAGAAATTCGCTTTCTGCTCTCATCATGTCGTCGTCCTGATATTGTCCGTTCAGACAGGCGGCGGTGTGAAAGCCTGCTCCCTTTGCTGCCCTTATCCCTGCGAATATGTCTTCATACACTATGCAGTCCTCAGGCCTAAGCCCCAGCCGCCGTGCGGCTTCAAGATAAACGTCGGGAAAGCCCTTGCCCCTGGGGACCTCAGCGGTGGTCACAAATGCCGAAAACAGATCATAGACCCCCGTTCTCTTTAACACCGGCTCGTAAAGCTCGGCCGAAGATGCTGTCGCAATAGCAAGGCTTCTGCCGCTTGAATACAGCGCTTCAAGATATTGCTTTACACCTTTATATAAAGGTATGGTGTGGGCATAGCGGTAGCGTGCCGAATCGAACCACTCTTTTTTTATGTCCTCAACATCGTCGTCCAGGCCGAAACGCTCCTTTGTGTATACCGCAGCCTGGTCGAAATTCATAACGGAAAGCGCCTTCGAGTAGTCCTCGGGGACGCTGAGCCCTCTTTTGCCGAGAAAACGTATGTCAACTTCTGTCCATACGTCGTTCGACATTATCAGCGTGCCGTCGAGGTCGAATATGTGACCTTTAAAGCCGCTCATTTTGCTGTATGGCATTTTGACCCTCCCTGTCAGCGCCCGTGAGCGCCGTAAGATAAGTGTTCAAAAAAGATTATACCACAAAAGAAAGATTTTTGCAAACACCGCGTATTTTTAGGCAAGTTTGTAACTTGTGTACAAAAAATTGAACGCTAAAACAGCAAACATTTCGTTGACAATGTGAACGGTTTGTGATAGAATATATTTGTGTTGGTGTTTGTAAAAATATTTGTTTTTTTGCGGCCGGCGCAAAGGTAATAAAGGTAATTTATATGGAGAAATGGAGTTTTTGACTTGGTTTTTGCAGATCTGTTTTTCATATATTTCTTTCTTCCCATCTGTCTGATATGCTATTTTATCACCAAAAGCCCGAAGATTAGAAATGCAACATTGATAACGTTCTCGCTGATCTTTTATGCCTGGGGAGAGCCTGTTTGGGTGTCTATCCTCATAGTATCGTCGCTGGTGGACTATCTGAACGGTCTTGTCATCGACAAGCACAGGGGCAAGTGGCAGGCAAAGGCTGCGGTCGTCTGGTCGCTGATATTCAATCTGGGTATACTTATAGGGTTCAAATATACGGCGTTTTTTGTTGAAAACTTCAATGCACTGACGGGGACAAGGATACCCGTTCCCAAGATAGCTTTGCCGATAGGTATCTCGTTCTATACCTTCCAGACTATATCCTATACCATAGACTGCTACTGGGGCAAGGTAAAAACACAGAAGAAGTTTTTCCGTTTTCTTATGTATGTTTCCCTCTTCCCTCAGCTTATAGCCGGACCTATCGTTCGTTATTCGGTCATCGGCGAGGAGATAGACAGCAGAAAGACCACTGTCAAGGACTTTTCCGAGGGTATGTCAAGGCTTATCCTGGGTCTTGCCAAGAAGGTCATCATCGCAAACAATATAAGCACGATAGTTACGTCGCTCTTCGGAGAGGCTTCAAACAAATACAGCGGAGTTTATTCGGTCTCCGTTTTCGGCACCTGGTACGGCGCTGTTCTGGTGGGACTGTGGTATTACTTCGATTTTTCGGGCTATTCGGATATGGCTATCGGAATGGGAAGGATATTCGGGTTCCACTTTGATGAGAACTTCAAGTATCCTTATATATGCAAGTCTATAACCGAATTCTGGAGAAGGTGGCATATCTCGCTGTCCAGCTGGTTCAGGGACTATGTTTATATCCCTATGGGCGGAAACAGAAAGGGCAAGGTCAGACAGTGCGTAAACATCCTTGTGGTCTGGGCGCTCACGGGATTCTGGCACGGCGCAAGCTGGAACTTTATGATATGGGGAGCATATTTCGGTGTGCTGCTGCTTATCGAGAAGCTGCTTATTGGAAAATGGCTGAAGAATACGAACGCTGTTATTTCGCACCTTTATGCGGTGGTGCTCGTGGCTGTCGGCTGGGGAATATTCTATTTTGAGAACTTCAAGGCGCTGGGCACCTTCTTCAAGGGGCTTGTCGGCCTTAACGGGAACGGTCTTTCGGACCCGATCACAAGCAGCCTGTTTATGAACAACATCTGGCTGTTCGCAGCGGCGATCATCTTCTCTACGCCTATACTGCCAAAGATCAGGGAGGCAGCAACAAAGGCTCCGAGCTCGGACTACTTTGTAAGGGTCTGCTCGATGATCTGCAATGTGGCACTGCTGCTGTTAAGCTCGGTGCTGCTTGTAAACACCACAAACAATCCGTTTCTTTATTTCAGATTCTGACGAAAAGAGGTCAGCTTGTCTATGGAAAAAAACAGAGGGAGCAAAGGCTCGCCTATGATAGATCCCAGAGCTCTGATGGAAGAATATCAGAAATCGCTCGAAGCGGTGGAGTATGACAGCAATGCTGCCAGGACCGAAAGAGCGATACAGATGATAAAGGACAAAAACCGCAGACGAGGCCAGAGCATCTGGACCGAGCAGCCTGTGGTAAAGCCCGAAAAGAGCGTCTGGATGGGCGGCGAACAGCAGGAGCAGGCAGCTCCTGTGAGAGAGCAGCCGAGAAAAAGGCCTGCGCCTGTTCAGAGAACGAAAAGACCTGTAAGAGCGCAAGCAGGCACCGTGAACTCAAAGCCTTCGGACGATGTGTTTGCCGGGGTGAGGGTGGCTGCCGACCATAAGGCCGAGCAGGAGAGAGCCGAAAAAGAAAAGCTCGAGCGTGAGCAGGCAGCACGGAGGGTGGAAACGCCGAAGGTTCCTGCGAAGAAGCTTATTGATAAGCCAAAGACAGAGCTTATCCTTGAGGTGACGCCCAAGGGCACGTCTATAAGGAGCTCTTCAAAGCAGACAGTGACACTGGGCGTTCCTGCCGCTGTGATAAAGCGTGAGGATAAGCCTGCACCGAAGTCAAAGCCTGTGCCCGTTACTGCGGCAAGGCAGGAGATCTCGGTAGAGGTACCAAAAGCTGCTGCCGAGGAGGAGCCCGTTAAGACTGCACCGGCAATACAGCGGCAAGAGCCTGCTGTAAAGACTGCGGAAGAGATAGAGCAGGAAAAGCTGAGAGAGGAGCTCCTTCCGTTTGCGGGTCTTGAGGAAGAAAAGCCCGGACAAAAGGCGGAAGGCGAAGCTTTGGAGAGCGCCGGAGATGTGGATACCGCTTTGAGCGAGCCTGTCGATGTGCCTGTATCCGAGCCTGCACCCAGGGTCGAGAGGTCCCGTATCGAGGTGACCGAAAAGCAGTTCAAGAACGAACTTGAAAAATATGAGAGGCTGAGGGAAAAGACCCTTAAAAAGCAGAAGGAAAGAGAAAGACTCTCGAAGACAGGCAGGAACGACTTTGAGTTCTCCTTTGTCAATGCGGCGGTCTGCCTGACCGTTATGATGACGATAGCGATAGCGCTGGTCGTTATGCACAGAGAGAGCGGCTTTATAAATTCAGAGTTCAGAAACCTTGCGACCTTCCCGAAATTCTCGCTGAGCGCATGGTTCGACGGCACCTTTGCAAAGGATGTCACCACCTATTATACGGACACTATCCCCTATCGTGAGGACCTTAAAAAAGCATCGGCCGCCATAACCGATAAGTTCGGCATAAAGAGCGACGATATCAAGGTCAAGGGCAAGATGAAGACCGTAAAGAAGGAAAAGCTGGATGAAGAAAAGGTGGCTACCACCACCACAGTCACCGCCTTTACCGGAAAGGTGACCACCACTACCACCAAGAAGGACGAGACCACCACCACTACCTCGACAAAGAAGACCGAGAAGGAAGAGATAGTTGAGGTGCCCGACAATCTCGACGATGTAAACTGGGAGGGCAACGTTATAGTTGTCGGCTCGGGAAAGAACGTAAGAGCGGTGGACGCTTATTACGGCTCGTTCGATATAGGCAAGCAGTATGCAGAGTGTGTGAACAAGTGGAAGGCTGACCTTGGCGACAGCGTCAATGTCTATAATATGACGATACCTACCGCAGCTGCTTATTACCTGCCGGATAAGTTCAAGGACAATGTCTCCGACCAGAAGGACAATATCACAAACATCTATGCAAACCTCAAGGGCGTTATCGGTGTCGATATATTTGATATCCTTGACGACCATAAGAAGGAATACATCTATTCGAGAACGGACCACCACTGGCAGCCTCTGGGCGCTTACTACGCTATGAAGGTGTTCTCGGAAAAGGCAGGAATAGATTATCCCGAGCTTTCGACTTATGAGGAGTGCAAGATAGAGGACTTCGTGGGAACGATGTACGGATTCAGCGATTATGATCCGCAGCTGGCAGAATATCCCGATACGTTCATCTACTACAAGCCCGATAACGAGTACACAGTCAAGTATTATGACACCTCGTTCCAGAACCCGGTTGAGAGCGGATTGTTCTTCGATTTCGCAGAAGGTGTAAACTGCTACTCCGCTATCCTGAATGTGGATGCCGAGATAGCCGAGATAGAAACCGACTGCGACAACGGCCGTGTGCTTGTCATCTTCAAGGACAGCTTCGGCAATGCGACAGTCCCGTTCCTGACTCACGGCTTCTCAAAGATCTATGTCTGCGATTACAGATACTTCGATCTCAACGCTATCGACTTCTGTAAGCAGGTCGGCTGTACAGATCTTCTGTTTGCGATGTCCATAACATCCGCATCAACAGACTTCAAGATCGACCAGCTCAACAACATCAGGATCCAGTAATAAAAAAGGACCCCCGCCATGTGGCGGGGGTTCTCTTTGTGTATCATTCTTTGACATTGCCCATTATTATGCCTCGGCCGTTTGTGGATATGTAAACACGGCCATAATGCTTGGGGTCGCCGCTGATGCGCTTGTTAACGTTGCCCCATTTCTGGGTGTCGTCATTTATGCGCTTCCAGGTCTTGCCCGTGTCTATGGACTGGTAAACTCCGTAGCCCTGGCCCTCGACCTCGCCGAGAACATAGAGCGCCATGTGATCCTGACCCTCGGCAGCCTTTCCAAGCCCCAGAGCATCACAGCTCTTGAGGTCTGACGGGATAGTTACGACCTCGGCTTTGTCGGCATCAAGGTAATAAACTCCGCCGCCGCCGACCGATATCCAGACCTCGCCCTCTTTGTCGGGGCAGGCTGTCATTGTGAAGTTTGAGAGCAGGAAGCTTGTCAGCATCTCAAACGTGCGGCCTCTGTCGGTGCTCATATAGAATTTGCCGTCATAAGCAGCATAGAACTTTTCAGGGTTGACCTTGTCGGTCTCGATCATCGCATTTGCGGGTATCCCATCGCAGGGCTCCCATGTCTGGCCCATGTCGTCCGAAACAAATGCTCCGACGCCCATAGTCCCGCACTGATAGAAGATAGTTTTTCCGTCTGCCGAAAGCTTGGCTGTTCCGCCTGCTGCGCTGCCAACGCCCTCGGGCAGCGTGGGCACCTGTTCCCAGGTGTCGGCAGCGTCGGTGGAATAGTATACCGAGCCCTTGCCCTCGTCTGTGGCTCTTACGACTATATTATAGTCCTGTGATGCGCAGTCGATAGAGGTGGAGCGGAAGTCTCCGAAATGCTCCTTCGGGCAGACAGTTGCGTCCTGATGTTTGAAGCCGTAGATATCTCCCATTATGGAATACAGGTCTGGAGCGTTTTCATCAACAGGGTTAGGTGAAACAAAATCAAAGATAGCCGTTTCCTCGACGCCCATAGCAGCGACCTCGATGTTAACAGGTTCGGTGTCGATCTTTGAAAGGTTCGTTGTGCGGAAGATAGTTGCACCTGTGCCGTACATTATCTCGTCCTGATTAAATGGGTTTATCGCAACTCCTGTCATCCACCAGCCGGGTTTGAGCTGACCCTGCCAGTCCAGCCACTGACAGGATGAGATGTCCATGTTAAAGTTGTTCACATGGGTCTTTTCGCCGTCTACCACCTCGTCATACCATATCCCCGACCAGGTCTGTCCGCCGTCATGAGACACAAACACATTGTCAACTATCGCCCACAGGCAAAGGGTCGTGCAGACGATGGTGTTCGGGTCATTGGGGTCAACGGAGATGCCGTTGTAGCCGCAGGTATAGACACGCTCGGGAGTTATCTCTACCCACTCCCCTGTTTTGAGGTTATACTTCTGAACTGCACCCTGTCCGGCGCCGTTGGGTCCCACCTTATAGGACCAGGTGGTATAGAGCCAGCCGTCGGAGGATATCTCGCCCTGACAGGGCTTCAGTCTCTGGGTATCGGCCTTTGTTTCCTGAGCGGTGGGGTTAGGTATACCTTTCCAGGTCTTTCCTGCGTCGTCCGAGCGGTAAAGATAGTCGCCTTTTGTGTCTGCACAGCCGACGATAATGGTGTTTGTGGGCTTGCCCTTTTCCGAGCTCTGCTTATCAAACGCAACAAAGGTAAGTCCTATGCGGAACTTGTCCTCCGAATAGTTGCCCGTATGCTCAAAGCTCTCGACCTTTGCCCAGCTTCTTCCATAGTCCTCGGATCTCCAAAGGCCGTCGGTCCTTGTTGAGAAATAGAGTATGGAGTTGTCGTTCGGATCGACCTGGAGCCTTTCTCCGCAGCCTCTGCCGACCTCATTTCCGCCGCATCCGAAGGGCAGCTCGAAAATGCCCCAGTTCTTGCCGTAGTCGTCGGAATAGAGGATAGCGCCGTTGGCATTGGTATAGGTGCCTGCGGCAAGGTAAACACGGTTAGGCTCGACAGGGTCGGTGGCTATGCTCTCGATACCCATATAGTTCCAGTTGTCGCCGCCGATAAAGTCGGTTATACATTCCCATCTGCCGGTCTCTTTGTTGAGCTTATAAGCGCCTCCGATATCGGTGCGGCAGTAAGCCAGACCCTCCTCGGTGGGATTGTAGATTATGTTCGGCACAAAACCGCCGCCCACTATCTCGACATTGGACCACTCCCAGCCTGTGTCCACCGGCTGAGCGTTATAGTAATCGGTCTTTTCGGTCTTGCTGCTCTTGCTGTCGGCAGAGGACGAGCTGCTGCTCTTGTCGCCGCAGCCGGCCATGGATGCG
This sequence comes from Ruminococcus sp. UBA3800, assembly GCA_002368715.1. GTDB lineage: Bacteria > Bacillota > Clostridia > Oscillospirales > Ruminococcaceae > Hominimerdicola. The sequence goes on from DFEO01000100.1 coordinate 12,549, forward strand.
GCCGCTATAACAGCTGAGCAGCTTAGTGCGATCAGTTTTTTTATCTTCATAAGCCTTTCCTTTCTCCTGGGTTCAAGCCCTTATAAAATGAAGTATCTTCGATGAGAAGTCTCCGCTTATCCCGTCAACTCCCCATATCTTTGCACAGTTTATCCCGGCGTTCATCAGTGCCGCACCGGAGATCTTTCTTTCCGGCTCGCTCTCCTCATAATAGAAAGCGTCGGGATCAAGACCTTTCAGCTTTATCCGTCTTGATCTCTCGTTGGGCCTTGCCAGCACCTGGACGAACTCGAACAGCGCTTCGCTCTTATCCTTGGAAACGAACATCCAGGCATCCCAGGTATTGTCCTCGAACATATTGCCTATGCGGTAGTGATCTCCTGTTCTCACAAGAGTGTTGAACTTGTTGAACTCCTCGATCTGTGAAGGGATAGCGTCCCTGTCCTCCTGCGGTATGCGGGTAACGTCCAGCTCATAGCCGAAGGTGCCCACCATAGCGACATGGCCTCTTGTCTTAAAGGGGGTGTTCCTGCCCACTGTATGGTTGGGGCAGTCGGAAACGTGGGCGCCCATTGCCGAGCAGGGATAGCACATCGAGGTGCCGTGCTGGATCTTGAGCCTTTCTATTGCGTCGGTGTCGTCCGAGCACCATATCTGAGGGCTGTAATAAAGCATTCCCGGGTCAAATCTTGCTCCGCCGCCCGAGCAGTTTTCGAGCAGGATATGAGGATAGTCGCTCGTCAGCCTGTTCATAACGTCGTAAACACCAAGCACATATCTGTGCCACAGCTCACGCTGTCTTTCCGCCGGCAGGAAGTTCGAGCCGGGCTCGGTGAACTGGCGGTTCATATCCCATTTTATATACTCGATATTTGCGCTGTCGAGTATTTTTTTCATCATCGAGTAGATATAGTCTCTTGCTTCCTTATTGGAATAGTCGAGAACATACTGCTCACGGCTCATGGTAAGGGGTCTGCCCTCTATCTGTATAGCCCAGTCCGGGTGAGCCTTATAAAGCTCGGAGTCGGGAGATATCATCTCCGGCTCGAACCACAGGCCGAACTTCATTCCCAGCTTGTTCACCTCGTCGACAAGGTGTTTAAGGCCGCCCTGTATCTTTTTCTCATAAACGAACCAGTCGCCCAGCGAGGAATTGTCCGAATCCCTGTGGCCGAACCAGCCGTCATCCATAACGAGCATCTCGATACCCAGCTTCGAGGCTTCCCTTGCAATCGAGATGATCTTCTCGGTGTCGAAGTTGAAATATGTAGCCTCCCAGTTGTTTATGAGTATCGGTCTTCTCTTGTCCTTATACTCTCCTCTTATCAGGTTCTCTCTGTAAAGGTCGTGGAAGGTCCTGGACATCTTGCCAAGTCCCTCGTCAGAGTGTACCATAACGACCTCGGGAGCCGTAAAGGTGTCGCCGGGCTCCAGGAGCCAGGTGAAATCAAGGGGATTTATTCCCATAAGAAAGCGTGTTTTCTTGTGCTGGGTCACCTCAGCCTGAGCGTAGAAGTTTCCCGAATATACGAAATTGAAACCGAAGACCTCTCCCCTGTCCTCATCGGCGTTGTTGTCGCAGAGCGCCACGAATGGGTTGTTCTGGTGAGAGGACTCCCCTTTTATCGAGTCTATCAGCTGTTTTCCGTGGTGAAGGCGACATCTTTCCACTGCTCTTTCTCTTGCCCACGAGCCGTTAAGCGTTATCATATCGAATTTGTCGGTGTCAAAGTCCACACAGGCCGAAAGGATCCTTGTCAGCCAGACCTTTCTTGTGCCGGCATTTTTCACTCTCACCGACCGTGTGATAACATCGAGCTTGTCAAAGGCGGTGTATACCAGCACAGTCTCAAGCCCCGAAGGCTTGTCCTCGAGGGTTATCTCCAGCGTTTCACAGCCGCTCTGTTCGGTGGCAAAGGTAGCAGGCATCCCCTCAAGAGCAGGCTTGCCTTTGTATATCCTGTGTGATCTGTATCTCAGGTCTGCGGTCGTCATACCCTTGTCGTCCAGTATTTTGAAAGCTGCATCACGGTAGTCACCTATACCGAAGCAGGAATACTCAAAAGGTGTGGTGTCCAGGAAGGTGGCACGGTCACGGTCATTCTGCTGAGGGGTCAGGGGGCTCTCGTCGAACCTCAGCAGATAGCCCAGATCCTCATCCGGCACTTTTCTGCCATAATAAACATGGCAGAGATAGCCTTCCTCGGTGTATTTCATCATATAGCTCGTGTCCTTTGCATCGAGCCTGAAGCTTCTTTCTTTTTCATTAAAAACAATGCTCATAAGCCTGCTCCGTTCTTTAAAGATTTGCGGCTGCTGACCGCACACATACATTATAGCAACAATACGAATATTTTTCAAGCGAATAAAACGTTTTCGTAAAAATAAATTCAGAAATGGCGTAAAAAAGCGACATTGCTCTCCCCTTCCGAGGAAAGCGATGCCGCTTGTTGAGTTTAATATTACAAAAGTCATGCTCAGTAGGTGTCATTATAGAAGAACTGAGCCCAGAAATAATAGTCGTTTCCGTCCTTGGTCTTCTTGAAGCAGGACACTCCCATATACTTTACATTGGGATTTAAGATGTTCGCTCTGTGTCCCTCGGAATTCATCCAGGAATTGAACACGTCCCTTACCTCCCAGTTGGAGTTCATACCGTATGCAAGGTTCTCGCCGTAAGCTGTCCATTCAGGCAGCCCCACCTCTTCGACAATGGTATCACAGCTTCTGCCGTCGGGTCTTGAATGTACAAGGGTCTCTCCGGAGCTGAAATAAGAATCACAGGTCTCCTCTGCCCTGACAGCACACGCCTCGTCCAGAAGCTGAAGCCCGTAAAGCTCGTTTAGTCCATACTGCTTTCTGACCTCGTTGACAAGCTTCAAAAGCTCGGCGGTGTCCTCGCTTATGTTCACATTCTTATTGTTTGCCATTGGCGACTCGGTAACGACAGGCTGCTCGGGCGCTTCGGTATACTCCTCGTCCGGCCACTGGTCATACTGCGGAGCAGTAGTTGTTGTGGTAGTGGTGGTCTTTTTTGTGGTGGTCTCTTCTTCTGCCGGCTCGGTCTCTGTTTTCTTTGTGGTAGTGGTGGTCGTTGTTGCGGTGGAGATATCATTGGCTCCCGGAGGCACCATTCTCTGACCGTTTACTATGATGTGTTCATCCGCAACATCTATATATTTACCATTTATTACCACAGAGAGGACCAGCTCGTCAGCGGAGTTTACGATCCATATGCCCTTGCTCTGGCTCTCCAGCGAATAGGAAACGCCGTTGTCATCGGTTATGGTGGTCTTGTCTGTCTTTTTGCCGTCTTCCTTTATGATGAACCTGTTCCTGCCGATGCACTCAATAACTATATCGCCGTCAATGGTAAAGCTGTGGAAGCTCGGGTCATAATACTCGACTCTTGTTCCCGCAAAGAAAACGGAGTTGTCGATCATCCACACCGAATTGCCCTTATAAGAGAACTCGTTTATCTCCTGCTCGCCCAGCATACAGCGGATGCCGTTCTTGTCTGTAATGATAGTGACCTTATCGCCCTGATCGTCGGTAAGCGTCAGGCTCTTGACAGCCTTCTTTTTGCTGTTCATTATCGTGTAGGTGCCGTCCTTGTTTGCAAACAGCACATACCCGCCGTCAAACTCGATGCTGCGGCAGTGTATGGGAGACCTGACCTCGGTGCGGCTGTCAGTCGCAGCTGTTGTTACAGCAGGGGCAGGCACAGCCTTGGTCGTTGTCGTTATGCCTGTAACGGGAGCCGAAAGGCTTGCTATCCTGCTGCTCTTTTCTCCCAGCTGACCGCAGGAAGCCAAAGCTGATGCCGCAGCCACGCAGCACAGCGTCAGAACTATCTTTTTCAAAGCCTTCGCCTCCTGACAATAGTATAGATACATAGTAATAGTAGCATACCGACCCTCCATTGTCAATGACTATACTGTGAATTTTCACTAAATACTACCCTTGATCGCTCTGCGGTATAGTTATTATGTACTCGATATAGCCCTCGTGATTTATCCGTTTTGTGCTGGCGTCCACACCTGCCAGCTTCATAACGCTGACCGCTTTGTTCACCGTGTTGAAGAACAGACGGACGTCCTTCAGCATAACGGCTCGTTTCTGATAATTCAGCTTCACGGCCGTATCCTCCAAAAGCCTTGCGATATGCTTTTCGAGCCTGTCCACCGTCCAGCAGTTTTGTATGGCCTTGTCAAGAGTCTCGCTTCGCTGCTGTTTGTCGGTCAGCCGCAGCAGCGCTCTTGCGTGACGCTCCGAGAGGCCTGCCTCGTCTATCATTTTTCTTTCGTCATTGTCAAGGCGCAGGAGCCTCAGCTTGTTTGCCACGGCAGACTGCGACATCCCCAGTCTCAGCGCCAGGCTCTCCTGCGTCAGGCCGAAACGCTCTATCAGCTTTGAAAAAGCTTCCGCCTGCTCGAAAAACGTAAGATCGCTCCTCTGGATGTTTTCGATAAGTCCCATCACAGCTGTGCGCTCGTCGCTCCCCTGCACCAGTATGCACGGCACAGACCGAAGCCCTGCCAGCTTTGCAGCCCGCAGCCTTCTCTCCCCCGAGATCAGCTCGAACCTTTCGCCTGTTCGTCTCACGGTCAGCGGCGTTATCAGTCCGTCCTGTGAGATGCTCTTTGCGAGCCCTGTCAGCTCGCTCGGTTTGAACTGCTGCCTTGCCTGCGCCGGCGAGGGGTCGATCTCGGCAATGCTCACGTTTATTATCTTCCCGAGGATCTCATAGGATCGGCTTTCCTGCTCCGGCTCGGCTTGCGGCGGATCCTGTATGTCGAATGCTCTGACTATGACCTTTGGTAAAAATCCCATAATATCAGCCTCCTTCTTATTGAGCATAACACCTCCGCCAAAGAATTGCCATAGGGATATGCAGAGTTTTCTCCGACAGATCACGGCAGCTTTGTTTGCTTTTCCTGCGGCTTCCCTGCTTTTCGCCGCCGATCTGCCTGTGCGGTGTCGTGCTGTGTTCCATGTGGAACATTTTGCACGGAAAGGCTTTACTTTTGCAGAACTCTGTGATATAATGATTTTTGGACACGAAAAATGAAGGGAGAAACACGATGGGAAAGGTCATAGCTGTTTCCAATCAGAAAGGCGGAGTTGGAAAATCGACAACGGTGGTGAATCTTGCGGCTGTGTTTGGTGCAAAGGGAGCAAAGGTACTGATCGTCGATTTTGATCCGCAGGGCAACACGACTACAAGCCTTGGGATAAAAAAGAAAAGCATAAGAAATACGGTCTATGATGTGCTTATGGGCGAATGCACAGCTTTTGAAGCTGTGGCGGCGTCCTCATGCAGGGGCGTATCGCTGATACCTACGACGCAGGAGCTCTCGGGAGCGTCCGTTCAGCTCGTGGGGATGAAAAACCGTGCTATGAAGCTTCGTGAAGCACTTGAGGGCGCAAGAGAGTTTTACGACTACATCTTTATAGACTGTCCGCCGACGCTTGATATGCTCACGATAAATGCGCTCGTTGCAGCAGACTCGGTCATCATACCTATGCAGTGCGAGTTTTTGTCGCTTGAGGGTCTGGTGGAGCTGAACAACACGATCGAACGCATACGTTCCACATGGAACAAGGATCTTGTCATTGAAGGCATACTGTTTACGATGTGCGTTGATCGCTATAAGATCACGCAGCAGATCATCCACGAGGTGAAAAAGCACTTCCCGGGGCAAGTGTTTGAAACGACGATACCGAGAAATGTTGCGCTGTCAGAGGCTCCGAGCTTCGGACAGCCGGTGATCTATTACGATAAAAAGGCCAAAGGCTCCAAAGCGTATGAAGCGCTGGCCAAGGAGATCATAAGAAAAAGCAAAAACGTTCCACGTGGAACGAGCGGCGGGGAGGAGAGCAGATGAAAAAGAAAAACAGACTCGACAGGGGACTGGACTCTCTGTTTTCGGACAATTTCGATGAGTCTGCACAGCAGCAGGACGAGATCACAGGCTCGGTGAGCGAGATACGGATCTCGCTGATAGAATCGAACAAACAGCAGCCGAGAACCAATTTCGATGAGCAAAAGCTGGAGGTGCTGGCGCAGAATATAAAGGAAAACGGCGTCTTGCAGCCCATACTTGTAAGGCCGATAGGACAGGGCTCCTATCAGATAGTTGCAGGGGAGCGGCGCTGGAGAGCGGCAAGGATAGCAGGGCTCACCGAGATCCCTTGCTATGTCAGAGAGCTTGACGACGCAAAGACTGCACAGGTGGCGCTTATCGAGAATCTGCAGAGAGAGGACCTGTCTCCGATAGAGGAGGCAAAGGCATATAAGAAGCTGATAGACGATTTTGAGATGACGCAGGAGCAGGTGGCTAAGGCTGTGGGCAAGTCAAGGCCTGCGGTGGCAAACACGCTCAGGCTCCTGGGGCTGCCGAAGGACGTTCAGAATATGGTCGACAGCGGCAGGCTGTCAGAAGGGCACGCAAAGGTCCTGGCCGGCATCAGCGACGGTTCGGTGCTGATAGTGACGGCCGAGGAATGCGCTGCGAACGGCTGGTCGGTAAGACAGCTCGAAAGGGAAGTCCGGGCTGCAAACGAGAGGGCAGAGAAGGGCGAAAGGATATTCCGTGAGCACTCGGTGAAAAAGCCTGTGCCTTTTTTAAAGGAGTTTGAAGCATCGGTCAAGGATAATTCTTCCGTTCTTGCAAGGACAAAGACCAATCCCGACGGCTCGGCGGACGTAACGCTGAAGATACCACGGGGGTCAGACCTCGAGGGGATGCTCACGAAGATAGCACAGATACTTGCTGAGTATTAACAGACAGTTTATTGACAAAAACAAGAAACGGTGCTATCCTATTTAATGTAGTATTTTTATTGTAAAAGGAGTAATATCATGCTGGATATCAAGCTTATCAGGACCAATCCCGATCTTGTCAAGGAGAACATCAAAAAGAAGTTCCAGGACGAGAAGATAAAGCTCGTGGATGAAGTTATCGAGCTGGACAAGGAATACAGAGCCGCACAGACCAAGGCTGACGAGCTCAGGAACAAGAGAAAGACAGCCTCCAAGCAGATCGGTGCGCTTATGGGCAAGGGTCAGAAGGAAGAGGCCGAGAAGATGAAGGCCGAGGTCGCAGGTATCGGAGGAGAGCTTGAAGCTCTGGAGAAGAAGGAGGACGAGCTCAAGGCAGCTGTAAGAGAGAGGATGCTCGTTATCCCGAATATCATCGACGAGAGCGTGCCGATAGGCAAGGACGACAGCGAGAATG
>DFEO01000119.1 GCA_002368715.1 Ruminococcus sp. UBA3800
AACGAGAACGAGCGCTATGTGGAATCGGTACATCTGTATTCCGACTGCTCGTCGGGGCTTGTGATGAACATGACCTGCCAGTGCGGATATTTCATCATTGACTTCACGCAGGATTTTGAGGGCGGCAAGTATGTAAACGCCCTTGCCGAGAGCTTTGCAAGTGCAGGTATCCCGCTTTCAGTGTCGGAGGAGATAGTTTATTCCACGCCCTGTGATACGCTTATGAGAGATATGCCGTCCGAAAAGGTCATCGACACAGGCTATGTGAGCTTGTGGGACAAGACCGTTTCTGCGAATGTGGATGCGTTTCATTTTATCGAGCGCAAGACCGTCGGCGGATATAGGGTGATCGAAAATGCCTTTGTCAAAGCATTTCTGCTTGATGACGGTGAAACGGTATCAGACGCCAAGCTAAGGCTTGCAGAGGAGCATTGTGCATGGGTTGCCAAGCATCTTGCGATCATCGAGAAGCTGGGCTATGAGAACTACCTCCTTGAAATGATGGATATTTAAGGTGCTTTCAGTGGGAATCATTGAAGGCGGAAAAATGAAGTGTGCAAAATGCGGCTATGTTTATGATCCCGAAAAAGGTGATCCAAAGAATGGCATAGAGCCGAGAACGAGTTTTGAGGAGCTTCCCGAAGATTGGAAATGTCCTCGCTGCCGAAAGGATAAGGATCAGTTCAAACCTGTTTGACACAGAATATCAGTTCAGACACAGCCCCGAATCCTGCTTATCTGCAAGATTCGGGGCTGAGAGTGTTATTATTTATGACGTTCTGTGTCTGATAAACCAGATGATCAGAAAACCTGTTCCGCCTGCCAATAAGACTAATGCAACAATAGCCATCCAAAGACCTATGTCTTTTTCATCTATAGGAAAGGACAAGCCTTTATTAGGCAGATCAATCTTAACAGTATTTGCTTTAACATTATACTCAATATATCCTTCGTCCTTTTTCATATCCTTCAGATCAAATATATCTGATGTCTGTAAGATCTCACCGCTTTCATCGAGAACAATGACCTTGAATTCATAATCGCTGTTTATTATTCCCCAGCCTAAAGATGTTTTCATGTCATCAAGTTTACAGGTAAAATGATTTGTTGATTCGTGTGAATTGGATTTTTTTAAAACTGTTTGTGTAAGATTTCTTCTAACATGACAGGAAAAACTTACAAATCCATTGTCATTATAAGCACAAAGCTTCTCAGCATTAAATCCAAACTGCTTCATATTCTCTTCGTTCTTTTCGACATATCGTTCATCAGTCTTATCCAGGTCAATAAGAAGGTCAATATAACAAGCTTCATCCGTAATATCGTGTACGCTAAAGTCTATTTCACCTAGTATGTCTCCGGCTGAAACAGATATTGGCACTGAGACGAGAAGGGGTAGCATTATCAATAAAGAGATTATTCGTTTCATTTGTTTTCCTCCACGATCAAAACATTTGTAAAAAGCGATAATGCCAACGCTAAGTTGATCGCATACGATGATATATAAGTAAGAAACTTTCTTATAGACATATATATTCCCTTCTTATATTTTCCCCATTATATCACGCAAACCTGCCACTGTCAATTAAGCATCAGTGTCATTTGTTTACAATTAAGTGAATAAAAATACCAAATCCGCACATACTACTCCTGCAAAATCAAAATCACGGAGGCTATTATGAAAGCAACAGGAATTGTCAGGCGTATCGACGACCTCGGCAGGGTCGTTATACCTAAAGAGATAAGACGCACTATGCGGATACGGGAAGGCGACCCGCTGGAGATCTACACAAATCCTGACGGCGAAGTGATCTTCAAGAAATACTCCGCTATCGGCGAGCTGTCTGACGGCGCCGCCCAGACCGCCGAGGTGCTCGCTAAGCTCTCGGGCGCACCTGCCGTTGTATTCGACAAAGACCACGTCGTTGCCGTATCGGGAGCACCGAAAAAGGTCTACTCCCAAAGGCGCATATCCGCAGCTCTTGAAGAGCTTATGGATCAGCGCAAAGGGTTCGAGTACAGCTCGGGAGAGGAGCAGATAAAGCCTATCGAGGGGCTTGGCTCCCACGCACTTGCTGTGTCGCCGATAATCACCAACGGCGATATCTCGGGTGCTGTCGCTATCGTTTCCGAAAACGACAGCGAACAATGCTCGGCGCTCCAGGCGATGCTCTGCAAGGCAGGCGCCATGTTTCTCGGCAAGCAGATAGAAAGCTGAGGCCTTTGCCGCACAGAAAAAACAGCACGTTACTGTTTAGGATGACAGCAGCGTGCTGTTTGTTTTGCAGCATTTCGTGAACATTGAAAAAGATGACCGGGCTTCGTTGACGTTTACTCAGTAAAGACTAAAACAACAGGAAAGTCACCGTGCAGCAAACACCCCGCCCCTACCGGGAAAGCAGAGCTGCCAAACAGCCTGCACACAGCCGGTCGGGGCGGGGGATACGGTTCCGGGCATACACGCCCGGCAGAGGAAGGTATATGAATAAAACAAGAATCTCAGATCTTATACCGCCGCATTGTTTGCCTGGATGAAATCTACGAAGTCATCCTCGGGCATAGGCCTTGCATAATAATAGCCCTGGATATAGTCGCAGCGGTTGGCAATGAACCAGTCTGCGGTCTCCTTTGTCTCGACTCCCTCGATAACGCTCTCGGCACCGATAGCATTTATCATCTGCATCGTGCTCATAAGCACAGCCTTTGTGCGGACATTGGCGAGATCATCTGCCAGGCTCTTGTCAAGCTTGATTATCTTGATAGGCTCCTGAAGTATCCTATGGAGATTGGAGTAGCCCGTGCCGTAGTCATCTATCGCAAACTCGATGCCTGCTTTATGGAGCTTGGTCACGGTCCTGCTCAGAACGTCCTGAAGGAAATCGGATGCTGTTTCGGTTATCTCAAAATTGAACGACTTGTTCGAGATGCCGTATTCACGCATTTTCTTCTTGACGTTATCAACAAAGTCCTCCTTCATACACTGCATAGTAGATATGTTTATCTCGATATACTCAAGCCCCAGCTTCTCCAGATCGTGATCTCTTATAAAGCGGAAAACGCTGTCTATAACGAAATCACCTATCTGATAGATAGCTCCGCTTTTCTCGGCAGCCGGTATGAAAAGAGCCGGAGAAATGAACCCTATCTCGTCGTCGATAAGTCTCAGCAAAGCCTCGGCACTTATAAAGCGCTTCTGCTTGATAGAATATATCGGCTGGAAATAAACCTTGAAGTTATCATTTGCAAAGCCACGCTCGATATACTTGTCGATATCAAATTTAAAGCGTATCTTGTCCTGCTCTCCCAGATTTGAATAGATTATGCTTCCCGACTCGACCTCGCTTTTGTCATAGGTGTCCACAAAGCTCATAAGCTCTTCGTGGGTAGGTATATCCTTAGGAACATCCAGAAGGCAGAGCGAATTCTCGAAGCAAAAGCCGATATCTCCCAGCCTTATGGGTTTAGCAAGGGCTTTCTCTATATCATCACACAGCTTGTCGGGATCATATTTGCCTGTCATAAGTATAGCGAACATTCCATAGCTGAGATAATAGATATTATAGATATAGCTCTTCATAGTATACTCGGCAAACACCCGTTCCATCCTTGCAACAGCCTTTCTCACCACTGTCTGGTGAGCATTCAGCCCGTAAAGAGTAACAAGAGAGTTATCATTCTTTACCTTCACAAGCAGTACAGAACCGGCATTGCCCTCAAAGTAGAGCTTCTTGGTGTCGTTCTTAAAGGCTGTTATGTTTCTCGCACCGCTGGTCGCATCAAAGGACTCCTCCGGCTTGATAACAAAAAACAGCAGTATCAGCAGCGACGTAGTGAGAGCGAACATCTCGATAAGGTATTCCGGGAAAAAGAACTGGACCACAGTAGAAACGAGCGTGATCGGATAGATCGAGGTGAAGGCTATCATTCTGGAACGGTCGATCGTCTCTTTATGCCTTACCAGATAAACAAAGGTGTTGAGCATATAGAAAAATGCTATACAATAGATTATCCAGACATGAGGGCCTCTGCGGTAGTTACCGCCCGGGAATCTCATTATCCAGTGGTTAAACGGGTTTATGAGGACAAGCAGGATATTCAGCGCATACGGCATCGAGAACATGAGCTTGACTTTCAGGTTATCCCTCATATAAACATACCATGTTCCCGACACAAGACCTATAAAAATGGAATAGACCGGAAGTATCGAGGCATGAACGATATAATAAACATAGGAAGCAGCGATCCTGACCTCGGGGCCGACACCGCCCATACTGCTCATCGGTGCGACCGAGACCATATCGGCTATCGTGCAGCCAAGCGTGACAACAACGAGCACAAGAAACATCTTATTTGCTCGTCCTTTGATAAGCTTTCTGACGATAAGTGAGAATATAATGATACACAGCACCAAAAAAGCGCAGATATCAAACTGGTAAACTCTAGCCATTCCCGGTCACCCCCCTTCATGATAAGCCGAAAACATTTTCGCTTTTTACGAAATATCGCTCCCCGGTCCGGCGGTTTTCGCAAGCCGGGACGTTAGTTAAACGTTTGAAACTTTTTATAAGAAATATATAAAAAGCTATTCCAATACACTATTATTATACTACATAACCCACAATTTGTCAATCCCGAAAAATTAATTAAAGGTGAACTGCGCAAAAACTCTCGGTAAACGTTTACGCAAAAACAGGCAGACTCTTACGAAATCTGCCTGTTTTTGGCGAAAACCGATCTATATCCTGATCTTTGCGCCGTCCCTTGTTACGGTCACATTTCTAAAAAGCTTCTGCAGCTCTGCCTTATATGCCGCAGGATCATTCTCGGCAGGGCTGTAATGCGTGAGCCAGAGCGCTTTCACATCCGCACGCTTTGCTAGCTCACAGGCATCCTGCATAAGCATATGACCCTTTTCGTTCATGCTTTTTTTCTTTTCAGTGTCGCCGTACATACCCTCGCAGATAAAAAGGTCGCTCCCCTTTGCAAAGTCCGCTATCTGACCTATCGGCAGAGTGTCGGTGACATAGGTGAGCTTCCGGGGCGGTCTTGGGTCAGAGGTCACCATATCGGGGGTCACTGTCCTGCCGCCGACATCTATGCTGCCGCCGTTATGAAGCGTTCTGCGCTCACGCAGAGGCACCCCCAGCTCGTCTGCCTTTTCGGGCAGGAACACCCTCTTGTGGCGAAGCGTAAGGCTGTAACCAAGACAGGGAGTGCTGTGCCTCAGCGGCAGAACGCTCAGTGTCATCATCGGGTCTATACAGCCCAGGGTCAGTTCCGTTGGCTCCTTCAGCGATAAGGTCTTCACCCTTGTTTCATAGGGCAGCCGCCCGGCTATTTTCAGCAGAGCCTCTATCATACCCACAGCATTCGAGGGCACATAGATCTCCAGCGGCTCCGTTCTCTCGGTGTTTGCGATAGAGAGCAAAAGCCCCGGCAGCCCTGTTATGTGGTCGGCATGAGTGTGTGTTATCAGTATAGCCTCTATGCGGCTTATCTTTATCTGCGCCTTTGCAGCGGCGACCTGTGTGCCCTCGCCGCAGTCGATAAGCACTGCTCTGCCCTCATGCTCGATATAGCAGGAGGTAAGGAACCTGTTTTTCAGCGGCAGCATACCGCCTGTTCCCAGCAGACATATATCCATTTGTTAACCTCCGCTCCTTTTATTCCCGTCCAAGTCCGACGGTCGCATCGACAGCCTTTTTCCAGCCGTCAAGCAGCTCTCTCCTTCTGGTCCTGCTCATCGAAGGAGAGAACTCACGAAAGTCCACGCAAAGCGCAGCCAGCTCGTCAGCGCTGCCCCAGAAGCCCGATCCGAGCCCAGCCAGAAAAGCCGCACCAAGAGCCGTCGATTCGATATTGGACGGTCTTATCAGCGGTCTGCCCAGGATATCCGCCTGAAATTCCATAAGGAAGTCGTTCTGTGAAGCACCGCCGTCGACCTTTATGCGGCCCAGCTTTCCGGTGTCCTGCTCCATTGCGGCAAGCACGTCTGCGGTCTGATAAGCTATCGACTCCAGCGCCGCCCTGATGATATGGGCACGGCCTGTTCCCCTTGTCAGCCCGACTATCGTTCCCCTCGCATCAGGCTCCCAGTAGGGCGTTCCCAGCCCCACAAAGGCAGGCACAAAATAAACTCCGCCGTTTTCATCAATGCTCCTTGCGGCCGCCTCGGTCTCCTCGGCGCTCTTTACCACCTGAAGCTCGTCCCTCAGCCATTTGACCACAGCCCCCGAAACGAAGACCGAGCCCTCCAGCGCATAGGTCACTCTGCCGCCGATGCTCCAGGCGACCGTTGAAAGCAGCCCGTTTTTGCTCTCGACAGGCCTGCTGCCCGTGTTCATTAGCAAAAAGCCGCCCGTTCCGTAGGTGTTCTTTACATCGCCCTCGTGCAGACAGCACTGACCGAACAGAGCCGCCTGCTGGTCTCCGGCGCAGCCTGTTATAGGTATCTCGCAGCCGAATATATCCTTATCTGTCACACCGAAATCTCCCGAGCAGTCCCTGACCTCGGGAAGGATCTTGTCGGGTATATCCAGAAGACCCAGTATCTCCTTGTCCCAGCTCATCGTGTGTATATTGAAAAGCATAGTCCTGCAGGCGTTTGAAACGTCCGTTGCATGGACCCTTCCGCCTGTCAGGTTCCAGATGAGCCAGCAATCGACAGTTCCGAAAAGAAGCTCGCCTTTCTCGGCTCTCTCCCTGACGCCGCTTACATTGTCGAGTATCCACTTTATTTTTGTGGCCGAAAAATACGGGTCGATAAGAAGGCCTGTCTTGTCCTTGAAAAACTTTGAAAGCCCCTGATCCTCCAGCCTTGCACAGATGTCGGCCGTGCGCCTGCACTGCCAGACGATAGCGTTATAAACAGGCTTGCCCGTGGCCTTGTCCCAGATAACGGTAGTCTCACGCTGGTTGGCTATGCCTATCGCAGATATCTCCTCGGGAGATATCCCGGCCTGCTCGAGAGCCTCCTTTGCGGACTCCAGCTGGGAGGACAGGATGTCCATAGGGTCGTGCTCGACATAGGCGCCCTTTGGAAAGATCTGCCTGAATTCCTTTTGTGCGACAGCGATCTTCTCGGCTCTGCTGCCGAAGACGACCGCCCTTGAGGATGTGGTGCCCTGGTCAAGGGCAAGGATATATTTTTTGCTCATAGTCTCTCCTCCTTCGGCTATATAATAAGCTCACAACTATATCATACCACAAATCCCCCACCATTTCAACCCCAGGGGCGGTGCTCGCCGCACGGCTTTACCCCTGGCGGATGTTTTCGGCTTTGTTGTTAAACGTGCCTTTGCTCTATTTCCCAAGGTTCACGCAGTGTGCAACTGAAAAGCCCCCGCAAAGCCTACCCCCTCCCCTCCGGGGAGGGCAGGGGCATTTTACTAGCCAGCACGCCCCAGGATGGGTGGGGGAATTGGGTGCAGGGGCACGCCCCTGCCTGTTGACATTTCCGGCGGTTTTGAGTATAATATAGTTAGCTGGTGTTAACTGCCTGTCCGCAGCACCGATCATATTACAATGGAGGGAGATACTTATGGATACACAAACGCTTATCGGGATAACCATACCGTTTATCGGAACGACTCTTGGCTCGGGTTGTGTGTTTTTTATGAAAAACAGTATAAGCCTTACCGCAAGAAGGATACTTCTGGGGTTTGCAGGCGGTGTTATGGTGGCAGCCTCAGTGTGGAGCCTGCTCATCCCTGCGATAGAAAAAAGCTCGCATATGGGACGCTTTGCTTTCGTGCCGGCGGCTGTGGGCTTTCTTCTGGGGATATTCTTCTTGCTGCTGCTCGATACTGTCACTCCGCATCTTCACATAAACGCCTCCTCTCCCGAGGGGATCAAAAGCCGCCTTTCCCCGACGACTATGCTGCTGCTAGCAGTCACGCTCCATAACATACCCGAGGGTATGGCAGTGGGTGTCGTTTATGCAGGCTGGCTTTCGGGCGACCCTATGATAACCTCGGCAGGAGCTTTTGCGCTGGCGCTTGGAATAGCTATACAGAACTTCCCCGAGGGCGCTATAATCTCGATGCCGCTTTGCTCTCAGGGTATGAGCAAAAAGCGTGCCTTTGCAGGCGGAACGCTTTCAGGAGCGGTCGAGCCTGTGAGCGCTGTCGTAACGATACTTCTTTCAAGCCTTGTCATCCCTGTTCTGCCTTATCTTCTCAGCTTTGCGGCAGGAGCTATGATATATGTGGTGGTCGAGGAGCTCGTTCCCGAGATGAGCGAGGAGCCCCATTCAAATCTGGGGACTATATTTTTTGCAGTGGGCTTTGTTGTTATGATGAGCCTTGACTGTGCGCTGGGATAGCTGTTGACTTTGGCGTGCTGCTGTGATATAATGGGATAAAGCACAGGAAAGGATGATAATAATGATAAAGACCACGCTGAAGATCGAGGGAATGAAATGCAAGATGTGCGAGGCGCACGTCAATGATATGATAAAGCAAAGCTTTGACGTGAAAAAGGTAAGATCCTCGGCTAAGGACGGCGAAACTGTGGTCGTGAGCGAAAAAGCGCTCGATGCCGAGAAGCTCGGCTCGCAGATAGAAGAGCTTGGGTTTAAGCTGGTGTCGGTGAGCAGCGAAGGATAAAAACGGGCGGTATGCAGGATGAGCATACCGCTTTTTTTGCGGATAAAAAGGGAAAAGGGATTTACAAGCGGGAAAGTTTGTGGTATAATCAATGGGAACGAATGCTAAATGGAGGGAACGGGATTGCACGATCTTGATTATTATTTTTATCATTTTCCCGTGCTGGAGACCGAGCGTCTTATTCTGAGAGAGAAAACTCCCGAGGACGCAGAAAGCATGAAGACCTATACCGCAGATGAGGAGCTCTACCGTTATTGGGGAAGACATATGACAAAGGGAGAGCGTGAACCTCTGCTGGCTTTCAAGGCTAAGGAGAAGCGCCGCAAAAACGGCCGAAACGATCACATAAGCTGGGGGATAGAGCTGAAGCTCAACAGACGCATCGTCGGAGAAGTGAACCTGTTCGATATAAAAAACGAGCGTCAGGCTATGATAGGCTACCGCATATCAAGGTCTTTCCAGGGGATGGGCTTTGTGACCGAGGCGCTTAGACGGGTGATAAGGTTCTGCTTTGAGGATACGAATATACAGCGCATAGAGGCCGAGGTGATGGTAAAGAACATCCCGTCGAACAGGGTGCTGGAAAAATGCGGATTTACCTGTGAGGGAACGAAGCGCCAGGCAAAGTTTGTAAACACCTATGCGGATTTTAACATATACGGCCTGTTAAAAAGCGATATCCTTGGCAGCCAGTTCTGCACCAACGACAATACATCAGCGGGAGAGTGACGCCATATGCAGATAAAGCCTTACCGCCGCAAGGCATATTATTATGAGACCGACAGAATGGATATCATCCACCACTCGAACTATGTGAGGTGGCTGGAGGAAACAAGGGTAGACCTGCTCGAGCAGGTGGGGCTGCCGTTTTCGGAGATAGAAAAAAGAGGGCTCGTTTCACCGGTACTGTCGGTGGAAACAAATTACAAATTCCCTGTCCGCTTCGGTGATGAGTTTGAGGTCAGGGCCACACTCACCGAGTGGAGCGGCTGTAAGTATGCCCTTGAATATGAGATAACGAACGTTACCACGGGTCAGCTTGCCTGTCTTGCAAAGACAAGGCACTGCTTCACCGACACATCGCTGAGACCTGTAAGGCTCAAAAAAAATCACCCCGACATTTACGAGAAGTTTTCACAGATGATGATCCCTGCTGCGGCCGACGATCAGGGCGATACTTAAAAAAGCATAAGACATATAAAGCAGCACGCCGACAATATCCGGCGTGCTGCTTTGTTTATCCTTTAAAAAGATTTGTTCACTCTTCAATAATAGTAGTCCTCCAGCTGCTCCCACATATTTATGTGGACAGCATCGGCAGCACGAGCCACATTCTGGAGCCTCTTTGCGCTGACACGGTTTGTAAAGCAAATGAGAACATAGGGATGCTCCGCCTCAACAACGCTGGTGTCGTGGTGGTATTCTTCTGTCCAGCCGCACTTTGAGAACACACGGTATTTATCGCCTATGCCGACACGGAAGTTGCTCGCACACGAATGTGAAAAACCGTACCTTATAAAGTCGGCATATCTTCCGTGATAGATGTAGTCATACATCTGTATCCATTCCTTTGCGGAATCACAGGCGCAGATGCTGCCCCAGCGGTTTGACCAGCTGACCGAGGTGCGGCAGCCTATGGAAGACAGATAATCGTTATAGCCGTCTATTCCGAAACGGCGCTGAAGCATAAAATATCCGACATTATCGCTGTGATCGAAGATCGTCTGCATTATCTCCTTGATAGTCCACTTTGACCCGAAGGGATAGGTGTTGATAATACTCGATCCGCCGTGAGCGTCTTGAGTCGTATAGGTCATGTCCTCGTCCATCGAAGGATAGCCGTCCTCCATCTCTTTAAGACAGTAGAGCATATACGGCATCTTTACCGTGCTGGCTGTTCCCATATAGGTGTTGCCGTTTTTCGAGATCATAATGCCGCTGTCAAGGTCGAGCAGGATAAAGCTGCAGGTGCCGCCCAGACAGGAAAGCTGATAGTCAAGATTGTATTCAAGGCTCGACGGCAGGTAATAGCCCTGACCGTTTACCACCTTGAGATAATTCGTGTTATAATAGCTGTCGATGATATCGTCGTAGCTCCTGTTTGCAAAAACATAGACCTTGACTCCGGACGAGAATAAACCGGTGGCCTTTATCTTCCCGTCGATAGATTCGCTTACAGCTCTCACCTTGACGCAGGCTCTTTTGCCAACAGGTATCTTTGTGGTAGAGAAGCTCGACTTTGTCTTGTCGGCCGAGCCGATATAAACGGGGTCGGTCCCGTCTCTGTCGGTGTAGAATATCTGATAGGACGCAGCACCTGCGACCTTTTTCCATGAAACGGTGACCCGGTTGAGCCTTGTCTTTGCGCTGACTCCCGTCACACGGTCGGGAGATGCCACCGTCTTGAGAACGGTCGCCTGCCCCTCATAGGTCAGGTCTGACCACGAGGTCTGCTTAACTGCTCTGACAGCATAGGCTTCCTTTGCGGCAGGCGTTGAAACGGCATTATAATAAAGGTTCTTGGTCTTTGCTATCACTTCAAAATGCTTTGAGTCCTTATTATACTTATAGACCCAGTAGACCGTAGCCCCTGGAGAATGCTTCCACACAAGGCGATAGCTCTTGTTTGTAGCCTTGACCTCTCTCAGGCCTGCTACCTTTGCAGGGTCGGTGGAGGCATTTGCCATAGCCCAGCCGCCGGAATACTGTACACCGTCTATCGACTTATACGCTCTCAGGCGCATCTTTACCGTTGTGCCCGAAGGCAGCCCCATATAAGCATATGTATTCTTCCCTGCCGATATGTTCTTTGTTCCGGTCCAGGCTTTTTTTGAAGTGTCATAATACTGCATCTGATATCCCGACACATCGTCTGCGGCATCCCAGCGCATAGCCACACCTGTTGCAGAAGCATTGTATATAGCAAAGCCCGTCGGAGTATCGGCTGCCTTGACTATTATCTCAAAGGTGCCCTTTATCTTTCCTGTATAGTTATTGAATCCCCGAACGATGAACGAGCCTGTGCCTGCACTTTTATTATTCTGATAGGTTATAGTGTAGTCTTCGTTCTTGACAAGGGTCTTTCCATCGACTGTCACAGTTACCTCGGGCTTTATCGAGCTGCCCGTATAATAATGCTGCTTCTGGTATACAAGGCTTGCGCCCGAGATGTCTATGACCTGCTCCTGCGGATCTTCATCCGAAGGCTCGGGATCTTCGCCGCCTTCTTCCTCTTCATCTTCCAAAGGCGCATTTCTCAGCACACTGCCGGCAGCATCTTCTTTGTTTTCCACAGTCTGTGAAACCTCTTCGCTGATGCTTTGCTCTGCCGATACCGGCAAAGCCGAAGCTGCAAGCATACAAAAGACGCAGACAAGCGCCGTTAATCTTCTTATCTTCATTTTGACCCTCCTGTAAAAACTCCCGTTTGAGTGTCATTATCATATTCTACGTTTATCCGCCGCACCTGATGACCGCAGGATAATGCAGTTATATTATATCAATAATTTAACCCGTTTTCAATGCACATTTTTGACGATTTTTCACAAAGGTTTTTGTCGAATCGGTGATTTTGTTTGAACTTTTTACAGAAAAGCGTGCGGCTTCGGGATCGTGATAAGCTGTTTCCGGGATCTGTAAAGGTGCTGTAAAGGACATGATGTTATTATAAAAGCCGCCTGCACATATATGCAC
>DFEO01000009.1 GCA_002368715.1 Ruminococcus sp. UBA3800
CCTGGACACCTTGGCAGGGTTTACAACATAGTTCTTAAACGCACAAAAAATCCCCCTGCCCTCCGGGGAGGGTAGGGGGTAAGTTGTGAGTTGGTTCAATTTATATGGGGTGGGGGAATTAGCCGTGCGGCGAGCACTGCTTATGCGATCTTGCGTGCTATATCGTCGTCGTCAGCTTCTTCATCGAAGTCTATGTCATCATAGTCAACATCGCCAAAATCATATTCATCGTCGTCGTCAAAGTCGAAGTCGTCTTCGATGTCATAGTTGTCGGCGGAACCTACGAACAGGTCGTAGATCTCCTCGCCAAGTACCTGCTTGAGGTTTGCAAGGAACGACTCGGTGTCAACTGTCTCCAGATACTTATTTATCTGCTCATCGTCAGTGATGTCAAACGTCTCGCCTGTGGGTACATCAATGTCGGATGCCTCGGTCTGCTTGCCATCAAAGGTGAGTGTGAGCATCTCGTCGCCGTTGTAGCCGACTGTCGCTGTCAGGCTCATATCTGTGTCGCTTACGTTCGTTATCATCTCTGCCCATGCCGAGAATGCCTCGCTGCCGGTGTCAACGCTGATGTCAAATCTTACGGTACCGCCGTTCTCACCGACATTTGTCAGCTTGTAGATCATATCAAACTTCTCGCTGCCGTCTGTAAAGCTCATGTCGAACTGGCCGTTCGCTGTGCCGTCATCTTCCTCAACAGCACCGTGGATGCTCATGATATCATTGCCGTCCTCGCTCATCTTCATATCTATCGCCGTAACAGCACCCGTGAGCACGCTCCTTATATCAAGCTCGTTGCCCTCGAGCTCGAAGTGAAGTCCTGCGGGGATGTCCTGATTGTAGTAAACATCAAAGCTTACGCTCTCGCCGCCATCTTCAACCTCGCCCATAGAAGCGATGACCTGATCGATAAGATCCTCATAGCTCATGTTGGGAACTGTGCCTGTCATAGTGCCTGTTGCCATAGAGCCTACCTGCTCATAAAGAGACTTGAGGTTCTCGTCGTTCTTTGCCTCTTCAAGAACTGCCTTTGCCATATTCGCAAAGTCCTTGCCTGTTATGGTATAGGTCTTTGTCGTGAAGGTGTACTCGTAACCGTCGATGTCGCCGCTTACTTCCTCGCCTTCCTTGCCCTCGGGCATAGCGCCAAGAGCTGCGTCTATGTACTTGCCGAGGTTCTCGCTCATAGCCTCGGTGTCAAACTCGAGTCCCTCGAGCTGTCCGAGCATATCCTCGATGCTCGTTCCGCCTGTGGACATTGTGAACTCCTGCTCGAGCTGAGACATAAGGTCGTTTATGTTCACCGACAGATAAGACTGCGAAAGCTCGGGTATCTGAAGATAGCCAAGTCCCGTGTCTCTGTCATAAATAACATTTGCGGATGCGAGCGAGTTGTCATTGTAAAGAACAGAGATGTCTGCCTGTGTCTTGTTATCCTTCTGCTTGGTGCTCGTCTTGAAACCGATGCTGCCGATATCCGTGCCGGCCATCTCCTTGAAAGCATCACCGAAGGTGAGCTTTGCGTTTGCATCGTAAGCAAAGTCGAGCTCGCCCTTGATAGCCTTCTCGGCGGTGTCAAGAGTTTCGGTTACGTTCGTGCCTGCAAAGCCGGGAACAAGTGCTCCGCCGTCCTTGAGCTTATCAACGGGGCTCACTACCTCGGTCTTCTTGCTGTCCTTCTTGTCGCTGTCCTTGTTCACCAGAACATATCCCACAGCAGAACCTGCCACGGAAACACCCAGCACACCTGCGAGTATAGGTGTAAGGAGCTTGCTCTTAACCATAAATTATTCCTCCTTGTAAAATGTTATCTCCTTTATGTTTATGCGTATGAAAAATAATGATCTCATTAAAAGCATTATTCCACCTACAATATACCACATATCTCCCCCGTTGTCAACAGCCAAAAGTTACAAAACAGCAATGCAGATATAACAGTTTATTAACACAAATACCTATCCTACGGATATACCTATTATAAAGCGCTGCGGTAAGCCTCGGGAAAGGCTTTGGAGCGAAAGGCCCGACTTATGCAAAAACGGGGCAAAAAACCATTTTAAGGATTCTTTAATAATTTCTCTGCTATCATAGGCTCAGGGAAGAAAAACACACCCACGGCACAGCCGTGCCGCAAAGGAAAGGAGACCTCGGAATGTTTTTCAGGATACTCAGAAACGACATAAGGCGAAAGAGGACGATGAACATAATGATACTGCTGTTCGTTATCCTCGCTTCGATGTTCGCATCATCCAGTGTCAGCAACATCATCTCGGTGATGAACGGCACGGACTATTACCTCGACAAGGCAGGGATGCCCGACGCTTTCATGCTGGTGCTGTCGGAGAAGGACTGTGACAAAGTGTCCAAAAGCTTGGACAGCAGCGAAATGGTGGACGGCTTCACCAGGGACGATCTGCTGCTTCTGACGGCGGAGAACTTCCGCACCGACGGCAAAAAGGCAGTCGATTTTACGAACATGGCGCTCGTTCAGAGCGCACGGGACTCATCGACCGTGCTTTTTGACGAGGACAACAGAAAGATAAAGGACGTAAAAGACGGCGAGTGCTATATCTCGGCGGACTTTGCGAAAAGAGCAGGGCTTGAAAAGGGAGACGAGTTTGAGATAAAGGCAGGCGGCTGTTCAAGGACCTTTCGCTATGCAGGCCGGGTAAAGGACGCTGTGTTCGGCTCGGAGTTTGTGAATAACCCGCGGTTTCTTCTCAGCCGCCGGGACTATGAGCAGATAGCGGATGAGTGCAGCGAATTTTCGGGAGGCTTCTTCGGGATAGACACAGACGACCCCGACGAGGTGATAGCGCTTGCATCCGAGGGCGCAAAGGTGCAGTTCTCGGGGCCGAGGTCTATGATAGAAACGAGCTACATCATCCATATGATAATCGCAGCTATGCTGCTGGTGGTGGGTGTGGGGCTCATCATCGTGTCGGTCATAGTGCTGCGCTTTACCATAGGGTTCACGATAGCGGAGGAGTTCCGTGAGATAGGTGTGATGAAGGCGATCGGCCTTAAAAACCGCTCGGTCAGGGGGCTTTATCTTGTAAAATACACAGCGATAGCTATTGTGGGTGCGCTGATAGGGTTCTTTGCAGGGATACCGTTTGGCAGGATGCTTTTAAAACGGGCTTCAAGCTCGATGGTGCTCGGCAGCGACAACACGCTTCTGATCTCGTTTATAAGCAGCTGCGCTGTTGTGGCAGTGATAATCGGGCTGAGCTGGAGGAGCACAAGAAAGATAAAAAAGCTCTCGCCGGTGGATGCCGTGAGGAGCGGACAGACAGGCGAGCGCTTCAAAAAAAGAGGGGTGCTCTCTCTCGGGCGCAGCCGCCTTGGGACAACAGCCTTTATGGCGCTCAATGATGTGCTGAGCGCAAAGAAGCAGTTCGGCATAATAACAGCAGTGTTCACCGTCTGCATACTGCTGCTGGGGATACTTGCGAACACCGCAAACTTTCTCAGCAACGATGATATGCTCCCCGTTCTCGGGCTGACAAGGAGCGATGTCTACATAAACGATGTGCCTTCATCTATGGATATAATAAGCGGCACGAAGTCTCCCGAGCAGGCCTGTGAGGCGGTGGAGCGCAAGATCAGGGACTGCGGCTATAAAGCGGATGTGTGCGTGGAGCTGTGGTATAAATATACGATCGGCTTTGAGGGAAAGAACAAAAATGTGCCTATGCTTCAGAACCGCAGCACAAAGACCGAAGACTATTCCTATTGCGAGGGGACAGCGCCGCAGTATAAAAACGAGATAGCGCTCTCGCTGCCCGTGCTCGAAAAGCTGGGCGCAAAGATAGGCGACACGGTGGAGCTTTCGTGCGAGGGCGAAAAGAAGGAGTTCATCGTAACGGCTTCATACCAGTCGATGAACAATCTGGGCGAGAGCGGACGCTTTCATCAGGACTTTGAAACGCCCGACGATACGGTGTCGGCGGTGTTCGCCTTCCAGGCAGGGTTTGATGACAAGCCCGATGATGAGGAGATAGAAAAAAGAGCAGATAAGTTAAAAGACGCCTTTGAAACGGATCAGGTGTTCACGGCTTCCGAATATGTCGAGGACTGCACCTCGAGCTCGGACACTATCTCGGCAGTGAAGTATCTGGTGCTGCTGATAGATATGATACTTGCGGCAATGATAGCCGTTCTGATGGAGCGCTCGTTCATATCGAAGGAGAAAAGCGAGATAGCGCTGTTAAAAGCGGTCGGCTTCAAGAGCCGCTCGGTGATACTCCAGCATACGCTGCGCTTTGTTATCGTGTGTGTGGCAGCGGCGGTGCTGGCGGCGGTGCTGTGTGTTCCGCTGACGGCGCTTGCAATGGACCCCGTGTTTGCAGTTCTGGGGCTTATTGACGGGGTGGACGTCATGGTGAATGCGGCGGAGGTGTTCGTTATCTATCCGCTGGTCATCCTTGCGGTAACAACGCTTGCGGTGCTGCTGACATCGCTTTACACGGCGTCCGTCAAGGCCAGCGACACGGCGGATATTGAATAGTCCCGGCGGACAAATGTGCAGCCCTTGCCGAGCCTGACTGACGGGGTGCGGTGCAAAGGCTTGGATGAGGGAAAAACAGCCCATGCCGAGCCGGCTGACGGGGTTCGGGGCGAAGGCTTTGATGAGGAAAAAACAGCCCTTGCCGAGCCTGACTGACGGGTGCGGTGCGAAGGCTTTGATGA
>DFEO01000094.1 GCA_002368715.1 Ruminococcus sp. UBA3800
GAGCGTAACGTGGCGGTGCAGGGGCACGCCCCTGCCCTGCCTAACGGGCTTCGCAGATGAGCTTGATAGCGGTGCGGTCTTCACCGTCAATGGTGATGTTTGCAAATGCAGGGATACAAATAAGGTCTATCCCGACAGGTGCAAGATAACCTCTGGCAATAGCGACCGACTTGATAGCCTGGTTCGCTGCTCCTGCGCCGACCGCCTGGATCTCGACAGCTCCGCTTTCACGGATAACACCTGAGATAGCGCCTGCAACTGAGTTTGGTACGGATCTTGATGAGACTTTTAATACTTCCATTTTTATCCTCACTTTCTGTTAAAACCTGTCCCGGCACGCTCGGCCGGGAAATAAATCACTTAGATTATACTATAATCTATTCAAAATTGCAAGCAGATATCGTTTTTTCGTTATTATCGCTCAATTATCCTCTCAATATTTGTGGCTTTTCCCGATTTTTCATCGAAACTTACCACCACCGCATTTATAAATGCGGCTTCGCTGCTCTCGGTAAACCTGACAGGCGTGTGATAGAGAAATTTGTTTATCACAATATCCTTGTTGACCCCCAGCACCGAGCGCTCGGGGCCTGTCATACCTACATCGGTGATATAGGCGGTGTGTTCACCGAGGATAGTCTCGTCGGCAGTCTGAACGTGGGTGTGCGTCCCGAGGACTGCTGTCGCCCTGCCCTCGAGGTAAAAGCCCATAGCTTTTTTCTCGGAGGACGCTTCGGCATGGAAATCGACTATGATGTTTTTGGTGTCAAGCTCTGAAATGAGCCTGTCGGCGCAGAAAAACGGGTTTTCAAGCGCATCGAGATACATCGTTCCGATAAGGTTCACCACAGCTATCCGGCACGAGCCCATATCGACGCAGGCAACTCCCCTGCCCACAACGCCGTCGGGATAGTTAGCCGGGCGAAGAAGGCTTTGCTCGGTGTCAAAAAGCTCCTCTGTTTCTTTGCGGCGAAAGCAGTGATTGCCTGTGGTTATCACGTCCGCTCCCATATTTATAAGCCTGCGATAAGACTGCGGTGTTATGCCGTTGCCGTCAGCCGAGTTCTCTCCGTTGATGACAGTCAGGTCTATCCTGTATTTTCTTTTTATCTCAAAAAGCTTCTTTTCAAGTATATCACAGCCGCTGCTGCCAACAACATCTCCTATAAAAAGCAGGTTCATCCTATCCTCCCGTAAATATCACAAAACGGGACAGCCGAGCAAGGCCGCCCCGTCAGGTCTTTATTTTTTATTCCTCACTGTTCACATCAGCATCTTCTGCCTGTGCAGGCTCCTCGCTCTGTGAAGCATCGACCGAAGCAGCAGGAACATCCAGATACTCAGACTCGGGTATCTCGCCGTTCATAAGCTTGTAGAATGTAGGGCCGTCGATCTTCTCATTCTTCATCAGATACTTAGCGATAAGGTGGAGCTTGTCGATATGCTCTGTCAGCAGCTCCTCAGCCTTTTCAAAGGCTGTTTCGATGATAGTCCTTATCTCGTTATCTATCTCGGCAGCTATGTTGTCGGAGTAGCTCGGGGTGTTGCTGTAATCACGTCCGAGGAACACCTCATGCTCGGGCTGGCCGTAAACAACGGGACCCAGGTTATCGCTGAAGCCATAGCGTGTGACCATATTTCTGGCGGTAGAAGTTGCTCTCTCCAGGTCATTTGATGCGCCTGTGGAGATATCGTCAAGGATTATCTTCTCGGCAACTCTTCCTCCCAGCAGAACGATGATGTTCTCGAACATCTCATTCTTTGAAACATATGACTTATCCTTTTCGGGCAGGCTCATCGTAAAGCCGCCTGCGCCGCCTCTGGGTATGATAGTGACCTGATGCACCTTATCCTGGCTCTTGCAGTAATAGGTACAGATAGCGTGACCGCCCTCGTGATAAGCGGTAAGCTTCTTCTCGGCATCGGTGACCACCTTTGATCTCTTCTCGGGGCCTGCGATCACCTTGATGGATGCTTCCTCCAGCTCGTCCTTTGTGATAGCCTTTTTGTTATGCCTTGCTGCAAGCAGAGCTGCCTCGTTTACAAGGTTCTCAAGGTCTGCACCCGTAAATCCTACGGTAGACTTTGCGATCGTTGCAAGGTCAACATCAGGAGCCAGGGGCTTGTTTCTTGTGTGGACTTTGAGTATATCCTCTCTGCCCTTTACATCGGGATATCCCACAAGGATCTGTCTGTCAAATCTGCCCGGTCTCAAAAGAGCGGGATCAAGGATATCACGTCTGTTGGTGGCTGCCATAACGATGACGGAGTCATTATCCTCAAAGCCGTCCATCTCTACCAGCAGCTGGTTAAGGGTCTGCTCACGCTCATCGTGGCCGCCGCCAAGACCTGCACCTCTGTGTCTGCCCACAGCGTCGATCTCATCGATAAACACGATGGATGGGCTGTTCTTCTTTGCCTGATCGAACAGGTCTCTTACTCTCGAAGCGCCGACACCGACGAACATCTCAACGAAATCGGAACCCGAGATCGAGAAGAACGGCACCTTTGCCTCGCCTGCAACAGCTCTTGCCAACAGGGTCTTACCTGTTCCCGGAGGGCCCTCCAGCAGTACGCCCTTGGGTATGCGTGCGCCTATATCAAGGTATTTCTTGTTGTCTCTCAGGAAGTCAACTATCTCCTGAAGCTCCTCCTTTTCCTCCTCGGCTCCTGCCACATCGTCAAACGTGGCCTTCTTGCTGTCCGGCGATACTCTTGCGTTCGCCTTTCCGAAGGAGGACATCTTTCCGCCGCCTGCGCTCTTCATCATAAACACAAAGAAGAACACCATAACGCCCAGCATCAGCAGCGTCGGGATCAGATTGAGCCAGAAGCTGTTGTCCGATATCGGGATAAGATCGTATTTCAGAGGCTCGTCGGGGTATTTTTCGTTATACTTGAGCCTGTAATTCTCGGCATCCTCTCCGCCGAGCACCTCATTTGCAAAGATAGACACGTTCGGCACGGTATAGGAATAGACCTTTTCCGTGTCACCGGTGTTCAGCTTGTATTTGAGCTGTCCCGAACCGAGATCAAGCTCGAACTCCGATACCTCGAGCTTGTCAAAATGGCCCATGATCTCGGAATAATCCTTATCGGAATTTCCTCCCGACATATTCGTGAGCATGAAAACGAGCCCGAATATTATCGCAACTGAGACCACAAGATAAAGAAGAAGCGTTTTTCCGTTTCCACTGTTCTTCAATAGATCACAACCTTACTACTGTATTTTTGTCACACCCGAACGTTTTATTCAGGCACTTTCAATTCATTTTACTGACCAACTGATTATACAACATCAATGTGACAGTTTTATGATATCCTGAAAACAAGTATCCTTTTTGTCGAGCCGTCGATCTTCACACGTTCGGCGGCGCCGAAGCCCTCGACAAACACAACGCCCTCTGCGTCCGCAAGGATAACAGCACTCTTGCGCTCGTCCTGACGCAGCCTTGAATTTATGAGCTTTCTCACATCGGATGTGAATTCACGGCCGCAAAGTCTTATCTTATCGCCGCTCTTTCGTCCTCTGACAACAAGCTCACCATATATTTTATCATAATCGAGGCAGCAATTTGCAAATTTTTTATGAATATTTTCAATTTTTTCAGGAGCCGCTATAACTTCAAACTCTATCCTGCGGCTCATAAAGTCCACACATTCGTTTCCAAAGACCCTTATCTCGTCAGCCCTGTCATCCGGGTCATAGGCGCTGTCAAAGGTCAGAACGCCCTTTGAAGCGTTTGCAAACACGCCTGCGCAGACGTTCTGTCTGCCGCCGTGACGGATGATCTCATCGAGCCTTTCTATCTGAGCCGTTCTGGCTTCAAGACCCTCGGCAGCCATTATCCTGATTATCACACGTCTTAATATGCTCTCGTGGGCGCCTTTCAGCGCCTCGCAGTCCCAGCCCTTTTCAAGGCGGCATTTTTCAAACAGCTCGTCCGCCATGCTCTCCAGCAGCTCGCTGTCCGAAAGAAGTGCTCTTGAAGTGTTCAGGTAGGATGTGAAAAGGCCGCTGTTAAGCTCCTTCATCACGGGGATTATACGGTGTCTTATCCTGTTTCGTGAATACTGATCCTCCAGGTTCGTCGAGTCGGTGACGTAGACCTGTCCCCTGCTTTCAAGATAAGCCTCGACCTGCTCCCTTGTCACCTCGCACAGCGGCCGTATAAAGCGCCCTCTGACAGGCGGGATCGAGCTTATCCCCCGAAGTCCCGAGCCTCTTGCAAGGTTGAAGACCGCTGTTTCCAGGCGGTCGCTGAGGGTATGTGCGGTGCATATCCTGTCGCTGTCAAAGGACTCGAAATAGCGGTATCTCAGCTCTCTTGCCCCAAGCTCGTCAGAAACGCCCTTCTGTTTGCAGTAGGCCGCCACATCTATCCTTGTGCTCTCAAACGGCACGCCCAGCCTCTCGCAAAGGGTTTTGCAAAACCGCTCGTCACGGTCGCTCTCTTCGCCCCTCAGGCAGTGGTTTACATGGCAGGCGCTGACCTTATATCCCAGCTCCAACAAACACAAAAGGAGCGCCACGCTGTCTGCTCCGCCGGAAAGGCAGACCAGCAAGCGTTCGCCCTTATCGCACATCTGGTATTTCTCAATGGCAGCCGCAGCTGCCCCGGAAAACTCACTCATCGTTTCTCCTGAAATCTATGCCCCTGAACAGCGTATACTCTCCCATCCAGCCAAGCTGGATAGTGCTCGTCTGTCCGTGGCGGTTCTTTGCTATTATACACTCAGCCGTAGACTTGTCGGCTGTTTCGTCGTGATATGCTTCTCTGTAAAGGAACATAATGATGTCCGCATCCTGCTCGATAGAGCCTGATTCTCTCAGGTCCGACATAAGAGGACGCTTGTCGTCACGCTTTTCCGCACTTCTTGAAAGCTGAGAAAGAGCGATGATAGGGACATTGAGCTCCTTTGCCATAAGCTTTAAGCCTCTGGTTATCTCGCTGACGACCTCGACACGGCTCGCATTGCGTGATGTGGACTGCATCAGCTGTATGTAGTCGATAACGACAAGGCCCAGGTTCTTCATTCGTCTGAGCTTCGCCTTCATCTGCGGCACTGTCGTTCCGCCGCCGTCATCAAAATATATCGGCAGATGAGAAAGCGTGTCCGCAGCGACAGCTATCTTGTCCCAGTCGTTCAGCTCGAGCTTTCCCGTTCTCATAAGGGAATTGTCTATAAGCGCCTCTGTTGCAAGCATACGGGATACCAGCTGTTCCTTGCCCATTTCCAGCGAGAAGAACACAACGTCCTTCTTTGTTGCCTTGCACATATTGACCGCTATATTTGCGGCAAAGGCGGACTTTCCCATAGCAGGACGGGCAGCGATGATGATAAGGTCGGTCTTGTTAAGACCTGTGGTAACGGCATCCAGCTGGCTGAAGCCTGTGGTCGCCCCGAGATACTCCTCGGCATCCGAGCCCGATATCTCCTCAAGGTGCGAGAACGTATCAACGATAACGTCGCTTATCCTTGCAAGCCCCAGAACGTTCTTGCCCTGTCTTATGTTATAGATCGCCTGCTCGGCGCTGTCGAGCTGATCCTCGGCAGACTCGGTGCCGTAATATGCCTTCTGGAGGATATCGTTAGCGCAGGCAATGAGCTGTCTTGTCTTTGCCTTCTCGTCGATTATCTTGCAGTAGCTGTCGATGTTTGCTGTGGTGGGCACGTTTTTCATAAGGCCGTAAAGATAGGTCTTTGCCATAGATGCGTTCTCGAAAACGCCCATAGTCACAGACTCGTCTATAACGCTTATGATGTCCTTGCCCGAGTCATTGAACATCGTTCTTATTATTATGCTGTACAGCTGCTGGTGCTGAGGGCGGTAAAAGCTCTCGGCCTTCAGCATCTCGGCCACGGTAGACATACATTCTGGGTCGAGCAGCATACCGCCGAGGACAGCCTCCTCGGCCTCCTGGGAGAACGGCGGTTCTCTTCCCAGAACGGAAGCGGGGTCGAACCCGCTGTTTTCGTTTGCCGCCATAATTACTCCTCGATCACCTTGATCTTAATATTGCAGCCCACACCGTGTGTAAGCTTTACTGCTGCTTCAAAGTCTCCGTAAGCCTTTATCTCGGTCTTCAGGTTTATCTTCTTCTTGTCGATATCGACCTTATACTGCTCTCTGATAGCGTCACTGACGGCCGAAGCTGTCACAGCGCCGAAGAGCTTGCCGCCCTGGCCTGCCTTTGCCTTTATCACAACTTCCTTGTCCTTGATGACCGAGATCACGCTCTTGTTATCTGCTATCTCAACATCGAGCTTATGCTGCTCGGATGCCTTTCTTCCTGCGAGGTCATTTAGGTTCTTTGCGCTGGCTTCAAGAGCAAAGCCCCTTGCTATAAGATAGTTTCTTGCATAACCGTCGGCGGCATTGATGATATCTCCTGCCTTGCCCGAACCCTTTACGTCCTTTATAAGAATGACTTTCATTCAAAGCACTTCCTTTCATTCCTGAGTCATATTGTTCCTGATATATTCATCTATCGCCTCGCTGAGACGCTGTTTTGCGTCCTCGAGCGTGGTCTTTATCTGTGTTGCTGCCATAGTCAGATGACCGCCGCCGCCCAGAGATTCCATAACGATCTGAACGTTGAAGGCGCCCATGCTCCTTGCGGAGATATTGACGGTGTCGCCCTGCTGGTAGAGCACGAAGGATGCGTTTACTCCCGTTATGCCCAGCAGCTCGTCTGCTGCCTGCGAGGCTGCTATCCTTATCTCGGGGAAGGACTCCTCGGTATAGGCGATAGCGCAGCCTTTATAAATGGATGCGTTGTTTATCAGCAGCGATTTCTGGTGATAAGTCTCGATCGAGTTTGCAAACAGCTTCTTCACTGCAACGGTGTCCGCACCGTATTTTTTCAGAAGCGCCGCTGCTTCAAAGGTCATAACGCCCGTTTTCATAACAAAGTTCTTTGTGTCGAGCATTATGCCCGACAGCATAGCCTCGGCTATCGGTGCAGGCATCTTCACCTCATCCCCGAAATACTGAGCGAGCATAGTGACAAGCTCGCAGGCAGACGAAGCATTCGGCTCCAGAAACGACATCACTGTCGGCTGGATGCCGTCCACCATACGTCTGTGGTGGTCTATAACTATCACGTCTTTTGCTTTTTTGAGCACGTCCGCCGACTCAACAAGAGCGGGGTTATGGGTGTCGCACACAAACAGCAGCGTACTGTCGTCGATCATCGAAAGCGCCTGCTTGGGTGTTATGAACAGGTCGTCCGAAACGGTCTGCTCGAGATAATCTATAAGCGATACCGCAAGGTTCTTCGTCCTGTCAACTATGACATAGGCCGGCTTGCCCAGCTGTCTTGCGGCATTGACTATACCTATGCTCGAACCTATGCTGTCAAGGTCTCCGAAGCGGTGACCCATAACGAGCACCTTCTCGTGGACATCCATATATTCAAGCACAGCCTTTGCCACCATTCTGATACGGGTCTTGTTGTTCGAGTCTGTCCCCGAGGAAAGGCCGCCGAAGAAATTGAACTCGCCGTCCTCCTTGACAGCGGCCTGGTCTCCGCCTCTGCCCATACACATCTCCAGCGCCTGTCTTGCGAACTTTTCGCTCTCGGCAGGGTTGGAGCCGTCACGGGAAACGCCTATCGAAAGGGTTATATTCGAGCGGTCGGAAACGGTTATCTTCTTTGCCTGATCCAGTATCCTGAAGCGCTGCTCGATTATGGGCGCCAGGTGGCGCTCCTCCATAAAGATAAAGAACTTATCATTGGATACCTTCTTCGAGATAGCTGTCGAGCCCTCGATAAAGTCCTCGATAAGGCGCTCTATCTCGACCTGAACGTGAGCCTTCTCGCTCTCACGCACGCCCGACATTATCTCGTCATAGTTGTCGATCATAATGATGATGACTGCCCTGTGAGACATCCTTGTTTCATAGTCAAGCTCGATAAAGTCCGTCACATCGTTGAAATAGATGAGCGTCAGGCTGTTGTCAGCCTCATTCTCGACCGCCCTTGCATAATAGAACTTCGTATTAACACAAACGAGGTCGCCCTTGGGCGTATGGATCTGATCGAGATCTATATTCATTATATCCCCGATACGCTGTCCATAAGGCTCGCCCTCCAGAAACACCCTCTCGGCAAAGGCGAGGTTTGACCATATCACTGTGGCATCCGCATCTATAACGATAACGGGAGCCGGGAAATTATACATCGAGTCTCTTTCTTTTCTGGTTATCATTGTTGCCATACGGGAGATCTTCTTTTTATTCTGTGTCGAAAACCCCCACAATTCCAGTGCCAGCATAAAAGCGCACACAACGTCTATCACTATGAAAACACTTCCCGCCGTGCTTTTCGACGGGGTGTTATGCAGTATGAAGGCTGTGATAAAA
This sequence comes from Ruminococcus sp. UBA3800, assembly GCA_002368715.1. Taxonomy (GTDB): domain Bacteria; phylum Bacillota; class Clostridia; order Oscillospirales; family Ruminococcaceae; genus Hominimerdicola. Next base: position 8,372 of record DFEO01000094.1, read on the forward strand.
GCGCTTATCACTGTTGCCGCCACGGTGGAGCAGACAAGTAGATGAAAACCGTTGTTCTTCTTCATTACAACAAACATTCCTTTCCGCAGAGCCTGTGCTGCTGTATAGAAAGCTTCTTATATCTCCATTATGATAGGAAGTATCATCGGGCTTCTCTGTGTCTTTGCAAAGATGAACTCGCTGAGTCTGTCCTTCATCTTGCCCTTGATCGTGTTCCAGTCCTTGACATTTCTTTCAAGGCAGGCGCTCAGCGTCTGCTCGAGCAGAGCCTTCGCCTCGCTCATCAGCTCCTCGCTCTCACGCACATAAACAAACCCTCGGGACACCACATCAGGCCCTGCAAGTATCTCGCCCGACATACGGTCGATAGTTGCCACTGCAATGATGAGCCCGTCCTCTGCAAGGCGCTTTCTGTCCCTGAGAACGATAGCTCCCACATCTCCGACGCCAAGGCCGTCAACAAGCACTCTTCCTGCCGGAGCCTGACCGACTATCTTCATATCTACGCCGTCGGTCTCGATGATGTTTCCTATCGAGGCTATTATGATGTTCTCCTCGGGTATCCCCACCGAGAGCGCTGTCTGCTTGTGCTTCATCAGGTGCTTATACTCGCCGTGAACGGGGATAAAGAACTTCGGCTTCGTTATCGAGAGCATAAGCTTCTGCTCCTCCTGGCAGGCGTGTCCCGAAACGTGAACGTCATACATCCCCTCGTATATCACCTCGGCGCCTAGACGCATAAGGTCATTGACGACTGCTGTTACCAGCTTTTCATTTCCGGGTATAGGGTTTGCCGAAATGATGATGAAATCCTTCGGGGTTATAGTTACCTGACGGTGGAAGTTCTCGGACATTCTTTTCAGAGCCGACATCGGCTCGCCCTGGCTGCCCGTCGTGACTATTACAGTCTTTTCGGGAGCATATCTTCCGATAGAGTCTATATCTATGAGCACACCTGCCGGCACCTTGAGGTAGCCCAGCTCTGCGCCCTTTGACATAACATTGACCATGCTCCTGCCCGAGCAGGCGACCTTTCGCCCGTGGACGACGGCACTGTTTATTATCTGCTGCACTCTGTGTATATTAGATGCAAAGGTCGCAATGATTATTCGCTTTCCCTCTGCTCTGTCAAACAGTCTCTCAAAGCTCTCGCCCACCTTGCGCTCGCTCATTGTAAAGCCGGGCCTCTCGGAGTTCGTCGAGTCTGCCATAAGAGCCAGAACACCCTTGTTTCCGAGCTCTGCAAATCTGGGCAGGTCGATTATGCCGCCCTCGATAGGTGTGTAGTCCACCTTGAAGTCGCCCGTGTGTATAATAACGCCTGCCGGCGTATGGACAGCAAAGCCCACAGCATCCGGTATCGAGTGATTGACTCTTATAAACTCGACCGCCATACACCCGAACCTTACGGTGTGTCTCGGCTCGACCACAACGAGCTTGCAGTCATCAAGTATGCCGTGCTCCTTGAGCTTGCCCTCTACAAGGCCGATAGTGAGCCTTGTGCCGTAAACGGGGACATTGAATTTTTTGAGAAAATACGGCAGACCGCCGATATGATCCTCGTGGCCGTGTGTCAACACGACGCCCCTGAGCTTGTCAACATTCTTCTCGATATACGAAAAATCAGGTATAACTATATCTACACCCGGCATATCATCATCCGGGAACGCAAGTCCGCAGTCGAGCACGAACAGGTCGTTCGAGCACTCGATAGCGTTAAAGTTCTTGCCTATCTCGTTAAGGCCGCCGAGAGGGATTATCCTGACGGGGGTCTTTCTCACAGGCTCCCGGCTTCCGGCGGCAGAGCGTCTTTTCTGCTGGGTCTGTGCCCTGCGGCCTGATGCCTGAGCGCCGTGACTCTTCCCTGTGCCGGTCTTCGGGCCCTCTGCCACTGTGAGCGGCTTCGATGCTCCGGTCCTGCGGAATATCATCCTCTTTGCTGACGGACTTTTAGTCTCTTTGGTATTCTGTTTTGCCATAAATGATCGCCTGCTGCCAAAAATCTGCAACGCAAATAAAGGGCAGAAGCAGGCTGCTCCTTCCTTTCTGCGCAAATGCGCCTGTAATGAATATGTAAGCATGATGTGCAGGCAGTTTCGCCGTGGAATGACTTTACAAGTTCGTTTTTACACATCCTTATATCAAGCGAAAGCATCCTTTCGCAAATGAACGCAAATATCCTTTTATATTTTACTCTATTTTTGTCCCATTGTCAAGCAAATAACAAAACAATTGCTGAAAGTTCAAGCCTTTTTACAAAAGTTCGGTCTCAAAAACGTAAATTCTGAAAATATTGTTACTTTTTTGTCCTGCTCCCTTTTCAAAAAGAGCGATCTGTGGTATAATGTCTTTACGCTCTTTGCCGATCGGGAGGGCGGTCAAAAACTAAAAAACGTTATCTGTCCGTGCTTTTTTACGGGCACGGCCTTTGGAGGGTCAAAATGACAAACGATATAAACGAGCTTAAAAGGCTCGCTCTTGAAAAGTATTTTTCTCATATGAACGACAGGCAGAAGGAGGCCGTGTTCTGCATCAGGGGGCCTCTGCTCATCCTTGCCGGCGCCGGCAGCGGAAAGACCACTGTGCTTGTCAACAGGATAGCGAATATGATATTCTTCGGAGACTCCTATAATGCCGATATCGGCTTCGGGACGCCGTCTGACGGGGATATAGCTTATCTTAAAGACTATATAGAGGGCAGACAGGACGATGCACGCAGGCTTGCGGATATAGTGGCGTTTGACTGTGTGAGGCCATGGAACATCCTTGCGATAACCTTCACGAACAAGGCCGCAGGAGAGCTGAAGGACAGGCTGGAGGCTATGCTCGGCGAGGCAGGACAGGGCATAACTGCCGCCACCTTCCATTCCGTCTGCGCAAGGATACTAAGACGTGAGGGCGACAGGCTGGGCTATGACCGCAACTACACCATATACGATACTGACGACACCCAGCGCTCGGTAAAGAGGGTGCTCTCCGAGCTGGAGATAAACGACAAGATGTTCCCGCCAAAGCTCATCATGTCGGAGATATCCCACGCCAAGGACAGCCTTATCGGCCCCGAGGAGTATATCGCTCAGGCCGCAGACGACTACCGCAACATGACCATAGGCAGGGTCTACAAGGTCTATCAGCAAAGGCTCAGCCAGGCTAACGCTATGGACTTTGACGATATCATCGTAAATACCGTAAGGCTGTTTGAAGAGTTCCCCGATGTGCTCGACCACTATCAGAACCTGTATAAATACATACTTGTGGATGAGTATCAGGACACGAACAGGGCGCAGTTCAGGCTTATCTCGCTTCTGGCCGAAAAGAACAAAAACCTGTGCGTTGTCGGTGATGATGATCAGAGCATTTATAAGTTCAGAGGGGCGACCATCGAGAATATACTGGGGTTTGAGGAGCAGTTCGAGGACGGCAGCTGTAAAGTGATAAAGCTTGAGCAGAACTACCGCTCGACCCAGAACATACTGACCTGCGCCAATGAGCTTATAAGCCACAACAAGGGCAGAAAGGGCAAAAACCTCTGGACTGCCGCAGGCGACGGCGAAAAGGTGACGGTATATAAGGCAGGCTCCGAGAGAACAGAGGCTCAGTTCATTGCGGACACTATCCTTGAAGATGTTGAGAACGGGATGAAATTCAATGACCACGCTGTTCTTTACAGGATGAACGCAAACTCAAACAGCCTGGAGCGCACGTTCATACAGAGGAACATCCCATATAAGATAATCGGCGGACCTAAGTTTTATGACAGAAAAGAGATAAAAGACGTTCTTGCTTATCTTCAGGTGATAAACAATCCGAATGATATGCTGAGGCTGAGAAGGATAATAAACGTCCCGAAAAGGGGCATAGGCGAGGCAACTGTGACGGTGATCGAGCAGATAGCCTCGGATCTGGGGACAGACCCCGTGTCCGTTATGGAGGATGCCGACGCTCTTGCGCCGCTTTCAAGAAAAGCCGCTCTGCTCAAAAAAACAGCCGCTATGTTCAGCGAGCTGTCCGAGCTTGCGGACGAGCTGGAGCTGACAGAGCTGCTGGACGAGGTGATCGAGAGGAGCGGCTATGCGGATGAGCTGAAAAAAGAGGGCGACGAGGGCGCTGTAAGGCTTGAAAACATCGCAGAGCTCAAATCCACGATGCAGAACTTCATCGACGAGAACGAGGAGCCGACACTTTCGGGCTTTCTGGAGGAGATATCGCTCTATACCGATATAGACAACCTCGACAGGGATGCCGACTATGTGGTGATGATGACTATGCACTCGGCAAAGGGACTGGAGTTTCCTGTGGTGTTTGCGGCGGCAATGGAGGAGAATATCTTCCCGTCCGCAAGGAGCAGGGAGAGCGAAGCCGATATCGAGGAGGAGCGCCGTCTGGCTTATGTTGCGGTGACAAGGGCGAAGGAGCGCCTTTATCTCACCTTTGCCGCACAGAGACTGCTCTTCGGGCGGACAGACCACAACAAGGTGTCACGGTTTATAAAAGAGCTGCCGCAGGGACAGATAAACTTTAAAGAAGAGGTAATGATCCCGCAGAGCATGGGGTTTGAGCCGCCGAGAAGCATAAGCCTTCAGGAGCAGCAAAGAGCCCGCAGCACAGGCAGCACGCAGGATGTGCCAAAGCTTTGCGCCGGTGACAGGGTGGGCCACAAGATCTTCGGCGAGGGCACCGTGCTCTCGGTGAAGCCTATGGCAAACGATATGCTGGTGGAGATAGCCTTTGACGACAGAGGCACGAAAAAAGTTATGGCAAAATATGCGAAGCTGAGAAAATTGTAAATTTATTTCAAAATCGCTGCCGTGACGCTTGACAAATGCTATGCTATCTGATATAATGTATTAGTCGCTGTAATGGTGATGAGCTATTAGCTCAGTCGGTAGAGCATTTGACTTTTAATCAAAGGGTC